>DAOTWV010000119.1:0-23269 GCA_034435695.1 Anaerolineales bacterium | reverse complement strand
AGGAGCCGATGAACGAGAACAACAGCACCGTCATGATGGGGGCTTTGCTGATGGGCAAAACGACCTGCAGCAGGAAGCGCAGGTGCCCCGCACCATCGATGCGCGCCGCATCCCACAATTCATCGGGAATCTGGATGAAGAACTGGCGCAGCAGGAAAATGCTGAAGGCGTTGGCCATGAAGGGCACGGTCAGCGCGGGCAGGTGGTTCAGCCATGAGCCGCCCCAGCCCGGCAGACCGGGCAGCGGGATGATGTCGCCGCGAATCATCAGGAAGTTGGGAATCATGGTGACCGATTCGGGAATCATCATCGTGCTGAGCAGAACGGCGAACAGGAAATTGCGCCCGAAGAATTTGATACGCCCAAAGGCATACCCGGCCAGCACCGAGGTGGTCAACAACCCCGCCAGTGTGACGGTGGTGATGATGACGCTGTTCAGAAAATACTTGCTGAACTGCGCCTCCGTCCAGGCTTCCACGTAATTGCTGAACTGCGGCACGGCAGGAAGCCACCGTCTGTTGATGGTTTCTCCCAGGGTCATCAATGAAGTGGAGACCATCCAGAAGAAGGGCAAAATGGCCAGCACCGCGCCTGCAATCAAAATCAGGTAAATGAGGATGCGCGTTGGCCGCACGCGCAGGCTTTCGGTTGATTCCTGCTTGAAGGATGAACGGGTGGTTTGCATGGTATCAGCCATAGAACACGCGCTCCCCGAAGACTTTGTTTTGTACGAAGGTCAATCCCAGGATGATGAAAAAGAGAATGATGGCCTGGGCAGTGGCATAACCGTATTGATTGGCTTTGTAGAAAGTGTCGAAGATGGTCACGCTGGTGACGTCTACCGTACCCAATGCCGATGGTACACGCATCACGTAGATGTGATTGAAGGCCTTGAAAGTCCCAATGAAGGCAATCAGGGCCAGGTAGAAGGTGATGGGGGAGAGCAGCGGCAGCGTGATGTAGCGGAACGAATGCCACTTGTTGGCGCCGTCAATTTCCGCTGCTTCGTACAACTCGCTGGGAATAGACCCCAGGCCGGCCAGGAAAATCACCGTGTTGTAGCCCACATACGTCCAGATGCCAAAGAAGATGATGGAAACGAGCGCCATGCTTGGGCCAGCCCAGAACCCTTCCAGGTTCATGTTGAACATCACGTTGTTGAAGGGTTTAGGCTCGAACAGCCATTTCTGCGGCTCTTTACCGAAGAAACTCAAGAACTGGTTGGCCAGGGAGGTATCGCGGGAGTTGAAAATCGTGCGGAAAACCACTGCCGTGGCGACCACGGGGGTGATGTAGGGCAGGAAGTAGAGCATGCGGAAGAATTCCTGCCCGCGGATTTTCTGGTACAGCAGGTACGCCAGTACCAGCGCCAGGGCGATTTCGGCGGGCACGGTGCCGATGGCGTAATACAGCGTGCGCGGCAGCGATTCCAGAAAATCCTTGTCGCCCTCGGCAATCATGCGTCCCCACCCCGTAGAGACCAGCCAGCCGGCTATCAGCAACAAAAAACCTCCCAGCACACCGACAACCAGTTTGCGGTTATCCAGTGAGCGGAAGGCATTTTGCCACACCCAATAGGCCAGCACCATCAAAGCCAGCCCAATGACAAAAAAGGCTACCCCCTGCCAGTCGCCTACGGTTTTGGTGTAGTTTTCCAGGCCGACGAAGTTCCCCTTGCGCACCCGCCAGCGGAAGGTGCTCATGTACACCGCATACCCAATGGGGAACAAACCAAACAGTGTGATGATGACAAACGCAGGCAGAATGAACAGGTACCCTGCAATTTGTTCCTTCACGTCCAGCCAGCGAATGCGGGGACGTTTATACCCTACGTCATTAGTAGGCATTGTTGTAGCCACTGTGCTATCTCCTGTCGGTAGGTAGTTGTGTGCTGCTTCAAGTGCGCCCAATTATAACCGCTTTTGGGGTATATTTTCCAGAGGAAGGATGTCTTAATAACACGGTATTTACGTTGCAATTGCATAGAGGCGCACTTTTTGCCGCATCTTTTCCGGTGTGGAAACAGCGCGCCTATTTTGCGTCAGGCAGGGTGAAGAAAAACACACTGCCATGCCCTTCCGTGCTTTCCACGCCGATTTTGCTGCCGTGGGCTTCTACCAGGTGCTTGCAAATGGCCAGCCCCAGACCGGTACCCCCGCCGCTGCGAGACTGGTCGGCCTTGTAGAAGCGCTCGAAGATGCGCGGCAAGGCCTCGGATGGGATGCCCATGCCGGTATCCTGCACCCGAAAGATAACACCCTTTTCTGTGGGGCGCGCCTCCAGGGTGATGTGCCCGCCCTGGGGCGTGAACTTGATGGCGTTGTGCAGCAGATTCACCAGCACCTGCCCGATGCGTTCCGGGTCGGCCAGAACATCTGGCAGCGCCGGGGGACACTCTACCTGCACCTGCACCCCCTTGCGCTCTGCCTGCACCTCCAACCGGCTGGCGGCACGATGCAATAACGCCTCTGGCGCCACGGCCCGGCGGTGCAATGGCACGCGTCCCGATTCGATGCGCGAAAGTTCCACCAGTTCATTGACCATCTGCGTCAGCGCCGCGACCTCGGTTTGCATCATCTCCAAAAACCGTCGTGCGGCCGGAGGGTCATCCAGTGCCCCTTCCTGGAGGGTATCAGCCAGGGCTTGCAAAGAGGCCAGAGGGGTGCGCAACTCGTGTGAGATGTTGCTGATGAAATCTCTGCGCACGGCTTCCAGCCTGCGCAGGCGGGTCACATCGCGCAGCAGCACCAGCGTGAAATTTTGCAGGACGCCGGAAAGCGGTGTGATGGTCACCTGTAACATCAGCCCCGTGTTCAGCGTGATTTCCTTTCGCAGACGCCCCTGGGCTGATTGCTGCCACAAATTGACCAGGCGGTAATCTCGGCTCAGACGCGCCAGACTCATCCCGGTGGCCTGTTGGCGGGTGATGCCAAACATGCGCGCCGCGCTGCGATTACACACGTGTACCATGCCGTCGCTGTCCAGGATGAGCACGCCGTCCCGCATTTGCTCCAGTACGGCATGCAGGCGACTTTCTTCGGTGGCGCGGGCGTGCGCCTGTTGCCTGATGCGCGTCAACATCTCCCCAAAGGCGTTGCGCAAGGCGCTGATATCGGGGTGTTGCACCCCGGTGTAGCGTTCTACCGGGCGCGGCTCACGGGCGTGCATTTGCTCCTGCAGGTCACGCAGCGGGCGCAACAGGGCTTCTACACACCAGGCCGCGGTCAGGTAAACCACGGCAAAGAGCAAAAGCGCCTCCGGGAACAGCGAGATATGGCGTTGTGCGCCCAGGAGCAGGGTATACGCCGCGGCCACAAGCGCCGGCGGAAGTGCCTGCCGCCAATGCATGAACACACGTTTCACGGCTGTCCTCCCCAGGCGCTTGTCAGCACCTGCGCGGCGATGCCCAGGGCGGCTTGTGGCTGAGGACTTTCCAGTACCAGGGCAATAGCCAGGGGAGTGCCAGGCTGGTCTGGCAGCGTGCCGCCGAGTACCCAGGTGTATGCCTGCTCCCCTGCAGGTGCCAGCGCAACGGTCAACCACCAGGGCTTTCCAGACGAGGCGAGCATTTGCGCTGCCTGTCGGGCTGCGGGGGCGGAAAAAACGGTTTGCGAAGCACCCAATACAGGCAGGGTTTGCCAGGTATCCTCAGGGGTTTGTCGGGCGGTGACCAATCGGGGGGCAGGGCGCACGCCGTCGTTGCTGAGAGCGGCGGCCGCAAGAGCCATGTCCAGCGGACTGACCTGCCAGGAGGAGGAAACGCCCAGGGTATCCTCCAGACTCCCCGTGGGTGGGGAGGTGCCTTCTGGGAGGGTGGGAAGCCGCAGGGGGATGTGTTCCCCAACCCCGGCTGGCAGTCCTGCATCCCAGGGGATGTGCAATGCCACCAGCGTGGCGGGGCACCCTGCTTGCAGCCATGCCGACCAGGTATCCTCCGCTGGCGGCAGAGCGCAGGTCAGGTTGACCCCTTGCACCACATAGTTGCTGCGTGCTGGCAGGGGCGGCAGGTCATTCCGGGTGGTGAAATGGGCGGCCAGCAGGAAAGGCGTTGCCGCTGGGCCGGCTGGATATTGTCCCAGCGTCGCCCGGTTCAACAAGGGCGCATCGGAAGCCTGTAACAGGTCTTGCCATGTCTCTTGCAGGTGGTTGGCGTCGAATCCGGGGTGTGAGGCCATGACGTAGATTTCGCCATTGGTCGCGTTGAGCAGCACCAGAGCGCCATGCTGTCCTTCCAGGAGCGAATCGGCCAGGGTTTGCAGGCTGGGGGCAAGCGAGGTACGGATGCTGAGACCGGGGGGCGGCGTGCCATACAAGAGGTGGTATTGCCACAGGGTTTCGGCGGGGTACCCTTCCAGGCCGCGTAAGGTGGCATCCATGCTGGCTTCCAGCCCGCTTTCCCCAAAGGCGGCTTGCGTATAGCCAATAACAGGGGAGAGGGCAGGCTGGAGGTACAAACGATTGTATGCGCCGGGTTCCCCTACAGTCAGTGCCAGGGGAGAGCCATCCCGCGCACGGATATCGCCGCGAGGCACGTACCGGGAGGCGATACTGCGCCGGGCGTTATCGGGACGGGTGAGCAGCGCCGGTGCGCGATAAAGCGCCCACCACCCGGAAAGCAAAGCCACAGCGGCAAAGCCCGCCAGCAGCAAAGCGCTCAATGCCATGCAGGCGCTCGGAGTGTGTGTTTCCTCTGCCTGCAGGGGAGGGTCTTCTTCGCTTTGGGCGCTGATGTGCAGCAGCAGTGCCAGCGCCAGGAAACTGGTGAGCAGGGAAGAGCCGCCGTAGGACACAAACGGCAGCGTCACCCCTGTGAGCGGGAGAAGGCGCAAATTGCCGCCGATGATGAGGACGCTTTGCGCACCCAGGTAGAGGCTGATGCCCGCACCCAGGTAACGGTGATACAGGTTTTTCGAGAGGATGGCAGCGCGCATACCTCGCTGTACCAGCAGCGCCAGGAGCACCAGCAGCCCGATAACGCCTGCCAGCCCGGTTTCTTCAGCCAGCGCAGCGAAAATGAAATCCGAGTGGGCTACTGGCACCAGGGCGGGATATCCCAGCCCTGGGCCGCGTCCCAGCAATCCCCCGTTGGCAATGGCAAGCAGGGATTGCACAATCTGGTAGGAATTGCCGCTGGGGTCCAGCCAGGGATTGAGCCAGGCATCCACCCGCACGCGCACCACGGCAAACCACGCGTACCCAACCAGGGCAGCCAGCGGCAGAAGCAACGCGGCAATCCACAACACGCGCTTTTGCCCGGTAGCGAGGTACAACATGGTGGTATACAGAAACAGGAAAATGGAGGCAGTGCCCAGGTCGCGCTGGGTAATGAGCAACCCCAGTGCCACGCCGACCAGCATCAGGGTTGGCAGTGCAAGCGGTGCAAGCGGCGCCTTGCCAGGGGTATGCGGGTTGATACGCAACAGGGGAATGCGCTCTGCAAAGTAGGCGGCCAGGAAGACCACCAGTAGTAATTTGAGGGGTTCAGAAGGCTGCAGGTAGAGGCCGCAGCAGCCCAGCCACAGGCGCGGGCCATACCCCAGGGGATTTGTTCCCAATGCCAGGGTGAGCGCCGTGAGCACCAGGCCGCTGCTTAGCCACAGATATTTGTAGCGCCGCAAAAAATCCAGATGCGAGGGCAGGCGCATGGACAGGATGAGTAAACTTCCCCCTGCGGTCATCCATAACGCCTGACGCACCCCGAAAGCGGGCAGCAAGCGCCCGATGGTCATGCTGCCCCACCCGCTGAGCAAGGCCACGATGGGCAGCAGATAAGGGTCGCTTAGCGGGAGTTTGCGCTGGATTTGCTTCTCAGCCAGATTGAAGACCAGCCCCCACAGCAGCAATATCACCCACGCGACGAGCGCCGATGTCTGGAGGGGTTCTCCATGCACCAGAGGGGCAAGCGTGAGCGCCAGGGCGTAGAGAAGCAAAAAGCCGCCCGCCAGGCGCAACAGGCGGCGTTGTAAGGTGCTGCTTGCGGATGCGGAGGGGAGGTCAGCCTGCACGGGCCTGCATTTCCTGCGGTAGTAGGGCCGCGTAGAGGAAGTCGTTGACGGGGGTTGGGACGGCGTGCTTGTGCCCCAGGCGCACCACCGCCCCCGTCTGGGCTTCCAGTTCGGAAGGGCGGCCTTCCATGATGTCGCGCTGCATGGACGCGGTAGCGCCTTCGGGAACCGAATCGGTGAAGGATAGGGCGCTTTGCACGGTTTTTTCGCCGACGGCAACGCCTTCGGCCTGCCCCACACGCACGATTTCGTTCATGGCGGCTATCAGCATGGCTCTGGTTTGGGGCACCTGCCGCCAGGCGCCGGCCGGCAGGCGCGTCACCGCGCCCACCGCGCTGAAGGCGGCGATGAAAGTCAATTTCCCCCACATGGCAACCAGAATGTCCTGCGGAATTTCAGCCTGGATGCCTGCGCCGGTCAGCGCGGCGTGCAATGCCTCCACGCGCGGCGTGCGGCGGTTATCCAGTTCGCCCAGGGCGATGTAGGGGGTGATGCCCGCGTGGCGGATATGCCCCGGTGCGGCGATGAAAGACGAGATTTTGCACATGCCCCCCAGGACGTGCTCTTTGCCCAGGACTTCTGCCAGTTGGGAGGGGGCTTCAACCCCGTTTTGCAGCGGCAGGACGAGGGTGTGCGCTCCCACCAGTGGACGCATGGCCTGAGCGGCTTCGGGAACCTGCCAGGCTTTGACGCCCACCAGCACGGCGTCCACCGGGCCGACTTCGGCAGGGGTGTCGGTGGCCTGCGCCGGATGGATGTGCGCGTCCCCCAAAGGGCTTTCGACGTGCAGCCCGTGGGTGCGGATGGCCTGCAAATGCGCGCCGCGGGCAATGAAGGTGACATCATGTCCGTGTTGGGCGAGGCGGGCGCCGAAATAGCCGCCCACGCCGCCGGTTCCAAAGATGGCGATTTTCATGGCTGCAGAGGAAAAGTTGGAATTGCGCTTCGTCGTCTGTCGTTCGTCGTCTGTCGTCCGTTGTCCGTTGTCCGTCGTCTGTCGTCCGTCGTCCGTCGTCCGTCGTCCGTTGTCCGTCGTCCGTCATCCGTCGTCTATTCCAGATACTTCCCCACCAGCAAATCGAGCCGCTGACGGGTTTCAGCGGGAATGACGTTGGGGTTGGTAATCAGGGCATCCTGCAGGGCGTGCTGGCAGCCGCAATCCTCGGTGTGCAGGCTGCGCACCAGGTTACGAATAGCCTGTTGGGCGGCTTCGGTGTTTTTGTTCAACGTCTGGATGACCATTTCGACGCTGACGGGTTCCTCGCTGGTGTGCCACACATCGTAATCGGTGACGTGCGCCATGACGGCGTAGCACATTTCGGCTTCGCGCGCCAGGAAGGCCTCCGGGGATGTGGTCATGCCGATGATGGACATGCCCCAGGCGCGGAAGACGTTGGATTCGCCGCGCGTGGAGAAGCGCGGCCCTTCGATGGTGATGAAGGTTCCGCCGCGGTGCACGGGGTAACCGGTTTGCTCTACGGCCTGGTAGGCAAGTTCAGAGAGGCGGCTGCAAAACGGGTCGGCCACGCCCACATGGGCTACGAAGCCCTCTTCGAAGAAGGTGCGCTTGCGCCCTTTGGTGAAGTCGAACAGTTGTGAGGGGATGACGATGTGCCCAGGGGCGTAGTCTTCCCGGAGCGAACCGCATGCGCTGACGCTGATGATTTGCCGCGCACCCAGTTGACGCAGGGCATAGATGTTGGCGCGGTAATTGATTTCGCTGGGCGAAATGTGATGTCCGATGCCGTGCCGGGCGAGAAAGGCTACCGGCTGCCCTTCCAGGGTGCCGACGACAATGGGGGCGCTGGGCTTCCCGAAAGGGGTATGCACTTCGTGTTGTTGTGCGTTTTCCAGGCCGGGCATGTCGTACAGTCCCGAACCTCCAATGACGGCGAGCACAGGGGTCATGATGGAAAACTCCTCCAGGGTTGGTGATGGTGTTATGGGTGTAGGTGTTCGATGGTCGCGTCCAGCAGGACTTGCCCGCAACGAATCTGGTCACCATCCCGCAAGACGGCGGGGGTTTCCAGGCGTTGTTCATTTAAAAACGTGCCGTTGGTGGAATTGAGGTCGCTTACCCACCACTGGCCGTTTTTGTACACAACCTGGCTGTGTTGGGCAGAGACGGTGTTGTCGTTCAGGCAGCAATCGCAGGCAGGAGAGCGCCCGATGAGCACTTCTGGTGTGGAAAAACGGAAGATGGTGTCCTCGGTGCGCAGGGTGAGCATGGGCACACGCGGAATATCCAGGCTTTGTTTTTGCAGATGTACTTCCCGCCACAGAGTCCACAAAGCAGTGAACAGGAAGAGATACAGCAATGTACTGAGGGCAATACGCAGGGCAAGCAGGGCTGAGGCCATCATCATGAAGCAGGCGGATGGTATTCCTGAGTCTGGTCGAGGGATGTGTCGCGTTCGATACCGAAAACCAGGGGAAATCCGGCCAGAGAGATGACATCCCCGGCCTTGAGCAGGTGTTGCCGGATGCGCTGCCCGTTGACGAAGGTGCCGCCGGTGGCATTCAGGTCGAAGAGGTAGTAGCGGCCTTTTTCGGCGCGTATCTGGGCGTGCTGCCGGGAGACGCGCGGGTCGTTGATGACCAAATGGTTGTCCGGGCGGCGTCCAATGTTGGTGATGACCTGTTTGAGCAGGTAGGTTTCCTTGCCGCCTACAATCAGGAAGGCCTCGCCTGCGTTTACTTCAGGCCAGGGAATGGAATCGGGCAAGGATGGGTAGGCTTCGGTTTCGCTGAGCGGGCCGGTTTCTGGAATGCTGAATTGTACCTCGTTGCCGGGCAGAGTGGCGTCGGTGAGGATTTCGATTTTCGGTGGGTGCTCGCAGGGTAGCCCGCTTTGCTGCATGGCGCGCTGCACCAGGTGTTCCAGGGCGCTATGCAGGGCCGGGTTTTGCTGGTACGCCTGACTGAGGGCTGGCGGCAGGCTGATGTACACTTTGGAGGGGGCCTTGTCAGGGGCGTGTCGCAGCGCCGCGTGCAACCCGTTCAAAATCTGGCGGTGTAGCGCGGCACGCGCTTCCTCGCCGGGGAGCAGCCGGGAGAGTTGCTCCTCGAAAAGGCGTTGCAGGTGGCGTTCCAGGGTTTGCAGACGAGCGGATAGCATGGCATTCTGGCGTGGAGGGAACATTCCACGCCTGCAATTATAACCTGTCTTGCCTGCAGCGCATCTTGTTTGGGTTTCAGTTTTGTAAAGAAATCGCGCCAACAGCGCACATCCGCCCCCGTTTGGGCAGGCTGTACGCGGGACAACTGGCAAGCAGTTGTCCTGCAAGTGTTCGATGAACGAACATCCGTGCGCATTCGTGCCCGTTTGTGCAGGCTGTACGCGGGACAACTGACAAGCAGTTGTCCCGCAAGTGTTCGATGAACGAACATCCGCGCGCATTCGTACCCGTTTGGGTAGGCTGTACGCGGGACAACTGGCAAGCAGTTGTCCTACGCGGGCATTGACATGTACAGAAAATGGATTTATTTGGGTATACTTCAATTGTGACACGCACATCATTCAGGAGGTCGTTCGTGAACGCCGGATATCGTGAAATCGAACACACGGCCGATTGGGCGCTGGAAATCTGGGCGCCAGATATGGCTGCGCTTTTGCAGCAAGCCGCCCGCGGCATGTATGCCTTGCTGGGAATACACCTCGCACCGGATGAGCGCGTGGAAAAGCGGTTGCATCTCTCTGCCCCGGATGAGGAAACGTTGCTGGTGACGTTCCTGGAAGAATTGCTGTTTTTGCAGGAGGTGGAAAACCTGGGATTTGATGTCCTGGATGTGGAGGTCGCGTACCAGGGGGATGGTCTGTCGTTGCGGGCGCGGCTGGGCGGCGCGCCTGTTCAGGCCTTGCGCAAGGAAATCAAGGCCGTGACGTGGAGCGACCTGCATGTGCGGCGCACGGAACACGGGTTGAAGACGGTGGTTGTTTTCGATGTATGACAGTCGGAGGGTGTGATGATTCGCTTGCAAGACTTGCACCGTATCAGCGATACGGAGTGGGAAATTCCCCGCACATACCGGAGGGACATGCGTGTGCCGGTGCGCATCTTTGCCACGCGCCGGCTGCTGGAGGAAGTGACGCGTGACAAATCCCTGGAGCAGGCTGTCAACGCGGCCACCTTGCCTGGACTGGTGGGACGCGTACTCGTCATGCCGGACATGCATCAGGGGTACGGTTTCCCCATTGGGGGCGTGGCTGCGACGCGTTACCCCGAAGGGGTGATTTCCCCTGGGGCAATCGGATACGACATCAATTGCGGGGTGCGTCTGCTGGCTTCCAGGATTGATTATGAGGAAGTATCCCCGCTTTTGGATGCCCTGGCTTCGGCGTTGAACGCACACTGTCCCAGTGGGGTAGGCGTCAAGGGGGCTGTGCGCGTCAGCCAGGCGGAACTGGCGGAGGTGTGTCGTCAGGGGGCGCGCTGGGCTTTGAAGCGGGGCTATGCCACCGAAATGGACGTGCGCCGTACCGAGGAGGGAGGCTGTATCCCCGGTGCAGACCCGGACAAGGTGAGCGCACGTGCCCTGGAGCGCGGCCGCGGACAACTGGGTTCCCTGGGGGCTGGCAATCACTTCATCGAAATTGACGTGGTGGAGGAGGTGTACGACCCCCACGCCGCGGACGTCATGGGGTTGCGACGCGGCGCGCTGGCGGTGCAAATCCACTGTGGTTCACGCGGCTTTGGACACCAGATTTGCTCCGATTACGTGCGTGCTTTTCAGGGCGCAGTGCGGCGGTATGGCATTCACCTCCCGGATAGAGAACTGGTGTGCGCCCCCCTGGATTCCCCCGAAGGGCGGGATTACCTGGCTGCCATGCGCGCCGCGGCCAATTTCGCATTTGCCAATCGCCAAATTCTGGCGCATCAGGCGCGCCTGGCCTTCGAGCAGGTGTTGGCCGGGGTGGTATCGAACTGGCACCTGCATCAGGTGTACGATATCGCCCACAACATGGGGAAAATCGAGTGGCACGAAGTGGATGGGAAACGCCTGCGGGTGTGTGTGCACCGCAAGGGAGCGACGCGCGCCTTTGGGCCGGGTTCGCCGGAAATCCCCCCGGAGTACCGCGAAATTGGCCAGCCCGTCATCATCCCTGGTTCGATGGGGACGGCTTCCTGGGTTTTGGTAGGGACAGAGGACAGCATGGCCCGTTCTTTTGGCTCTACCTGTCACGGTGCGGGACGAGTGATGAGCCGACGGCAGGCCAAAAAATCGGTGCGCGGCGAAGTCCTGCAGCGCGACCTGGAAGGGCGCGGTATTCGCGTGCGTGCTGGTTCGATGCCGGGGCTGGCGGAAGAGGCTCCGCAGGCGTACAAAGACGTGGACGAAGTGGTGGCAACCGTAAGCCGGGCGGGCATCGCTGGGAAGGTAGCGCGCCTGCGTCCTGTGGCCGTGGTGAAGGGATGAAAAAAGGGCGGGAGTTTTGCTCCCGCCCTTTTTCGCTGGCGTTTAGTGTTGCAGAATTTGTGAAAGGAAGAGTTTGGTGCGGTCTTCCTGAGGGTTGTTGAAAACTTCCTCAGGACTGCCGCTTTCCACGATTTGCCCCTGGTCGAAGAAGTACATGGTGTCGGCCACGGCGCGCGCGAAGCCCATTTCGTGAGTCACGACGAGCATGGTCATCCCGCTTTCGGCCAGTTCTACCATCACATCCAGCACCTCTTTAATCATCTCCGGGTCGAGTGCCGAGGTTGGCTCATCGAAGAGCATGATTTTGGGTTTCATGGCCAGGGCGCGAGCGATGGCCACGCGTTGTTGCTGCCCGCCGGAGAGTTGACCGGGGTACTTGTACGCCTGGTCGGGGATGCCGACGCGTTTGAGCAGTTGCATGGCGGTTTCTTCGGCCTCTGCTTTGTCGATTTTGCGTACCTGGATGGGGGCCAGGGTGATGTTTTGCATCACCGTGAGGTGCGGAAAGAGGTTGAACTGCTGAAAGACCATGCCAGTTTCCATGCGAATGGCCTCGATGTTGCGCACATCGTGGGTCAATTCGATGCCGTCCACGATGATTTGACCGCGTTGATGTTCTTCCAGGCGGTTGATGGTGCGGATGAAGGTGGATTTTCCCGAACCTGAAGGGCCGAAAATCACGACGACTTCACCTTTGCGCACATCCATGTCAATGCCGCGCAGGACATGGAACTGCCCGTACCATTTGTGGACGTCGCGGCAGATGATAATGGGGTCATTTCCGTTTTGGGCGGTTTGTTCGCTCATGGTACCTCCGAAAAATTAGCGTTGCCCCACACCGAGGGCGACTTCCAGCCGGCGGCTGGCGTAGGAAAGGGCGTAACTGAGGACGAAATAGAACACCGAAATGAAGAGCAAGACTTCTCGCTGGGTGCCAATGAACTTCGGGTTGGCGATGACGCCCTCCGCTATGCCCAGCAAGTCCAGCAGACCAACGATGGCGACGAGGCTGGTATCCTTGAACAGGGCGATGAACTGTCCTACCAGCACGGGGATAACGGTACGTAACGCCTGCGGCAGTACGATGTAGGTCATGGTTTGAAAACCGTTCAGTCCCAATGCGTAGGCGGCCTCGTATTGTCCCTTGGAGATAGCCTGCAGCCCGCCGCGCACGTTTTCTGCCAGATAGGCCGCGGCAAACATGGTGATGGCTACCATGGCGCGGATGACACGGTCGGGGTTGATGCCCTGCGGCATGAAGAGCGGCAGCATGACCTGTCCCATGAAGAGCAAACTGATGAGCGGCACGCCGCGAATGAGTTCGATGTAGAGCACGCTCAGGGTGCGCAAGACTGGCAATTCGGATTGCCGTCCCAGAGCCAGCAGTACCCCAATGGGGAAGGAAAACACGATGCCCACAATGGCCAGCAGAATGGAGAGCAACAGGCCGCCCCAAAAACGCGTCGGGACCACGGGCAGGAAACCGGCTTCCTCGGAGCCAAAGCCGTTGATGAAAAGCACGGCCACCGGGAAGTAGGCAAGCCACAGGATGATAGTGAGCCGCTGAAGACGCTCTTTCCAGCGTTTGCCTATCCACCAGAAAACCAGGCCGGTGAGGGTGAGGCCAACCAGCAGGGCGCGTACTTTCAGCGAGAAGGGAATCAGCGCAATCAGGATGGGGAAACCCGCCAGCACCCAGGAAACGATTTCCTTGCGCTGTACCCATACCCCCCACGAGAGGCCAACCGTAGCCGCCAGCAGGTACAGGTCCAGCCAGATGCGCCAAACCTGGTCGGCCTCACCGGGGATTTGCGAGGGATACTGCCCCACCAGGAAGAGGCGCAGGTTGGCGGGGATGACTTCCCAACGAGCGTCGGTCAATGCCCAATGGATAGTGCCGCGCAATACCACGAACACAATGCCCAATACTACCAGGGTGAGCAGGCCGTTATACCAGGTGTTGAGCAGGTTTTTCAGCACCCACCCCAGGGCGGTAGAACGTTCCGAGGGGGGCGGCAGGATTTCACGTTGCTGCGTTACTGTAGTCATTTTTACCGCTCCACCAATCGAATGCGTTTGTTGTACCAGTTCATGAAGGCCGAAGTAAGCAGGCTAAAGGTCAGATATGTGGCCATCATGATGGCTGTCATTTCCACGGCGCGCCCGCTCTGGTTGATGATGGTGCCGTACACATGCACGATGTCGGGGTAGCCAATGGCGATAGCCAGGGATGAGTTCTTCGTCAGATTCAGGTATTGGCTGGTGAGGGGCGGGACAATGACACGTAAGGCCTGGGGAAAGACGACCAGCCTGAGGGTCTGGAAGCCGTTCAAACCAAGCGCGCGTGCGGCTTCCGTTTGTCCCTTGGAGACTGCCTGAATGCCGGCGCGCACCACTTCCCCGATGAAAGCCCCGGTGTACAAGACGAGTCCAGAGAGCAGCGCCATGAACTCTGGGGAAAATACTCGTCCGCCAGTGATGTTGAAGCCTTTCTCTGGCAATTGCGGGTACGAGAAGGTCAGAGGCGGTTTGGCGAGAACGAACCAGCCAAGCACGCCAGCGACTACCCAGATAAGCGGCACCCACAGGCCAATCAACGGCATACGGCCGGTTTTTTGCCCTTGCCGGTACATCAATACCCCTGCAATGATGCTTACCACTACGCCGAAGCCCAGGATGTAGAGATAAGTCTGGAACGTTTCTGTGGGAATACCCCACGGAAATGCCACTCCTCGCTTACTGAAGTAAAAGTGCCCCACGTGCAGGGCATCGCGTACCCCTGGAAATTTCAAGAAGACCCCCTGGTACCAGAAAATCAGGAAGACCAGCAGGGGGATGTTGCGGAACAATTCAACGTACCCGGTAGCCAGGCGGCTTACCAGCCAGTTGCTGGATAGACGTGCCACGCCGATGATGACACCCACGATGGTGGCGAAGATGATGCCCAACACGGCAACCTGGATGGTGTTGAGCACACCCACAAAGTAGGCACGCAGATAGGTGTCCTCGCGAGTGTAGGGAATGAGTTTTTCCCCAATATCGAAACTGGCGTTGATTTTCAAAAATTTCAAACTGAGCGGCAGTCCGAGGGCTTCCAGCGAACGGTTCATGTTGTACCACAACATGTAAATAAACCCGGCTACCAGGGCAAAGACCAGAATCTGCGCCAGAATGTTCAGGTACCGCTCGTCTCGCCAGAAGGGAATGCCGCTTTTTTCAGGGGTTTGGGCGCTCATAAGCGATTTCTCCCTGTGGTTGGATGTACAGGGAGGCAGGGATTTTCCCTGCCTCCTTGTGTCGTCGGTGTTATCCGGCTATAACCGGGGGTGTCTTACCCTAGCGGATGGGCGGAGCGTACAGGATGCCGCCATCCGTGTACAGGCTGTTCAGGCCGCGGGGGATGTAGGTGGGGGTATCGGGGCCGAGATTGCGGTTGTAGATTTCGGCGTAGTTACCAACGTTCTTGATGATATTGTAGGCCCAGTCGTTGCTCAGGCCGAGTTTGGTGCCCATATCGCCTTCCAGGCCGAGCAGTTTCTTGACGCTGGGGTTCTCGGTGCTGGCTTTGATTTCATCCACGTTGGCGGAGGTGATACCAAATTCTTCTGCGGTGAAGGTCGCGTACACTGTCCATTGCACGATGTCGTACCACTGGTCGTCGCCGTGGCGCACCACCGGGCCGAGCGGCTCTTTCGAGATGGTCTCATCCAGAATAACGTGCGCCGAGGGGTCAGCCATCACGGTGCGGCGGGCTACGAGACCGGATTTGTCGGTGGTGTAGGCATCGCAGCGGCCTTCTTCGTATGCGCCGGTGGTTTCATCGGCGGTTTCGAAGACCAGGGGGGTGTAGTTGATGCCGCGGGCGGCAAAGACATCGGCCAGGTTCAGTTCGGTGGTCGTGCCGGCGCCCACACAGATGGTTGCACCGTCCAGTTCTTCCAGTTTGGTGATGCCGCTGTCCTTCCGGACGATGAAGCCTTGCCCGTCGTAGAACGTGGTGGCGGTGAAGTTGGCGCCCAGTTCGGTGTCACGCGTCAGCGTCCAGGTGGTGTTGCGGATGAGGACGTCGATTTCGCCGGTTTGCAGGGCGGTGAAGCGTTCCTTGGCGGTCAGCGGCCGGTATTCCACCTTGCTGGGGTCGCCGAAGATGGCCGAGGCCAGCGCCCGGCAGAAATCAATGTCGAAGCCGGAGAAAGAGCCGTCTTCGTTCAGGAAGCCAAAGCCGGGGACGGCCTTGTTGACGCCGCATACCAGTTTGCCGCGGTCTTTGACCTGCTGCAGGGTGTTGCCGCCCATCGCAGGGGCTGCGCCGCCTTCTGCCGGCACTTCCACTGTGACGACCACGGTTTCAACGACTTTTTCCGGCGTGGCGCCGCCGCCGCCACAGGCTACTGCCACCAGCGAGAGAATCAACAGGGTGGCCAGAGCAAATAACATCTTGCGTTGCATGTTTCCTTCCTCCTTTTGTCAGGTGCAACAAAAAACGATACGATGCAGGTTTTCCCTGCGCCTCAGGTAAGAAAACGCTTCCATTTCCCAGGTATAGGCACCACCTCCTCAAAAAAACAAAATACCCTGGAGAAGGGTTTTCACCTCATAATGCACTGTCGTTTTTCCTGGGAAAAGGATACGCTGCATACCTGGACACATTATAGAGGAACCCTCTGCCTGGTGACAAGCGGAGGAGCGGCTTTTTAGCACTTTTTTATGCTTGGAGGTTGTACAAGATGGCCTTGACGACGGTCGGACGCACAACGCGTCGTAAAATCTCGATATACGGCGCGTGCGCAGAAACCGCATCGAAGAGCGCTTTTTGCAACTCGGGCTGGCTGTGTGCGGCGCGTACCACGGGGGCAAGCAACCCCCAGCGCGTCATGACAATCGTTGCCTTGCGCATGAAACGCCCGTAAGGCAGGTCTTGAATAATATCCTGATTTGCCCCCCGGTAGTGTGTGTGGAAAGCCTCTCTGCTTATCCCAATCTGCAGAATCGTTTCCGCAGCCCGGATTCCGGTAAGCACGGCTGAGGTCACTCCCTTTCCTTTAAATGCTCTCACCAGGCCGGCGGCATCACCGACCATTACATAGCGGTCTCCGTAGTAGCGTTTTGCCAGAGAGCAGGGAAAGCGCCCTTTGAAAAAGCGCAAATCGCCTGGTTGGTGCGTTCCTTCCAGGTTAGGTAGCACGGCGCGTACCTCCGGGTGTTGCAAAAAGGCATGCATCAAATCGACGGTGACGTATTTCCCGGCTATGTTGATTGTCAAATGGTTGCCTTTTGGAGTCACCGCACCGAATTCGATTTGGGGATTACGCGGCAAAAACGCGTGTATGCGCTCTCCGATGGCCTGCATCCCCGCTTCCCCAGGGTGATATTTGGTAACTACCGAACTGAGCGCCTGTGGAGGCTGGTATCCCGTTTGCCGCTTGAAGATGGTGCCTGTGCCCTCATCCAGTCCGAAAGCGCCAACCACCACATCCGCCTGGAGCGGCGCGTTTTCGGTGTACACGACTACCCGGTCGGCATGGAATTCCACGTCGGTGACACGGGCCTGGTGAACCCGTATGCCGCGCTCTCGCACCTTTTCCAGCATGTAGGCATCGAACTGGACTCGCCGCAATGCCACCGATGGCTCTCCCTCGCCGCTCAGCAGGATAGTTTCCCCTCCAGTATGCAGCACGTAGTCCCGAATAAGGCCACGGCTCAGGTGATAAGGGAAGGGAACATCCAGACGTTCCTGAATCAGCGCGGGTAGCGGTGGAGAGAGCACTCCCGCACATTGATTGTAGTGCTGTTCGCCGCGGAAATGCTTGCCTTCCACCAGGGTGATGTGCACCTCGCGCCCCATTTTAGCGGCTAACTGGTGCAAAGCCAGCGCGCACCCCGTTCCTCCCGGCCCTCCGCCGATAATCACCACCTGCATCCCCGCGCGTGGGGACTTGCCTTTCATCTTTTGCCTCCTTTTTGGTGTTTCCCCACCCCACCTGGGAGAAATTTCACGATGCGCCATAGCGCGTGGGGAGATACGGATAGCCAAAACAACCGCTGGTATGGTTCGTCTCCTGTGAACATACCCCACAGAATGCGTTCGTGGATACGCGCTTGCGATGGAAGTGTTGCCTCGTCCCGTAACGCGCCTGTCCAGGCATACAGAAGCGGGGGAATGCGCAGCGTAATGTGCCACATCCGAAAAAGCAATCTTCCGAAAAAATTATCGAGCGCAATTTTGCGGCAATAAGGCGCATAGTGTAGGGCAAAGGACGCGTGCCCAATTCCGTGTGTGATGGCTGTGTGCATAGCCGCGCGGGCTGTGTAGAAGGCGGAGCCAATGCCATCCTTGTATAGCCGGGTAGCCGCTGCGTCGCCTACGGCCACCCAGCGGTTACCGCTCACGCGCGGCGCAGGGCGGGTGGCGATGCGCGGCGTACATCCACATAATTGCTTTGCCCCATAAGGTTGCAAACTTCGTGGAAGAGGAATGGTTTCCAGAAAGCGTTCCACGCCGTTCTTGGGAATATCGTGTCCGAGCAACGAAACATTGATATACCGCCCCTTGGGAACCAGCGCACCAAAAATCAGCCAGGATGGGGAACGGAAATAGGTGCGTACTTCGCCAGGATGCCAGCCAGCGGGCATCAAAATTTCATCCTGTGCCATAATGCTGGTGCGCGGAGGGCGATAACCAAAAGCCTCATCCAGGGGAGGCCGGCTGTTTGCGCCAATGGCAAGCACCAGCAAATCCGCACCGTATTGTTTCTCGCGCGTGTGCACCACGGGGTACCCGTTTTCCAGCGTAATGTGATGTGCCCGTACCGGAATGTGGTGTGCCCCGCGCACCACAGCCTGCGATAGCAGCCAGCCATCGAAACTGGCTGAGGGCTGTCCCTGAAATTTCTTTGGGCCTCCCCCGCGATAGATGCTCACGATGCGACGCCGGGGGTCTGGCTGGTGCACGCGAATGATTTCCCCATCCAGACATAACGCGTAGGTGTGCAACTCGGCTTGTACCACTTCTTCTGGCAGATGCAACCCCAGGGATTCGATACCACGCAGCAGGCGGGAAGAAAGCACCCCCGCACAGCGATTGCAGCCTGCCGGGCCAGGGCGGCTGAAATCACGCGGCTCGAAGATGAGCACCTCCAGCGCGCGATTATGCATGGCGGCCATGTGCAGCAAATGTAAGGCGGCGAAACTTCCCGCTGGCCCGCCGCCAATGATGCACACCCGATTCCCGTCTTGCAACCTGTACACACCTGCCTCCTGTGCATACCATCATAGCAGGAAGTACACTTGAATGCAACGAGCAGAAAAAACGGGCAGCAATTCCAAATTTGCCCGCATGGTATCCGCAGATTGCGCAGATTGCACGGATTTTTTCTGTTCTACCGATGTAATCCGCGACATCCGCGGATGAATTGGCCCATATTTTGGGAGTGCTGCAAAACGGGCGAGACACGCGTCTCGCCCGTTTTGCATTTTTGGGGTTATTCAGCCCGGCGATGAACCTGATAAACCAAAGCCGGATGAATCAGCCGAATTCGATACCCTGCGCCAGCGGCAGGTCTTTCGACCAGTTGATGGTGACAGTCTGGCGGCGCATGTACGCCTTCCAGGCATCAGAGCCGGCCTCGCGCCCTCCGCCGGTGTCCTTTTCGCCGCCAAAAGCGCCCCCGATTTCCGCCCCGGAGGTGCCGATGTTGACGTTGGCAATGCCGCAATCCGAACCGGCTGGCCCGAGGAAGGTTTCCATCTCGCGTACACTATCGGTGAAGATGGCGCTGGAAAGGCCCTGGGGCACGCCGTTTTGCAGCGCAATGGCCTCTTCCAGGGTTTCGTATTCCATGACATACAGGATGGGAGCAAAGGTTTCCTCGCACACCAGGGGGAGTTGCTGCGGCATTTTGATGATGGTAGGCTCCACGAAGTTGGGACCGATATCTGGGCGGGCGCGTCCTCCCGTGAGCACCTCGCCTCCCAGGGATTTCGCCTGTTCGATGGCAGCCATCATTTTTTCCACCGCAGCCTGATTGATGAGCGGCCCCATCAGTATCCCGTCTTGCATAGGGTCTCCAATGGGAACCTGCTGGTAGGCGCGTACCAGCCGCGGGATGAGCGTATCCGCTACCCGCCGGTGGACGAGCAGCCGCCGGTTGGTGGTGCAGCGTTGTCCAGCGGTGCCTACCGCGGCGAACAGAATGGCGCGCTCCGCCAGGTCCAGGTCGGCGGTGGGGGCGACGATGATGGCGTTGTTGCCGCCCAGTTCCAGAATACTGCGTCCAAGGCGGCTGGCAACGGTTTGGGCTACCTTTTGCCCCACCCGCACCGAGCCGGTAAACGAAATCAGCGGCAGGCGGGCGTCGGATGCGATGCGCTCTCCGAGTTCTGCGCCGCCGATAGCCAGGGTGAAAACCCCCTCCAGGTTATGGTCGGCCATGACACGGTTGCAGATGTGTTGCACCGCGATGGCCGTCAAGGGGGTGATGGGCGAGGGCTTCCACACCATCGTATCGCCGCACACCGCCGCAATGGCCGCGTTCCAGGCCCATACGGCTACCGGGAAGTTGAAGGTGGTGATGATGCCAATGGGTCCCAGGGGCAGCCACTGTTCGTACATGCGGTGACGCGGCCGCTCGGAGGCCATCGTCAGGCCGTACAATTGCCGCGAAAGGCCGACGGCGAAATCGGCCATGTCAATCATTTCCTGTACTTCTCCGCGCCCCTCCGGGCGAATTTTGCCCACCTCCAGCGTCACCAGGTCGCCCAACGGTTCCTGATAGGCACGTAAGGCTTCCGCCAGGTCGCGGATGACCAGGCCGCGTTTAGGTGCCGGCACTTCCCGCCAGGTGAGAAAAGCCTGTTGTGCGGCTGCGAGCACCTGTTCATAGGTTTGGGGGCTGGCCTGCTGCACGGCAGCAATGACCTCGCCGGTGGTGGGGTTGTAAGAGTGCAACAATTCGGCCTGTGGGTCTTCAATCCACCCTCTGGGGCCGGTACATGCACCGGGGTTGACATCGCGCAACCCAAGTTTGGTGAGAAGGGCAATGGTATTCATGTGGCGTTTTCCTGTAAAGTGACAAGGTTGATGAGAGGTAAAAAATCCGCCGCGGCCTTGTGGGAGGCGCGGCGGAGATAATTCCAGAGGCTATTTACGTGCTGTGGTAGCGCGTTCTACCAGGTGGATGGGCAATTCCATCACCCGCGGGCTCTCAGGTGGGTCCTCGATGAGTTCCAGCAACAGATTGACTGCTTCCAGACCGGATTCGAACAGCGGCTGGTGGATGGTGCTCAAATTCAAGTATTCGGCGTCGCGCAAATCGCCATACCCGATGACGGAAAGGTCATCGGGCACGCGCAGTCCCATCTCGCGGGCGGCCTCCATGACTCCAATAGCCTGTGTGTCGCTGGCGGCGAAGACCGCGGTTGGCGGTTCTTCCAGCGAGAGCAGAGTGCGTCCCATCTTGCGAGCGTTTTCGCGCCCATGTGGCCCATGCAGAGCGTACTCTTCACGGAAAGGCAAACCGGCAGCCTCCAACGCTTCGCGGTATCCCTCATAACGTTGCCGCGGTGCTGTGAAATGGAACGGGTCTTCCAGGGGGTCGCTTACGAAGGCGATGCGCTGATGCCCCAGCGAAATCAGGTGTTCCGTAGCCATGCGTCCCCCTTGCCTGTGGTTGACCACCACACGGCTGACTTCAGGATGCGCGGCATCTACCAGCACAACCGGAATATTGGCTTCCCGGAAGGTGGCTACCTGTTGGTCGGAGAGGGAAAGAGAGAGAATGAGCAGCCCATCCACGCGGTTGTTGCGCGTCAGGTCGAGAAAATAGCGGTCGCGCTGTGCCAGATTTTCGATGTTGAAGAGCACCAGGTCGTATTCACTTTCCGAGAGGGCGTGCTGGATACCTTGCAGGCGCTTGACGAATTCAGGCAGCGTGAAGAAGGGCACCAGTGCCCCGATAGTCCAGGTGCGGCCGGTGGAGAGGCGGCGGGCAATGGGGTTGGGAGTGTAGTTGAGTTCTTCGATGGCTTGCAGCACGCGCTGGCGTGTTTCCTCGCTGACGGATGGACTGCCGTTGATGACGCGAGAGACGGTGGCGATACCCACGCCGGCATGTTTGGCGACGTCTCGAATGGTGACTGACATGGCTCTCCTCTTCTTTGTGCTGGGGCGAACAAGCGTAAAATCGGCTTCATGTTAGCACGGGGAAAATCCTTTGTCAAGAAGTAGCAACTCAGCCACCCACGCCCACCGATAAATCGTCGGGCTGAGCGGCCAAAGCCGGAGCAATCCGGCTGGCGCCATGCAGTCGGGTTTACCCGGCTTTGGTGTCCTCAGCCGGGGAATTGATTCCCCGGCGGGTGGGCTGAGCAGTTACGCTATCCGAAAAATATTTGTGCGGTGTCATTGCGAGTCCCGAAGGGGCGAAGCAATCCCCCTCAGACCGCCAGGAGACTGCTTACCCCTGCGGGGCACAGGTCGGCGGTTATGTCGCCTCGCAGTGACATCCCCATAAGAAATTTTCGGATAGGTTCTAAATCTGTCGGCCGGTTTTGGGTTCACTGTTGATGCATCGTTACGCAACGTAAGGAGGTTATGATGTCTCGTGGGCCCTTCCTTTTTTTGATTGCGGTGCTCATCCTGGCGGCCTGTGCCAGCCCGCAACCTTCCCCCACCCCAACTCCCGTCCCCCCCACTGCGACTCCCGTTCCAACATCCACGTTTACCCCAACTGTTGCCCCTACGGCAACGTTTACGCCGACCCCAACAGTCACACCGACCGCCCCCCAGGCTTCTTCCACGGTCAGCCCGGCGGAATGTGGCGCAGGAAAATTCGTAGATGCCCACACAGGAAAACCAAAATACGACCTGAGCGTCATCCTGACGCGCATCAGGGAACAAACTCCCCCGCAATACCTCGTGGCTTTTGCTACCCAAAGGCTGGGTGTCTCTGGCCAGAAGGAGAGTGAATTGAACATCTGGTTCTACCATGAGGCGATGGACCCACTGGCTTTGGAGTCGGGGGAACGCACTTTGGATGAAATGCTTGATATGGCGATTTTCGCCTCCATGAAAGTTGCCAGCAATATCGAGCATGACTTCCCTTGCGTGGGACAGATTTTCGACAATGTGAATGTGACAGTGGTTGACAGGGCTTACAACGGCTGGGTGAATATTTCCGTACCCACCGGTATCCTCCCCGCGGACTTTGACAACATTACCCGCTCTGAATACCATCGTGTGCTGAAACAGGCGACTGCCTACTACCTCCGCAAGAATCCCCCGGATGTATCGACTGTTCCCACCTCAAGTTGCTCCTGGAATTCGGTTCACGAAACCCTGGATACCAGTTTGGGACAGAAATCGCGCAAAGGCAACACGGCATTTTATCTCGTGCGCGACAATCATGGCACGAACATCTGGGCGTACCTCGATAACAGCGATGTCACCCGCTCGCCCGATGCCAGCGCCAACCTGCGCGCACAAACTGGACAGATTCTGGATGCCATCGCCTGTTTGGAGCCGCCAGTGGACAACCTGATTCTACAAACATTGAGCGATGATGGCCTTGGGTTGTTCAGCGGCCGCCTGCCTCGGGAAGCCATTCAGGCTGGTGATACCGGTGGATTTGTCGCGTTTCCTTGAGATTGTTTCGTAACAAAATGCCGCTCCATTATGGGGCGGCATTTTCTTTTTCCCCTCAGGGTATAATGAACAAATCCAACATTGCGTTTTGTTCTCCGGAGAAAGGAAGTGGTGTATGTTTCGTATGGGATGGCGGTATGCGCTTTTGGGGATGATTCTGCTCCTTGGGGCCTGCAACCTGCCCCAAAGGGAGTCCGTACCTGCC
>DAOTWV010000118.1:0-4270 GCA_034435695.1 Anaerolineales bacterium | reverse complement strand
AGGAAGAAACCCTCGGCAAGTGTCATTGCGAACGAAGCGCAGCGGAGTGAAGCAATCTCCTCGCTATGACAGCAATTAAGTTTCTTGGTAGTAAACCCACAGCGCGTTTGCGCTGCTCAAAGAAACTCCAGGAACGTGTCATTACGAACTGCCCCCAGGTAGTGACCTGTGCCCCGAAGGGGCAAGCAATCTCCTCGCAGACTGGAAAATCGCTTCGTTGCCTGGTAATGTAGCGCAAGGCGAAGCCTTGTGCGGATACGATACCGACTTCGCTTCAAGGGCTGTCTCTCAACCAATTTTTATCGGCGATGCTCCGCACAGGCGACAGGCGCTACCAGCGGCTCCTCCCTGGCATAAACTCTGCGCCCGAAGCGAACTCCCAACCAGGGAGCGTGAAGCGACAGCCAGCGTTCGCTATCCACGGAGGAGATGGCTTCGCCCCCTGACGGGGAGCACTAACACGTTGTTGGTGAATCGCGGTATGGTTTGGCACAACGGAGCGCAGATACCGCAGATTTGACGCAGATTCTCGCAGATACGGCCAACGAAGCGGTGAAAACCAACACACCCAGCGGATATCAGCGGCATCAGCGTTCTACTGCCCAACATATCTTTAGTGTTCCCTGCTACGAGCCTGACTTGTCAGGAGTGTAGAAGCGCGCTATAATCGGCGCTGGTTGTTTATTCCCTTTACTGGCTATTCGAGGTGTGTCATGCCCATCTATACCTATCGGTGCGAAAGTTGCGGTATTCAATTTGAACGGAAACAGAAATTCAGCGATTCTCCCTTGAAGCGTTGCCCGGAGTGTAACGAAAATGCCTTGCGCAAGGTGTACACACCGGTGGGCATTGTCTTCAAAGGCTCTGGTTTCTACGCCACAGACCACCGCTCTCCCTCCGGCAACAATTGGAAATCGAAAAGCGAGAAAACGACTACAACCGGAGAATCCACCGCCAAGGGCAAAGCCTCCGAAAAAGAGGCGTAAGTACATCACGCACTGATTTCCAGAACAGGCTGCATCTGGCAGCCTGTTCTTTTTTTGTCTGTGTCATTCTGCGTCTCCCAAAATCCCGCGCAATGGCATATTGACGCCCCTCCTCAAGGCTGATAAGATTCTCCCGACAATTACCGTTTTCATCGCAAAGGAGCGCAGCGCATGTACCCCATCGTACTCGGTATTCACAACATCGTCCGCTGGATTGTCGTCATTCTGGGTGTGATTGCCCTCGTGCAGGCCTACCGTGGCTGGCTGGGCAAGCAACCCTGGAGCGAGAGTGCCCGCAAGGTGCAGGTTTTCTTCTCCTCCGCAGCCGATACCCAACTCTTGTTGGGATTGCTGCTCTACTTTGGTCTGAGCCACATCGTCAAGGGCGCCTTCAACGATTTCGGCGCCGCCATGGGCAATGCCGAGACGCGCTTCTTCGCTCTCGAGCACGCTTTTTACATGCTGCTGGCGGTGGTCTTCATTCACGTGGGCACGGCGCGCAGCAAAAAAGCCGAGACCGATGCCGACAAATACCGTCAGGCGGCCATCTGGTTCACCCTGGCTTTTCTGATTGTCCTGCTTGGCATGCCCTGGAGCCGCCCCCTGCTGCCGCATTTTTAGTCGTGTAGTCGCGTGGTCGGTTAGTCTTTTAGTCGCGTGGTCTTGTAGTCGCGTAGTCTTGTAGTCGCATGGTCGCATAGTCGCGTGGTCGCATAGTCGCGTGGTCGCATAGTCGCATGGTCGGTTAGTCGCGTGGTCGGTTAGTCGTGTAGTCGGTGGTCTGTCGTCCGTCGTCCCCCCGTCCATCGTCCATCGTCCATCGTCCGTCGTCCGTCGTCCCCCTCCACCGTCCATCGTCTACCGTCCACCGTCCATCGTCTATCGTCCCATCAGGAGTTTCCCATGTCCACAAAAGTCATAGGCCAATCCGTGCGGCGTGTTGACGCGGTTGCCAAAGTCACAGGCGAAGCCCTGTACCCTGGCGACATCAACATGCCCAATCAGGCGTACATGAAAATCCTGTTTGCCCGGCGCCCGCACGCCCGCATCGTGCGCCTGGATACCTCTGCCGCCGAAGCCCTGCCCGGCGTGCTGGCCGTCTTCACCGCCAAAGACGTGCCCGTCAACGAATACGGCCTCATCATGCCCGACCAGCCCGTACTGTGCGGGCCGGGTTCTGCCAAACCCCATGCCGACCGGGTACGCTTCGTCGGTGACCAGGTTGCCCTGGTGGTGGCCGAAACCGAAGAAATCGCCGCCCAGGCACGTGACCTCATCGAAGTGGTGTACGAAGACCTACCCGTGGTGGATGACATCGAAGCCGCCATGCAGGAAGATGCCCCTCTGCTGCACCCCGACCGGGATTCCAACGTCTTTTGCCACTACCGCATCCGCAAGGGGGATGTGGATGCCGCCTTCGCCCAGGCCGATGTGATTGTCGAGGGCGAATACCGCACCCCGGCGCAGGAACACGCCTACCTGCAGCCTGAAGCCGGTCTGGCCTACATTGACGAAGAAGGGCGTGTCACCGTCAAGGTGGCCGGCCAATGGACGCACGAAGACCGCGAGCAGATTGCCCATGCCCTCGGCCTGCCCGAAGAGCAGGTGCGCGTCATCTACCCCGCCATCGGCGGGGCTTTTGGCGGGCGCGAGGATATGTCGGTGCAAATCGTCCTGGCGCTGGCCGCCTGGAAACTGCATCAACGCGGCATCGACCGCCCCGTCAAAATCGTGTGGAGCCGCGAAGAATCCATCATCGGGCATCACAAACGCCACCCCTACCTCATCCGCACCCGTTGGGGCGCAACCCGTGAGGGCAAAATCGTGGCCGCCGATGTGGAAGTGATTGCCGATGGCGGCGCGTACGCCTACACCTCCACCAAAGTGCTGGGCAACGCCACCCTGATGTGCACCGGCCCCTACGAAATCCCCAATGTCAAGGTGGATTCCTACGCCGTGTACACCAACCACATCCCTGGCGGCGCATTCCGCGGCTTTGGCGGCCCGCAGGGACTGTTCGCTGCCGAACAGCAGGTCAACAAACTGGCCGAAGCCCTGGGGATGGACCCTGTGGAAATTCGGATGCGGAACGTCCTCAGGGAGGGCGCGTTGCTCTCGGTGGGCACCCCCCTCCCGAAGGGAGTCAGCATCCCGCAGGTCATCGAAAAGTGCGCGCGTGCCGCCGGGTGGCAGCAAACCCCCGAAGGGTGGCGCGCCCCCCAGGTGGATTCCGCATCCGAACCCCACCGCAAACTCGGCCTGGGTTTCGCCTGCGGTTTCAAGAACGTTGGCTTTTCCTTCGGCGCACCCGAACACTGCTGGGCGACGGTGGAATTGCACGGCGGCGCGGAAATCGAGAAAGTGGTGGTCTACCACGCCGCGGCCGAAGTCGGGCAAGGCACGCATACCGCCATTGCCCAGTTCGCCGCCGAAGCCGCCGGCGTGCCCATCGAAAAAGTGCACCTGGTGGTCTCCGACACCGCCGTGACCGGCAACTCTGGCAGCGTCTCGGCCTCGCGCATGACCTTCATGGCCGGCAACGCCGTCAAGGGCGCGGTGCAGGCCGCCCTCGAAAAATGGCGTGACGAAGAGCGCCCGGCGCGGGCCTCGTACAAGTATCGCCCGCCGGCCACCACCCCCTACGACCCCGAAACCGGCAAATCGGAGCCGAATTTTGCCTACGGTTACGTGGCCGAAGCCGTGCTCGCCGAGGTGGATACCGAGACCGGGCAGGTGCATCTGCGCAAGGTGATTGCCGCCGACGATGTCGGGCAGGCCGTCAACCCGCAGCAGGTGCAGGGGCAAATCGAAGGCGCAGTGGTGCAGGCCGCTGGCTACGCCGTGCTGGAAAACTTCCAGCAGCAAGGCGGCTACGTGCAGACCGACCAACTTTCTACCTACCTCATCCCCGGCATTCTGGATGTGCCCGACGAAGTGCAGTCGCTCATCCTGGAATACCCCGACCCGCGCGGCCCGTATGGCGCACGCGGCATGGGCGAAATGCCCTTCCTGCCGCTGGCACCCGCGTTGACGGCCGCCGTCCGCCAGGCCACCGGCGTGTGGTTCGACGAATTCCCCCTCACCCCGGAGCGCATCCTGCGCGGCCTGGGGAGGCTGTAGTGCCCCGTACCTCGTACGCCGTACCCTGTACGCCGTACGTCGCACTTCGCACTTCGCACTTCGCACTTCGTACTTCACACTTCGCACGTCGCACCTGAGACCTGACACCTGGCACCTGAAACCTGACACTTGACACCTGACACCTGACACCCGACACCTGGCAC
>DAOTWV010000117.1:0-2533 GCA_034435695.1 Anaerolineales bacterium | reverse complement strand
GGGTACAGGGTACAGAGTACGGTGTACGATGTACGGGGTACGCCGTACGGTCTACGGTCTGTCGTCTGTCGTCCGTGGTCTGTCGTCCGTCGTCTGTGGTCTGTCGTCCGTCGTCCACCGTCTGCCACCTACGGTCTCTCTCGAGCGGCCATCAACTGCTCCAGGCGGCTGGTGCCCACGTTGAAGTACCGTGCGTTGGGATGATGGACGATGATGGCGGCGGTGGATTGCTCCGGCACCAGTTGATAAGCCGCGGTCAGCGACATGCCGAGTTCCTGTTCCGCGGGCAGCAGGTCGAAGACCACGCGGTGATCTTCCAGGTCGGGGATGGCGGGGTAGCCCCAGGAGTAGCGCTTGCCCTGCCCTTCGGGCAGCCCCAATTCGCGGCGGATGTGGCGGTGCAGGTATTCGGCGGCGGCTTCGGCGGTCTGCACGGCCATCCCGTGGAAGTAGTAGGCTTCGCTGTACTGGCCGGCTTCCTGCAGTGCATCGAAGCGCTCGGTGGCGCGCTGGCCGACGGTGACCACCTGCAGGGCGACCACGTCCACGCGGCCGCTCTCGACCGAAGCGAAGTAATCGGCCAGGCACAATCCGTCGCCGCCTTCCTGACGGGGGAAGTGGAAGCGGGCAATTTCGTTCCCCCTACCCAACCCTCCCCCATCAGGGGGGAGGGCAGGGGTGGGGGGCGGTGCGTAGATGATCAGGTCGTCACCATCCGACTGGCAGGGCCAGTAACCGTACACGCCCTGGGGACGCAGCCAGCCTTCGCGCAGCGCTTCCCGCTGCATGCGTTGCAGGCGTTCTTCGAATTCGGCCTGCAGTTTCTCCCATTCCGCGCCGTGGGCGTTTTTGGCGCCCCAGGAAAGGCGGAAGAGCTCGTTTTTGAAGAGGTGCTGGAAGACGGCTTCGAGCGGCATCTCGCGGACGACGCGCGGGCCCCAGTGGGGCGGCTGGGGGATGTGTTCCGCCGGCGGGACGGCTGCCGTACGACGGGCAACAGCCCCTCCCCCAGATTGGGAGCGGGACTTCAAGCCGAGTTCATGTTCTACGGTGGCAGATAGTTTTTCCAGTGCCGCAGCCCGGCGCGTTGGGTCCTGCAAGGCGTCCATCGTTTCCAGCCCCTCGAAGGCGTCCTTGCAGTAGAACACGCCGCCGGGATAGCGTTCGCCGTTTTCGGTCAGGTTGATGCGGCGGCCAAAACGGCGGTTGATGGCCGCGCCGCCCACCAGCACGGGGAGTTGCTTGCCGCGGCGGTGCAGTTCGTTGACAATCAGCGGCATCTGTTTGGAGGTGCTGACCAGCAGCGCCGAAAGGCCGATGGCGTCGGCCTGGTGTTCTTCGGCCGCCTTGAGGATGGTCTCGGCTGGCACCTGCTTGCCCAGGTCAATCACGTCATAGCCGTTGTTGCTCAGGATGGTCTTGACCAGGTTTTTGCCGATGTCGTGCACGTCGCCATAGACCGTGGCCAGCACCAGTTTGCCCTTGCTGGTGCCTTCCTTGCGCTCCAGGTAGGTTTCCAGGCGGGCGACGGCGCGCTTCATCACTTCGGCGGATTGCAGCACGAAGGGCAGGATGAGTTCGCCCGCGCCGAATTTGTCGCCGACTTCTTTCATGGCCGGGAGCAGCACGTTGTTGAGCACGTGCACCGCGGCGGCGCTCTGCGGGTTGCCGGCGGGCGTTTGGGCCTGCCCGGCGCGCAGTTCGTCAATTTTCTCCCAGACCACGCCCAGCACAGTTTCGGTCTCGTTGAGCACTTCGTGGTTCCAGAAGCGCAGCACGGTGATGCCGTCTTCGGCCAGAACGCGGGTGCGTTCTTCGTCGTGGGCGCGCTGTTCGGGCTTCAGGTGGCCGCTGCCGTCCAGTTCGATGGCGAGTTTGAGTTCAGGGCAGTAGAAGTCGAGGATGTAGCCTTTGTGCGGGTGCTGGCGGCGGAATTTGGCGTCGTTCAAGGCGCGGTTGCGAAGCAACTGCCACATCAGTTGTTCGGCTTCGGTGGCATTTTTGCGCAAAGAACGCACGCGTTCAAGATAAGCGGGGGGCATGCGGTGTTTGATGGTGAATCCCTGTTCTCCCTCACCCCCGGCCCCTCCCCCTAAGGGGGAGGGGGGCAGCGTCCCCTCTCCCTTAGGGAGAGGGGATTGAGGGGTGAGGGATGCTTCCTGCGCACTCCCTACATCACCAAGGCCGGGAGAGGGGGCAAGCGATGCCACCAGCGCGTCCACGTCCGCTTCGACGCTGGGGGAATCGCCGATGGCGCCGGGTTGGCGGTGGACGATGCGCCAGTGCAGGCGCTCGGCCAGGCTCATGCCGGCGGTCGGGTCGGTGGGGCCGCTGTCGGTTTCCGCCGTCTTGCCTTCGAAATACTCAATCACGCGCTGTAACGCGTCCGGGCGGCGGTTGAAGATCAGGTCTTCGGCCAGTTCGCGCTCTTCAGCCGGGATCTCGGCATAGGGGCGGATGTGCGCCGGGTTGACGATGGCCATGTCCAGCCCGGCCTTGACGGCGTGATAGAGGAACACACTGTTGATGACGT
>DAOTWV010000116.1:0-4260 GCA_034435695.1 Anaerolineales bacterium | reverse complement strand
GTCTGCTAGTCGTCTGGTCTTTGGTCTGTAAGTCCGTGCAATTCCGTGCAATTCCGTGCTCTTCCGTGGCTGTTTTGGTCTGTAAGTCTGTGCAGTTCCGTGCTCTTCCGTGGCTGTTTTGGTCTGTAAGTCCGTGCAGTTCCGTGCAGTTCCGTGGCTCTTTTGGTCTGTAAGTCCGTGCAGTTCCGTGCAGTTCCGTGGCTGTTTTGGTCTGTAAGTCCGTGCAGTTCCGTGCTCTTCCGTGGCTGTTGGTCGGTTAGTCTTTTAGTCTGCTAGTCGTCTGGTCTTTGGTCTGTAAGTCCGTGCAATTCCGTGCAATTCCGTGCTCTTCCGTGGCTGTTTTGGTCTGTAAGTCCGTGCAGTTCCGTGTAGTTCCGTGGCTCTTTTGGTCTGTAAGTCCGTGCGGTTCCGTGCTCTTCCGTGGCTGCTGGTGGGGTAGTCAGGGAGCAGTCGTCCGTCGTCATGGTTTAGTGTAGCACATCTGTTCTATGTGTCAAGGGACAGGGGGAGATTGGGCATCTGGCAGGATGAGCGGCGGGTTATCGAAGCCCTCGGTGCCACGAAACTGGAAGGTGTTGACCACGCCGGGGTAAATGTGCAATGTGTGGAAGTACTTTTCTTCATTGTACACGATTTCCAACCGATATTCCCCTGCTGGCAAGTCGCCCATGACCAGGTTTTCCTGGTAATACGGGTCGGGCTTGACCGCTTTCCCGCCGTAGGTCATCACCACCCAGGTACGCCTGTCCTCCAGACTGGTGACGTACATCGGGTGGCTGATGAGCGGCTTGCCGTAATCATCGCTAACGCGTCCGGCCAGCACGCCCCACCCCTGCGGTGGCGCCATCCACAACTCTGGATTCCGGGTGTTGAAGAAACTGTTTTGTCCAATGCGCACCTCGAAATGCAGGTGCGGCCCGGTAGTAAAGCCGGTTTCCCCTACCTCGCCGATTTTTTCGCCATCTTCGACATGCTGCCCTTCGATGACGGTGATGGCGCTCATGTGCGCGTAAACGGTGTAGAGCGGTTGGTGCCGGTACCCGAAGTCATGACGGATGGCGACAGCCAGACCGTAAGGGTCATCTTCGTAGCCGGGGGTGAAGGCAAACAGCCCGTACCCCGCCCACACCACCGTACCGGGAGCGGCTGCCAGCACATCCGTGCCGGTTGGGCTGGGGATGTCCACGCCGGTGTGCACCACGTTGTCGAAGAAGACGCCGCCGTAGCGGTAACTCGCCAGCGGCCAGTTGGGCTTGTCCACCGGGATGGGACGGGTGAAGAAGAAATGGTCTTGCGGGCGCAGCGCCCAGGGGACGGGGTAGAGCGGCGGCCGCCAGGCCGAATCCGGCGGCGGAGCGGGGGTGGGGAAGACCAGCGCGATGGGGTTGCCGCCTACCTGTGGCTGGTCTGGGAGCGGCTGGGGAGAGGGCGCCGCGCTCCCCTGGGAGTGGAAGAGCGCCGTGGGGCTGGCAGCCGCCTCCGGGGTTGGCGTGACGGGTCCCGCGGGGGCGGCCGTACCCGCTGGGAAGCGCGGCACCCCGGAGCAAGCGCTTAGCCCCAGGATGAGGGGTATCAGGAGGAGAGGAAGTTTGCAAGTACGCAAGTGGGTAGATGAAGAGGATTACTCGCCGGTGCCCCACTGCGGCGTGGACGTAGGCGTGGGGGTGATGCTGGGAGTGATGGTCGGCGAGGGGGTCTTGCTGGGGATGGGGGTGCGCGTCGGCCAGGGCGTACGCGTTGGCCGCGGGGTGCGCGTCGGCGTGATGGTCGGGCTGGGCGTGATGGTCGGCGTGAAGGTCGGGGTCGCGGAGGCCACCGGTGTGGGGGTGATGAGCATCTCCGGCGGGTAGAGTTGCAGCAAGGCGTGTTCCCAATCCAGGTTCTCGGTCAGGGCAAATTCGGTGAAGCGCGTGGCCGGGAAGTACGTGCGCCAGTTGGGACGCGCCGGGAAACGCCGCCAGCCGTACGTTTGCGCCAGGGCGGTGAAATCCACCCAGTAGCCGGGGGGAGGGTTGCTGATTTGCAAACCGCCCTGCTCGTACCCCTGTGGGTCGCCGCTGTAACGGGCGCTGAAATCCCAGGGCAACTGGGTGAGCGGCAGCCCTTGCGAACCATCCTGCTGCAAAGCGCGCAGGTAAATGCGCCAGTAGGTTTCTTCGCCGTAGGCCTCGCGCACCACCACCATCCAGCCGGCTTCCAGCGGGGCGCTGTTGATGGCAATGCCGCGCCCGGTGTACAGCCAGTCATCGGCCATGGTGGGCATGGCGGGAGCGGTCAGGGGCAGGTAGGCGTTTTCCAGCACGCTGAGCGCATCCCAGCCGATGGCCTGGGCGGTTTGGGTGCGCAGGGCGGCGAAGGCTTCATCGGCGGCATCGTGCAGGTAGGCGTAAGGCGCCTGCACGTCCTCCAGCGGGGCAATGTGATAGCGTCCGGCGGGCAAATCGGCCTGCGGCGTGAGTTGCGCCTGCCAGAGCGGCGTGGGCGTCACCTCGGCAGCCCACTGGATGACCTGTGGAGGCGGGTCGGGCAGGGTCAGGTTGCCCCACGAAATGCCGCGCAGCACGCCCGGCAGCGGCTCCGCCGGCAGGCTCAGCAGACGGTCGCTCAAGCGGAAGGCGCTCAGGTAATCGGCGTTGGGCTGGCGCAGCAGGGTGGCTATCTGCTCTCCCTGGGGACTCCAGGCCGGCCAGTCGCCGTTGCCGACGGGGTAGGCGCGCCCCTCCTGCCACAGGTACACCTGCCGCAGGCCGTCCTGCGTGCCGCTCCAGGCCAGCGCACTGCCATCGGCGTTCCACTGGGGATGGTCTTCCTGCACGCTGCGGCTTTGACTCAGGTTGACGAAACGGTCTTCCACCTTGTCCAGGTCGGCCAGCCAGATTTCCGGCTCGCCGCTGCGGGTGGAGACGAAGGCAATCTGGCGTCCCTGCGGCGACCAGGCGGGGGAGAAATCGGCGTGCGGGTCGAAGGTGAGTTGAATGGGCGGCTGCGCGCCGTCCACGGGCTGCACCAGGATATCCAGATTGTCATCAGTGTAGGCGTCGTAGGCCAGCCACAGGCCGTCGGGCGACCAACTGGGGTGTCCCTCGTAGGCGGGGGTATCCGTCAGACGGGTGACATCCCCGCTGCTCAGGTCCAGCACGAACAGGTCCCACTGGCCGGCGCGGTTGGAAGTGAAGGCAACGCGCTGCCCATCGGGGCTGATGGCCGGGTGGATGTCCATCCAGTTGCCGTCGGTCAGGCGGGTGAGGGGCAGGTCGGGCGGATGGTAGGCGAACAGGTGAGCAGTCAGGCCGCGTTGAATGGAAAGCACCAGCAGCCCGCCGGGAAAGGTCTGCATGCGGGGGGCGAAGATGGAAGCCGGCGTGGGGGTGGCGGTGGCAGCCTCAGGCGGGCGCGGCGTCCCGGTGGTGGAAGCGGAGGCCGCCGCGGGCAATTGCACCTGTTGCAGGTACGGCCAGCCCAGGTAGGCGGCCGCGCCCAACAGGCCAATCAAGGCCACCCACAACAGTGGGCGCAGAGGGGATTTTTGCGGGGGTTGGGGGTGTGTACGGGGGAACACGAGGCGATTTTCCCACGAAAGTGCCGAATGTGCTGTAGCAATTGCATGACAGGTGTGCGGGGGTAGTTTACCACAGCGGGCGGTGGGGGAAAATCGTCCTTTTGGGGGAGGCGCACTAAAGATATGTTGGCCAGGGTAGGTGACGGCAATGCCGTCGCCTACCCATCTCGCGTGAACCCCAAAACTTTTTAGCGCTCCCTTTGGGGGAGGCGCAGGGAAATGTTGTAGAAGCCCCCTTCCTGGCTTCTCCCGCAGGCCAGACATTCGTGTCCGGCGCAGCGGAGGGCTGGACAGGCTGGAACCCCCTTGTCGGGGGCAGGCGCCTGTCCCACTATGCCCGTAGGCCGGACATTCGTGTCCGGTTCCGGTACGGCGAGGGGCTGGACAGGCTGGAAAGCCTGTCCCACTTATGCCCGTAGGCCGGACATTCGTGTCCGGCACGGTGAGGGCTGGACAGGCTGGAAAGCCTGTCCCACTATGCCCGCAGGCCGGGCATTCGTGTCCGGTACGGCGAGGGCTGGACAGGCTGGAACCCCCTTGTGGGGGGCAGGCGCCTGTTCCACTATGCCCGTAGGCCGGGCATTCGTGTCTGGCACGGTGAGGGCTGGACAGGCTGGAAAGCCTGTCTCACTATGCCCGTAGGCCGGGCATTCGTGTCCGGTTCCGGTACGGCGAGGGGCTGGACAGGCTGGAAAGCCTGT
>DAOTWV010000115.1:0-18007 GCA_034435695.1 Anaerolineales bacterium | reverse complement strand
TCTTGACCTGAAAAGGCATATCGTGTAGAATAGGCGGGCGCCCGAAAGGGACGAGCAGTTTGCCCTCGTAGCTCAGTGGAGAGAGCACTTGCTTGCGGAGCAAGGGGTCGCGTGTTCGAGTCACGCCGAGGGCGCCAGGACAGGAGCGGCATGTCAGCCCGCTCCTGTTTTTCTTTGGGAAGGTTCCATGACAGAACGACAAATTTTACTGACCAATGACGATGGTATTCACTCCCCCGGCCTGTGGGCTGCCGCCGAGGCGCTTTCCTCGCTGGGATATGTGCATGTCGTTGCGCCGCGCGAGCAATACTCCGGGGCTGGACGCAGTTTGCCCAGTACATCCGATGGTACCATTCAAGCACATGAACTGAGCATACACGGTCAGAAATGGACGGTGTACTCCGTGGGTGGTTCTCCTGCCCAGGCCGTGCTGCACGGGGTATTGGAAATCGTCCCCAGCAAGCCGCATCTGGTAGTTTCGGGCATCAATTATGGTGAGAACGTCGGTCCTGGGGTGACCATTTCAGGCACCGTAGGAGCGGCGCTGGAGGCTGCTTCCCTGGGCATCCCGGCCATGGCCGTTTCGCTGGAAACAGCCCAAAAGCATCACTTCTCCTACTCCCGCGAGGTAGATTTCAGCGTGGCAGCCCATTTCACCACCCTGTTTGCACACCGTTTGCTGGGACGCGCCTTTCTCGAAGATGTCAGCGTCATCAAGGTGGATGTGCCCTCGGATGCCACGCCGGAGACCCCCTGGAAGGTGACGCGCGTGGCCCGTGAGCGTTACTACGAACCCATACCGCCCAAACGCGCCTCCTGGGAGCAACCCGCTCCCGTGGGCTACCGCCGGCGCGAAGGGGTGGTCTATGAACCTGATAGTGATGTCTATGCCCTGTTGGTGGAACGGGTGGTTTCGGTTACCCCCCTCAGTCTGGATTTGACCGCCCGCGTGGAGTTTGATGCCCTGCGTCGCTGGCTGGAGAATGGGGCATCGGCTTAGGGCGTGTCCTGTGTCGAAAGTGCGGGCAGAGGCATATCATCTCGACTTTGGGCCTTTATAGCCTTCTACGTTGCATTCCAAATGGGGCAAGGTTTGTGTGGACAAGGCTGAGCCTTGTCCTACTTGTCCGGGGTATGCCGGGGTGATTTTGTAGCCTCGATTGGCTCGGAACGGCCTTTCAGGGCAGGTAATTCCCTTCACTTTTCCAAGAGGTATGCCTTTTCTCAAAAAAGGCCAGACTTCAGGGGGCAGAGGCATACCCTCTGCCCGTTTTGGTTTAACCCTGCAGCCCGTTTTCCCGAAATTCCTGCAGCATGGCCGCGTGGATGAGGGGATTGGCGGCTACCACCGAACACGGACGGCGGAAGATATCCGGCGTGCCGTCATACGCGGTGACTACCGCACCGGCTTCGCGGGCAATCAGCGCACCGGCGGCCACGTCCCACGGCTCGACGAATTTCTCCCAGTAGCCGTCGAAGCGTCCTGCCGCCACGTAGCACAAATCCAGGGCAGCGGAACCCAGCCGGCGCACGCCCTGTGTCCGCAGCGCAAAATGGGCATACCAGTTCAGGTTGTTTTCGGTCGTCGTGCGGATGTGGTAAGGGAAGCCGGTCACCAGCAAACTGCCGTCCAGCGTATCGGTGGGGGAAACCCGGATGGGTTGTCCGTTCAGGGTAGCGCCCTGTCCTCGGGCGGCTGCAAAGCATTCATCCAGCAAGGGGGCGTAGACAACCCCAAATTGCACCGCGCCCTCGCGGACGTAGGCCAGAGAAACCGAAAAAATGGGCACCCCGTGGGCAAAGTTGACCGTCCCGTCAATCGGGTCGATGTACCACAGGGAATCGGCATCTCCCTGCACTTCGCCGTTTTCCTCGGCTACGATATGGTGCCCTGGAAAACGGCGCTGGATGGCTTCTAGCAGAAAGGCTTCGGACTGCTGGTCTACCTCTGTGACGGGGTTGATGACGCCTTTGTAGGCTACCTGGTGGGTGTTTCCGTAGCCTTGCCGCAGGATTTCGCCGGCCTGACGGGCCAGCAGGATGAGGTCGTTGAGTGTGGGTTGCATGTTGTCCTTCTATGCAAACAGGCGGGACGAAGGTGGCCTTCATCCCGCCTGGGGGATTGGTATGGTCAGGTGACCCTACAGCGATGCCTCGCCAGCAGGGTGGTCTTCTTCTTCTGTGGAGTTCAATTCGGCCAGCATGCGCTCCAGTTCGTCCAGTTCCTCCTGAATGACGTCTCGGTGTTCGCATGCCTCCTTGAGCAAGGCTTCGAAGACGGGGCGCTGTTCATCGGAGATGGTTCGCAACAGGCGTTCAGTGCGGATAATCTGGGCGTTTTTGTGCCGCAATTTGGTTTCCAGGCGCTGGCGGTAGCCCTTGAAAAAGCGTTCGCGTTCCAGGGGGGTGGGGCCGGTTTGCGGGCCTTGGGTAAGGGTTTCGGCGATTGTGAGCAACAGTTCCTCGGTATCCACGGGCTTTTCGAGAAAGCGTGTTGCCCCCAGGCTCATGGCGAATTCCTTGTCTTCTGGGGTGACGTAGGTGGCAGAGAGGAAGATGATAGGGATTTTGCTGGTCTTGGGGTTGGTGCGCAGGTGATAGACCAGCGCGTAGCCATCCATTTTAGGCATCAAGATATCAGTGATGACCAGCGCCGGGGTCTCGTTTTGTATGTGTTCCAGCGCTTCATTCCCATTGGCTGCGGTGACGACAGGGTAGCCTTTGAAACGCAAAGTAACCGCGAGAAACTCGCGGATGTTGGCGACATCTTCTACAACCAGAATAGGGCCGTGTGCTACGTTCATACGTCCATTGTAGCCTTTTTTATGGGAAATGGGAAGGTGTGAAGAAGGCGCTCTCACGAATCTGTTATGCCTTCTGTTGGTGTATCCGGCATACAATGAAAGAGCAAGTGGTATTTTGTGGTCTGAGGAGCGTGGCGATATGTGGTACGCGCGGTGCTATGTGGGGCAAGGATTGGTAGAGTACGCCCTGGTAATTTCACTGATAGTGGTGGTGGTCATCATTGTGCTGGCCTTGATTGGCCCGGCACTGGTGGACCTGTACAATCAAGGTATCAGCAGTATTTGATGGGAACTTAGCCCTGCATTTCTGTTTGCAGGTGTTCAAAGTAGGCAGCCATGATACGGTGCCGTTCTTCGGCGATTTGCCGCGCCGAGGGGGTGTACAGGCGTTCCCGGATGTGGCGTAACTTGAAGGCGTATTCGTGGTAGGCGCTGTGCGGCTCGCCGTCTGCTGTTTTGCCGGTGCGCAGAAAGGCTTCGGAGGGCGGGGCGTAGAGCGGTTGCCCACTCATGGCCGCGTGTGCCACCGCGCGCGCCACGCCGATTGCGCCGATGGCATCCAGTTTGTCGGCATCGAAAAGGATTTTGGCTTCGAGCGTTTGTGGTTCTTCGCTGCGGTCGCGGTAGCGGTGGGCGCGGATGCAGTGTTCCACGGCCTGGATGCGTTCCTCAGGCCAGCCGGCCTCGGAAAGGACGCGGCGCGCAAAGGCGGCGGAGGCGTGCTGATGGCTGGCGCGGGCAATTTTGTGATTGGGGTCGGCATCGGCGGCATCGTGCAGCAGGGCTGCGGCGCACGCGATTTCGCTGTCGGCGCCTTCGGCACAGGCCAGTTTTTCGGCCAGATGGTAGACGCGGGAAATGTGTCCCCAACCGTGGATGTCATCGTTGGGGTACCAGGTGCGGGCTTGTTGGAGGAGGAACATGGGGGGCGTGTAGTCTGTTAGTCGCGTAGTCGCTTGGTCGGCTGGTCTGTTAGTCGCGTAGTCGCTTGGTCTGTTGGTCTGTTGGTCTGTTAGTCACGTAGTCGCTTAGTCGGCTGGTCTGTTAGTCTGGTGGTCTGTTGGTCGGCTGGTCTGTTAGTCGGGTAGTCTGGTGGTCGGTTTGTCTGGTACAAAGTACGCTGTACGCTGTACGGGGTACGCTGTACGCTGTACTACTGCCGTCTGTAGTCTGTCACCAACGGTCTGCCGCCCACCGTCTTCACCATTCTGCATTCATCATTCCGCATTCACCACTCTGCATTCTGCATTTAATGTCCTGCGTAAGCCAGCAGCAAGAGTATCGCGGCAATGGCGGCGATGACGGCACAGCCGCAGGCGAAGACTTTGATGGCCAGTTTGAACAGGAACCGCAGCAACAGCCACAGCAACACCAGGGCTGCAATGATGAGCAAAATCGTTGTCAGGTCAGGTATGGGTATTTGAGGCATAGCACCACACTTTTACAGATGTGAACGGATTTGCTTGTACACCTGCCCGCGCTTGACAACCGTCTGCACCAGGTTGACGCCGAAGCGATACCCCAGGTGGCGGTAATCGGAGGCGTTCAGGATAAGCAGGTCGGCCTGTTTGCCGGGGTGCAGAGAGCCGAGCGTATCGGCGCGTCCAACGGCAGCCGCGGCGTTGATGGTGCTGGCCGCGATGGCCTGTGCGGGGGTTAGTTTCATGTAGCGGCATCCCAGCGCCAGCGCGAATTGCATCGATTCGCACCATGCCGTGCCGGGATTGCAATCGGTAGCCAGCGCCAGCAGTCCGTTGGCGGTGAGAATGGACTGCGCCGGTGTGTAATGCGCTTCGGCCAGGCCAAAGGGCGTACACGGCAGTCCTACCGCGACCGTATCGGAAGCCGCCAGGGCTTCGATATCGGCCTGTGAGGTGGCGACCAGATGGTCAGCAGAGGCGGCACCCAATTCGGCGGCCAGCGCCGCACCGCCCAGGTTATCGAATTCGTCGGCGTGGATTTTGAGGGGGAAGCCCAGGGATTTGGCCGTTTCCAGAATGCGGCGGGATTGCGCCAGGGTGAACGCTCCAGTCTCGCAGAAGACATCCACGAAAGGCAGCGGACGCCCCTGGGCGTGTTCCGTCCACCAGGAGGCCACCGCGGGGAGCATCTCGCCGCACAGGTGGTCGGTGTACCCATCGGGGTCATCGTGCCACTCCGGGGGGATGGCGTGCGCCCCCAAAAAGGTGGGCACAATCTCGATGGGCAGTTCCGCATCCAGGCGCAGGATGGCTTCCAGCATGCGCAATTCGGTTTCGGTTTGCAGGCCGTAGCCGGTTTTGACTTCGATGGTGGTGGTGCCGTGTTGGAAGGCGCGCTGCAAGCGCGGGCGGTTTTCCTCCACCAGGGCTTCGACCGAGGCAGCACGCGTGGCGCGCACGGTGGAAAGGATGCCGCCGCCTGCCTGCAAAATTTCGAGGTACGTCTTGCCCTGCAGGCGCATCTCGAATTCCGCGGCGCGGTCGCCAGCCCAAAGCAGATGGGTGTGGGGGTCCACAAAGCCGGGCAGCACGACCTTCCCGCCGGCATCCAGTCGTTCATCGGCGGGGAAGGCAGCCAGCAATTCGGCGGATGTGCCCACAGCGGTGATGCGCCCCTCGACGATGCGCACCGCACCATCGGGAATTATCCCCAGGTCACCCAGGTGTGAGCCGCGTTGGGGGGCGGGGGTCAGGGTAAGCAGTTGGGAGATATTGTGGATGAGCATAGTGCTACACATTATGCCATGAATGGCCGCATCGCGCCGGTGTTTCAATGATAATTGCTTGTTTTTGAAAATGCGCATTTTTTAGTGGTATAATGATGAGCGTCATGAATTATCCCCCTTTGTATGATGTGCCACTGCTGACGCACCATGAACGGAGGCGCATGGATGCACCTGTGCAGGTGCTCAGCATACTGGCCGTAGGGTTTTTGCTGGCATACGCCTTGTGGCTTGGCACGCCTGAGGAGCGTACCCGCATTGGGGTGCTGGTATTGGTGGCCGTGGTGTATGGCAGCGTGCAGTATGCCTGGGTGATGCCGCGTGTGGAGCACAGACCGCGGCTGGGGCTGATAGCCGCGGCCTCCCATGGCATCATGCTGGGGTTAGCGCATGCCTGGCTGCCGGTGTTGGGACGCATCATGATTGTGCTGGGGGTGTACTTTGCCATGCTGGTATACCTGGGAGCAGGGTATGGGCGGCGGGCGATGTACATTTTTGTCGGTGCTTTCATGTTGATGGTGGGCATTTTGTTACGACCAGGTATGGTGCCGTTTCCTGTTAGCGGGTACCTGGCCTTTGTGGGGGTGTCGGGTATGGGGGCGGGGGAAGTGCTCATGCACTTTCGCCGCCTGATGAAGGAACACTTACACCGCATGCACGCCAGCCATTACGTGGCGCGGGCAGTGAGCACTACTATCGAACCCCATGAAGTGGTCACCTTGCTGGGAATCACTATCCAGAAAGTACTGGCGGCTGACACGTATTTCGTGGCTTTGCTGGAGGGCGAAGACTTGCGGTTGGAAATTCTCTACGATGAAGGACAATTTTATCCCCCCGTCACGTTGGATAGTCATTCGGGGCTTGCAGGATGGGTATTACAACACCGTAAGTCGCTTTTTCTCAAGGATGTGCCGCAGGAAATCGAGCGCCTGGGAATTCAGCGCCGCATTGTGGGGGCGCAGCGCACCAGCCTGTCATGGATGGGGGCACCTATGGAGGCTGCTGGACATCTGGTTGGCCTGGTCGCGGTAGGCTCTTATCGGCGCGGGGTGTTTTCCCAGGCCGACCTGGAATTGCTGGAAAACATTGCCAGCCAGGCTGCTCAGGCCATTGTCAATGCCCGTCAGCATGCGCAGGTGCGGGAGCAGGCGCGCCGTGACAGTTTGACCGGTGTCTACAATCATGGCTATTTTTTGCAGCGCCTGGAAGAAATCGCCGAAATTTCGCGCCGCTCTGGGCGCTCGATGGGGCTGGTCATGTTGGATATCGACCACTTCAAACGCTACAACGATACCTACGGGCATCGTATGGGGGATATGGTGTTGCGCGCTCTGGTGCAAACGATACGCACACACATCAAACACAGCGATGTGGTTGGGCGTTGGGGCGGTGAGGAGTTTGCCATTTTGCTGCCCGATACCACTGGTGCTCAAACGTTATTGGTTGCTCGCCGCATTCAAGATACCATGCGTACCATGCGGTTGCACACGCCAGAGGGAACCCCCATCCCCGCTCCGACGGTCAGCCAGGGTGTGGCGCTGTTTCCCGCTGAGAGGCAAGATATCTATGCCCTGGTAGACCTGGCAGACCGGCGTTTGTATGTAGCCAAAGCGCGTGGGCGTGACCAGGTTGAACCCTCCGATGCCGGGGCATTTGCCGCTTGAGAATCATACCTGGCACGAAGAGGTTGCTCTGCAAAAAAAAATCCTCCGTTATCGGAGGATTTTTTTGCCCCGTATGAATTGGGGTTACCGCGCAATCAGCGCCAACACCATCGAGAGGATGATGAGCGTGCCAAAAATGCCCATGACGATTTGTTGCCGGCGCATGGTGCGGCGTTGTCCGCGGGTCATTTGGGGTTTTTTCTTGGATTTGGCCATAAGAGTACTCCTGTTTGGATAAGTTGATATGGGGGCATTTCAGGGGAAGGCATGCCCCGTTACTTGCCACGTTTTTGTATTGCCTGAGCGATGGCGGCTTCCAGTTCCTCAATGGTCACTGGCTTGAAGATGTAGGCGTCCGCGCCAAGCGCAAGTGCGTTATCTACCTGGACATCGGTTGCATCGGAGGAAAACATGATGACTGGCAGCCTATCCCATTCCCGGCGGCTGCGGATGAATTCCAGCAGGTCGAGCCCGGAGACTTCGGGCATGTTGATGTCCAGAATGAGCAGGTCTGGCTTTTGGCCGGCCAGCAAGGCGCGGGCAGTTTGCCGGGCGTTGGAGAAGGGACGCGTTTGATAGCCCAGCAATTGTAACATCAGGCTGAGCGCCTGTATCATGTCTTTGTCGTCATCGGCAAACCAGGCTGTCTTCATGTCCACGAATGTCCACGAATGTCCACGAATGTGCACGAATGTCCACGAATGTGCACGAATTTCACGAATGGCATTCACCATTCATCATTCTGCATTCATCATTCCGCATTCAAATACGCCTTGATAGCGTGCGCCAGTTTTTCGGTGATGCCGGGCACGGCAGCCAATTCTTCGATGGATGCCTCGCGGATGTGCTGCAGGCTGCCAAAGTATTGTAACAAGGTTTTGCGCCGTTGCGGCCCGATTCCGGGGATGGATTCCAGAGTGGAGCGGATGCTTTCGCGGGCGCGGCGTTTGCGGTGGGCGGTGATGGCAAAGCGGTGGGCCTCGTCGCGTACCCGCTGGATGAGGTACAACCCCTGGGAACGGCGTTCCAGCAGAAGGGAGTCCGTCCGCCCTGGGAGGAAGAGTTCCTCCTCTCGTTTGGCGAGACCGGCCACGGGGACGCGTTCCAGCAAGTCGAATTCTCGCAGCACCTTGACAGCCCGGCGCAACTGCCCTTTGCCGCCATCCACAATCAGCAAATCGGGCAGGCGCGCGAAAGATGGGTCGGGTTTGTGACCGGGCTGGTTTTTGCTTTCCTGGATGCTCTGCCAGCGGCGGAAGCGGCGGCGCAGCACCTCCTCCATGCTGGCGAAGTCATCCGGCCCGACCACGGAGCGGATGTTGAAGCGGCGGTAGTGGCTCTTCTTGGGGACGCCCTGCTCGAAGACCACCATGCTGCCCACCGCGTAGGTCCCCTGGGTGTTGGAGATGTCGTAACATTCGATGCGGTTGGGCGGTGTGGGCAGGTTGAGGGCACGCTGTAACTCGGCCAGGGCGGTACTCTGCATGTGGGTATCGGCTTCCCAGCGGGCTTTGAGCATGGTGAGCGTTTCAGCGGCGTTCTCGGCGGCCATCTGCACCAAATCGCGCTGGGTGTCATTGTGCGGAATGTGGATTTCTACTTTGTCGCCGCCGCGGCGTGAAGAAAGCCACTGCTGGATGATGTGGGCTTCTTCCACTTCGTTGGGCAGCAGTACCTGCGCCGGAATGTTGGGGGCTTTGTTGTAGAACTGTTTGAGAAACCCGGCAATGACTTCGGCATCCGGCTCTTCGGCTGCGCCATCCAGCACGAAGTATTCCCTTCCGATGAGTTTGCCATTGCGGATGAAGAAGACCTGCGCCACGGCCTCGCCATCGGCGCGCGCCAGCGCCACCACGTCCGAATCCTGGTATTCCGGTGAGATGACTTTTTGCTTCTCCACGATTTTTTCGATGGCGCGCAACTGGTCGCGCAACACGGCAGCGCGCTCGAAGCGCAGGGCTTCGGCGGCTTCTTGCATTTCGGCGCGCAGCCGTTCCACGATGGGGGCGCTGTTGCCATCCAGAAAATCCATCAGGTGGGCAATCATCTGTCGGTATTGGGCTTTGGTGACCGCACCGATGCACGGGGCGGTGCATAACTTGATGTCGTAGTACAGGCAGGCGCGCTGGTCTTCCCCGGTGATGGTGCGGTCGCAGGTCAGGTAGGGGAAGATGCGCCGCAGTACGTCCAGACTTTGGTGTACCGCCCAAACGCTGGTGTACGGCCCAAAATAACGCGAACCGTCCTCCACCATGCGGCGGGTGACCGTTACCTTAGGGTATGGCTCTCCCCAGTGGACTTTGATGTACGGGTAGCGCTTGTCATCCTTCAGGCGCACGTTGTAACGCGGCCGGTAGCGCTTGATGAGGTTCATCTCCAGGATGAGGGCTTCCAGTTCCGAAGCCACCACAATCCATTCGATATCCGCAATGTGGCTGACCAGTTGCCGCGTTTTGGTGTTTTTCTGGGCGCTGGCATGGAAATAGGAGCGCACCCGATTGCGCAGGTTGACGGCTTTGCCGACGTAGATGACCTCCCCCTGCGCGTTTTTCATCAGGTAGCAGCCGGGCTTTTCGGGCAGATTATCTAACAACGGTTTCAGAGATGCAGGGATGCTCACGAGGGGATTATACCGCGGGTATAATTGCCCCCATGAATGAAACACTTCCTGAAGTTCTGGTTGGTAAACTGCTGCGCGCTCGCGGCTGGCGGCTGGCTGTCGCCGAATCCTGCACGGGGGGGCTGATTGGACATCGTCTCACCAACGTCCCCGGTTCATCCACCTACTACCAGGGCAGCATCACTGCCTACGCCTACGAGGCCAAAGTGCGTCTCCTGGGGGTGCGTTGGGAAACGCTTGAAGCGCATGGCGCAGTGAGCGAGGCCGTTGTGTTGGAAATGGCACGCGGCGTGCGCCGTGCCCTGGCTGCCGATGTCGGGCTTTCTGTGAGTGGCATTGCCGGCCCCGGCGGGGGCACACCGGAGAAACCGGTAGGCACCACCTGGATTGGCCTCAGCACCCCCTTTGGCGATACGGCGCTCAAAACCGTGGGGCACGGCGACCGCCTGGCGAACAAAGAGCACTCTGCTGAAGAAGCCCTGCAACTCCTGGTGCGTACGTTGAAGGACACGCCAGAAGTGCACCAGCCGCTCCCGGAAACCACCCAGGCGGGAGAGCCGGTGGATGTGACCGCACGTTTCGAGGCGGATGGACACGTCACCCCGATGGTGCTGCACACCCCGGAGGGGCGCGTCAACCTCTCTGTGGGGCGGCGATGGGCCAATGAGCGCGGCGAACACGCCCTGGCGATGCTGCCCGATGGACAGGTGATACACCTTTTCTTCTCCCCGCTCACCCGACGCTGGTACCGGCTGCCGCGGGCGGGGCAGCACACAACCGCCTGAACCTACGGCTTGCACGCCTGCAGGCGCACCTCGTCTACGAAAAAGGAAGTGGGGTCGGCTGCATCGGTGCGCGCCGTGAAAACCAGCGCCGCGGGACGTTGCTCTCCCAAAGGCCAGGTGACCGTATGCCCTCGCCAGCCGCCGGAGGCCTCTGTCTCGTGGAGCACCCAGGGGGCGCCGATGGGCGCTCCTGCAGCATCCACCAGCGTCGCCGTGAATACATCGCCAGTGAGCGTGGGGGTTAACGCCTCGCTTTGCACATCCCAAAAGAGGGATAGCGTCACAGTGAACGTATCGGTGGGTACGGCAAGGGTATGCGTAAGCACATCTTGCGCGTGGTTGTACCCGCCCAGATACCCCCCGGCGTGCCCCTGCCAGAACCATGTGCTATCGGCCAGCACATAGCCCCCTGCAGAATGGCTTACCCAGCCGCGAGGGCGGCCATCAGCGAAAGCCTCGAACCCGCCGTTGGTGAGCACCTGCGTGCAAGAAACCGTTGGCAGGGTGCGGGTGGGGGCATCGTGCATGACGAGCGGCAGGTAAATGGTAGGCGTGGTGGGGGTTTCCAGCGTGAGCGACAATCCGCTACTGGCATAAGCGCGCAGATAACCGGTAAAGGTCTCGGTGAAAAAGACGCTCTGCAGCGGCAGGGTGAACGTCCCGCTGGGGGCTACGCGCAGGTATGGCTCCACGAACCAGGGTGGTTGTGCCGAAGGCGGCAGATAACGCCGGTTGAAAGAGCCATCGGCGTTGTAGAACAACACATCCAGCGCCAGCGTGTAGGGCGTGGTGTTTTGCACCGTAAGCGTCAGGGTGCGGCTGGGAGTATAGCGCAAATTGTGGAAAAGGTGCGTGAGGGGGCGGGTTGTTTCATGGGGAGGCGTCCATGAGGAGGCGGAACGCAATCCGAAGATGCCGCGCGGCACCGGCGGAATATCGGTTGGCCGCCACAAAGCCTCCCCGCCGACATGCGGCGGATGCGCCATCCAGCCATACACTTTTTCCTGGTAGGGGTAACGGTAGGGCAGGCTGCTCTCGCGGAAAGGCGGGCGGAAAGGGTCGAAACGGTCGCTGTTGTTGGGGTCGTTCAGCGTGCTCCACCCATTGTATGCCAGCACAGCGTAGTACCACTCGGCGGGGGTGGTGGGGTCATTTTCCCCCAGGTAGGGCACACTGTTCCACTTTTGAATCAAGATGTTGACCCCTGCCCCCAGGTTGTAGGGCAATTCAGCAGAAACCCGTTGTGGGTCCAGCCAGTTGCACCCCCCAGACATGCAAGAGGTGACCTGCATCAAGCCGTAACCGCAGTCGAAGGAAATCAATGTGCAGGCGTTGACCCCGTCGTAGGGCGGCCCGGCAGCCAGGTATTGCAGCCAGACGGATTCTTGCCAGGCAATGCCTCGCAGAAGCACCTGCGGCAGTGGGCGTTGCGGGGAAACGGATTGCCGCACGGGAGGCCGGCCAGTGAAAATGCCCTCATAGGTTGGTGCGGCGCTCCCCAGGGTGTTTTGCGCGGCCTGCACGAAAGTGGCGCCCATTTCCACGCGGCGCGGCTGGTAACCGGAAAAGCGCGGTACGGGGCAGTTATCTGGAGGCGCGGGGCAGGAGCCGGATACACTCAGAGGGGATGCCGTCTCTCCAAAGGGGGAGGCGGCGTGCCCTTGTGGGGGAAAGATGGGCACCTCAGGTTGCCAGAACCCCACAAAGCGGCGCGATTCCCCCAGGGGGTACCGCTGCCCTTGTTCCAGCGAGAAGACCTGTACCCCGTGGGGGTACCATTCCGCGGCTACCCATGTGCCTATGTGGTCGAGCAGGCGCCAGTTTCCCAAAGGCAGGTAACCCAGCGTTTGCGCGTTACCGTCGCGGGGCTGCAGGCGCAGCAGGCGAATGCGCCTGCTTTCCTGTTGTGTGAAGAGCACTTCATTGTATTGGGGTTGCCACAATGCGCTGAAACCCGTACCGGCAGGTGCAATGAGACGCCGAAAGCCGCTTTGGGGGTCTTCCCACCACAATTGCCCGCGGCGGGCAACCAGGGCGGGTTGCGGTGCGGGCGCGTGGGTCCCTGTCCACCGGCGGGTGGCCTGCCAGGCAGGTTGCAGGGTGGTGGCGTTTTTGCCGCGCTGGGAGGTGACCCCACGGGGAAGGTAGGCGGTATAGGCCAGGCTATCCGAATGCCATTGGAGTTTCCCCAGACTGGCGGCCTGTTCGACGCGTCGTACCTGGTAGGTGTGCAGGTCGAGCAGCCACAGGGTTTCGGCCTGGTTTTCCGCGGTGACGAGCGCCATCTGCCCGCCGCGGGGTGCAAGGCTGCTTTCCAGCACCGCCCCGGAGGGCAGGGTAGTCAACGTGTGGGGAGATTCCAGGGCATCGGCGGGGGCTGCCATGAGGAGGTTTTGCCCGGAACGGTTTTCTATCCACAGCACCAGCGGAACCTGTGCACCGGACGGCGTTTGGGCGCGGGAAACCAGCGCGTGGCCGCCCAGAAGGAGACCGAAAGCGAGGAGTATGGGAAGAATGGAACGAGACATCAGGATAGCAAATCGCCAAGGTGGGCAAAAAGCAGGGTTTCCAGAGGGGTGCCGGTGTTGACAGGCACGTAGAGCACTTGTCGCGCCTGACAAAATGTGCGTATTTCCCCTTGCCAGGCATGCAAGGCATGCTGGTAGCGGCGGAGCGTGGCTTCATCCATGCTGACTTCGAGGCGTGCCCCGCTTTCCACATCGCGCAGGCGTACCTCTCCACTGATGTCCGGCTCCCATTCCTGGGGGGCGAGGATGTGCAACAGGGTGATTTCGTATCCCCGGCGGCTGAGAGCGTGGATGCCTTGTTGCCAGGTAGGGTCGAACAAATCGGAAAGCAGCAGCAGAGGCCCTTTGGGGTGTGGTTGCGCGGCGTAGCGCTGCAGGCGTTTTCCCAGGTGGGTGTGCGGGCTGATGGGCAGGTTTTCCAGGAAGGTGAAGAGCGCGGGCAGGCAGTCTTTGCTGCGTTGTGGAGGAAAGAAGGGCGGGGCGTGCTCCTCCTGCGGGGCGAAGGCGGTGAGCGTCACCCTGTCCAGACCGTGTAAGGCTACGAAAGCCAGCGCGGCGGCCAGGCGGCGGGCGTACAGGAATTTGTTGGGGTCTCCCCAGTCCATCGAGCGGCTGGAATCAACCAGGAGGTGGATGGTCAGGTCTTCTTCTTCGATAAAGAGTTTGACGAACAGGCGTCCCAGACGGGCGTAAGCGTTCCAATCGATGCGGCGAAAGTCATCGCCGGGGGTATAGGCGCGGAAATCTGCAAATTCGATGGATTGCCCGCGTTGGATGCTGCGCCGCAAGCCTTGCGATTGTCCAGCCATTGCCTGCCGCGAGACCAGGGTCAGGTATTCCAGGCGGGTAAGGAATTCGGGAGAGAGAAGCATGGGGAGGGGATTGTGAGGGATGGGCTGCCGGGGCTTTTCCGGCTTCAGGCTGCCTGGGGCACTGCCTGCAACATGGCTTCGAGCACCTGGTCTGTGGTCACCCCTTCGGCGCGGGCTTCGAAATTGAGTACCAGGCGGTGCCGCAGCGCGGGCAGTACTGCGGAGTGGATGTCATCCAGGGCAACGTTATACCGGCCATCCAGTAAGGCAGTGATTTTCCCGGCCAGGATGAGCGCCTGCATGCCGCGCGGGCTGGCGCCATAGCGCACGTAACGGCGCACGATGTCTGGCGCGTCTGCTTCCTGAGGGTGTGTGGCGCGCACCAGGCGGGCGGCGTATGCGGTCACATGGCTGGCAATGGGGACGCTGCGCGCCAGGTGCTGCATGCGCAACAGGTCCTGGGCATCGGCAACGGCGCTGGCCTGGGGTATCTGTTCCCCTGTGGTGCGGTTCGCGATTTCGACCAGTTCATCCACCGAAGGATAGGGCACTTCGATTTTGAAAAAGAAACGGTCTAACTGGGCTTCTGGCAGGGGGTAGGTGCCCTCCATCTCAATGGGGTTCTGGGTAGCCATGACGAAAAAAGGTTGTGGCAGGGGACGTGTCTGACGGGCGACGGTGACACTGTGTTCTTGCATGGCCTCCAGCAAGGCGGATTGGGTTTTTGGGGTAGCGCGGTTGATTTCATCGGCCAGCACCAGGTTGGCGAACACAGGGCCGGCCTCGAATCGGAAAACACGTTGCCCGTTTTCTTCGGCGATGATGTTTGTGCCCACGATGTCGGCGGGCATCAAGTCGGGTGTGAATTGAATACGGGAGAAAGAGCACTTGAGTACCTGTGCCAGCGTGCGTACCAGCAGCGTTTTCCCCAAACCCGGTACGCCTTCCAGCAGGACGTTGCCGCCGGCCAGCAGGGTGATGAGCGTCTGGCGAATGAGCATGCGTTGTCCTACGATGACTTTGCCAACCTCGTTTTCGATGCGTGTGGCGAGTTCGCCGAATGTCGCCGGGGATAGCGGTGCTTCCATGGTGCCTCCTCGTACCTCAGGCCGAAAATGAACGTTTAACCACGTATAGCGTACCACAAAATTCCCTTTCTACGCCCCGCTATTGATTTTCGGGAGCACTAAAGATATGTTGGGCGGTAGAACGCTGATGACGCTGATGCCGCTGATATCCGCTGGTTGTGTTGGTTTTCGCCGCTTCGTTGGCCGTATCTGCGAGAATCTGCGTCAAATCTGCGGTATCTGCGTTCCGTTGTGCCAGACCATACCGCGATTCACCAACAACAACGTTTTAGTGCTCCCTTTTGCTTGCCCCCCATTCGTGTTATTCGTGTTATTCGTGCAAATTCGTGGACATTCGTGGACATTCGTGGACTCTTAGCCGCGCCACACCTTCCACAGCGCGATTCCCGCCAGCGCAAACAACCCCCAGCCGGCATACTGCATACCGTTCATGTACACCTGAATACCGCCCAGCAGCGCGCCGGTGAAAACCACCCCTGCGCTCAGGCGCAGCACAGCGCGCTCCAGACGCGCCACCTGCGCCTGCAACTCCGGATTGCGGGTGCGTAATTTGCCCGTCTCGGCCTGCGTGAGCAGGTTATTCAGGCGCGCCGGCAGACGGCGCAACTCCTTCTCCGCGGCCGAAAGTTCCTGGCGCACCCCTTCCCAGCCGCGCTTGCGCTCCTCCTCGATGAGCAACTGCGTGAACGGAATCAGACTCCACCAGGGATTGAAATCCGGATTGAGCGCCGTACACATGCCCGAAAGGATGGAAGCCGCCCGCCCCAGCCAAATCATATCGGTGGGCAACTGGAAGGGCAGATTGTACAGTAGCGAGCGAAACTCCTCGATGAATTCGCGCACCTCATCGAAACTGATTTGCCGCAACTCGGCGGTGCTCTTGCCCCAAAAGCGCTCGAAAACCTGCACGCCGGCGCGCTCGATGAGTTCCAGGTCGGCATTGGGCAGCAGGAACCCCAGCATGTTGTAGGCGCGCACCGCACGCGCCGCGTCCTGTGTGGTAATGGCAATTGCCATCTGGCGCAGCCCGGCGCGCTGCTCCGGCGCCACGTGCCCCATCATGCCGAAATCCACAAACGCCAGTTGGAAAGCGCGCCCCGCGCCGCCGTCTTCCTCCAGCGGCACCACGAACAGGTTGCCGGGATGCGGGTCGGCGTGGAAGAAATGGTCGATGAAAACCTGCTGCAAATAACTCTCGAAGAGCAGGTCGGCCACCGCCCGCCGGCTGATGTTGGCCGCCTCGATGGCCTCGAAATCGGTGATTTTGATACCCACGATGTCTTCCAGCGTGATGACGCGCCGGGTGGTGTACTCCCGGTGGACGGCGGGCACGCGGATGCGCGGGTTTTCGGCGAAATTGGCCTTGAATTGCCCGGCGTAGGCCGCTTCTTGCAGGTAATCCATCTCCTCGCGCAAACTGCGGTACAGGTCGTTGAGCAGCGCGGGGACGTCGGCGCGCTGGCGGATGGGACGGTACCATTGCAGCCAGCGCCCAACGCGTTCCAGGGCGGACATATCGGTGGCGACGATTTCTTCGATGTGGGGACGCTGGATTTTGACAACCACCCTGATGGGCGCCTCGGATGCGGACTCGCTTTCGGGGGGCGCGGCCTCCTGTGGGGAATCGGTATCCCCTGTGAGGGAGTCCGTACCCGCCTGCCCCTGGGGGGGCGCGGCAATCCAGGCGTAGTGCGCCTGTCCGATGGAGGCCGCAGCCAGCGGCTGCGGCTCAAAACGGACGAAGACTTCCTCCAGCGGGCGGCCAAATTCCGCCTCGGCCACCTGCCGCAAAGCGTCGAAATCTTCGGGCGGCACCTCATCCTGCAGGCCCTCCAGTTCACGCGTGAAGACGTCCGGCAGGATATCCACGCGGGCGGAGAGAAACTGCCCGACCTTGATGAGTACGCCGCCCATCTCGACGGCCAGCGCCCGATAGCGGCGCGCCAGATGCTTCAGCCGGCGCTCGCGGCTGCTGTTGCTCAGGAAGCGCAGCCCCAGCCGGGGCAGGATGACTTCCCAGAAGAACAGCCCCAGCAGGGCGCGGGCGAAGAAGGTGGTGATGCGGCGGTAGCGTTTACGCAGCATGGAGGTTAGAAGAACAGGGGGTACTTGCGGGGAGCGACCTCGTGCATGATGCCGTAAGCGGCCTCGAAAATCGTCTCGGCGTTGGGCTTGGACCAGTAGTCGCCATCCGAGCCGTAGGCCGGGCGGTGCTGTTTGCCGGGCAGGGTGCGCGGGGCGCTATCCAGCCACTCGAAGCCGCCCTGCACTTCGAGCACCTCGCGCATCATGTATGCCGTGGTACCGCCGGGCACGTCCTCGTCGACGAACAACACGCGGCTGGTCTTTTTGAGCGATTCGGTGATGAGCGCGTAGCGGTCGAAGGGCAGCAAACTTTGTACGTCAATCACCTCGGCTTCGATACCCACCTCGGCCAGTTGGTCGGCGGCGTTGAGGGCAATCGGGCAGCATGCGCCGTAGGTGACGATGGTCAGGTCGCGGCCGGGGCGCAGGATTTCGGGGACGCCCAGCGGGACGGTGAACTCGCCGATGTTATCGGGCAGGCGCTCTTTGCGGCGGTAACCGTTGAGCACTTCGACTACTACTGCCGGTTCTTCGGCCTTGAGCAGGGTGTTGTAGAAGCCGGCGGCCTGGGTCATGTTACGCGGCACCAGGACGTGCATGCCGCGTACCAGGTGCAGCAGCCCCGCCATCAGGGAGCCGGAATGCCAGATGCCCTCCAGCCGGTGGCCGCGCGTGCGCACGATGACTGGGGCGCGCTGGCCGCGTTTGGTGCGCCACAGCACGGTTGCCAGGTCGTCGGACATGATTTGCAGGGCGTAGAGCAGGTAATCCAGGTATTGCACTTCGGCAATCGGGCGCAGGCCGCGCATCGCCATGCCGATGGCCTGCCCCAGAATGGTGGCTTCACGGATGCCGGTATCGGAGACGCGCAGCGCGCCGTATTTTTCCTGCAGGCCTTTGAATCCCTGGTTGACATC
>DAOTWV010000114.1:0-21934 GCA_034435695.1 Anaerolineales bacterium | reverse complement strand
CCCACAGAGCACGTATCGCTCGTGAGGCAGTTTGCAAATTGCCAGCCTTACGCAGATAAAAACCTGTAAACGACTCGAAAAAAGTACAAGGTACAAACCACCCATATTTCTCTTTCAAAATCTGGATTTCACTTCCCATGCAAACCATTGACGAAGGCATTTTCTACGAACACTGTTACCCTGGCGTGACGGTAGGGGCAATTACCCTGCCGCACGGTATCATCATGATTGACGCGCCGCTGCGCCTGGAGGACATCCGCGGTTGGCGTTCTGCGTTGCACAGCCGCGGCGGGGGAGAACGCCTGCTGGTCTCCCTGGATGCACACCCTGACCGCACGCTGGGTGTCCGCTTGATGGAAAGTACTGTAGTAGCACATCAGAAAACCGCCAGCGCACTAAAAAAACGGTCCAGCATTTTCAAAGGGCAGAGCGACGAAAACGGTGCCGAATGGGAACTGTGTACCCCGTTGGGCAGCCGCCGCTGGGGGCATCCCGACATCACTTTCTCCAGCCAGTTGACGCTACACTGGGGCGAAAGCACCGTCCACATAGCCCACTACCCCGGCCCTATGCCGGGGGCCTGCTGGGTCAGCGTACCGGAAGCCAAAGTGGTTTTCGTTGGAGATGCCGTGCTCAAAGACCAGCCGCCCTTCCTGGGAGATGCCAACATCCCCCGTTGGGTGGAAAGCCTGGAGGCGCTCTCCAGCGAAGCGTATCAGGGGTACACCATCATCAGCGGACGCGGGGGACCTGTGGCCGCTCAGGATGTGGAAGCCCAACGCCTGTTGCTGGAACGCATCCATGAGGAATTGACCAATTTGCTGGAAAAGGGTGCCCCAGCCAAGGCGGCACGTGCGCTGGCCGCTGACTTGCTGGAAGAGATTCCCTACCCTGCCCGGCGTAAAGGGTTCTACACGCTGCGCCTGGAATACGGGCTGGAAGCCTGCTACAAGCAAAACTACCTGAAAAGTGAAAAACACAAAAAGTAACATGCCCTCCTACGTGCCTCTCTTTGCATTAACCCGCGGGCAAACCGTGGAATCCATCCACTTTGGCGCAATTGCCGTATGCGATGCCCAGGGAAACCTGTGGTGGCAGGCCGGGAACCCCGATACTGTCACCTTTCTGCGTTCCACGGCCAAGCCCTTTCAGGCCCTGCCGTTCATCGAAGCCGGCGGTGCCGAGCATTTTGGTTTGACCCTCAAAGAAGTTGCCTTGTTGTGCGCCTCGCACTCCGGCACCGATGAACACGCCGCAGTAGCCGCCAGCATTCAACGCAAAGCAGGCGTCACAGAAGGTGACCTGATGTGCGGCACCCACCCGCCCTATCACGAAGAAACCGCCCAACGTCTGGCAAAGAGCGGTGCGCCCGTCACTCCCAACCGGCATAACTGCTCTGGCAAGCACAGCGGCATGCTGGCTTTTGCACGTCTGCAACAGGCTCCCACCGCCGATTACATCAACCCACAACACCCCGTGCAACAGGCCATCTTGCGTACGTTTGCCGAAATGTGTTCCCTGCCGCCAGATGCTGTTGCTTCCGGCACGGATGGGTGCTCTGCCCCCAATTTCGCCGTTCCCCTGCGCAATGCCGCCCTGGCCTATGCCCGCCTCTGCGACCCATCCGCTCTCCCACAGTCCCGCGCCACGGCCTGCCGCAAAATCACCGCGGCCATGTGTGCGCACCCCGAAATGGTAGGCGGCCCTGGCCGATTCGATACCGCGCTCATGCAAATCGGCAAAGGAAAAATCATCAGTAAAGCCGGTGCCGAAGGTTATCAGGGCATCGGCCTGATGCCCGGTGCTCTGGGGCCGGATTCTCCTGCGCTGGGCATCGCCTTCAAAATTTCGGATGGCGACGCGCGCAAGAAGGCGCGCTCTGCGGTGGCGGTGGAAATTTTGCGCCAATTGGGTGCCCTGGATGCTGCCCAACTCGAAGCCCTGCACGATTTTGGGCCGCGTTTCCCCATCTACAACTGGCGGAAACTGCAGGTTGGCGAAGGCTACCCCATATTTGCAATGCAAAAGATAACGCGGTAGGGTAGAATGCGAGAAGGACATCATCACTCTACAACTCCCAAAATGCATCCTACTGCTCTCGAAGTACACAACCGCCTGCTGGCATTTTACGGCTACCCCGAATGGCGCAATCCGCTTCCCCCTCTGGATGAACTGGTATGCACCATTCTTTCCCAAAACACCAATGATATCAACCGCGACAAGGCTTTCGAGGCCTTGAAAAATCGCTATGCCTCGTGGGAGGCCGTACGCGATGCACCTGCGGAGGATGTTATCGAAACCATCCGCGTGGCTGGCCTGGCAAACCAGAAGGGGCCTCGCATCCAGCAGGTGCTGCGCCAAATAAGCGCCCAACGCGGCAGCCTGAATCTGGATTTTCTGCGGCAATGGCCGCCCGAAAAAGTCCATGCCTGGTTGACCAGTTTCAAAGGCGTGGGGCCGAAAACCGCAGCCATCGTGATGTGCTTTTCGCTGGATATGCCGGCTTTTCCCGTGGATACCCACATCTACCGCGTCAGCGGCAGGCTGGGGTTACGCCCCCAAAACATGAGCGTCGAGAAGGCTCACCAACACCTGGGGGCACTCTTTCCACCCGAAACGTACTACCCGGCTCACCTCAACATCATCCGCCTGGGACGAGAAATTTGCAAGGCGCGCCGCCCGGCGTGTGACCATTGTCCGCTCAGCGACCTGTGCACCTGGGCCAGGGAAAGGAAGCAACCATGAAGACCGCCCTGCACATCTGGACTCAGTTACCAGAACAAGACCAGCCTCTGGAGACCTATCTCACCCAGGGGTTGCAACGTCTGTTGGATGTCACCCATGGGGATTGCGCCCTCATCACCTTTCCACGAGAAACAGAGGGACAGGTTCCCCTGGAAGTCGGGCAAACCGCCCAGGGGGGCACCTGTGCCCCTGGAAGCATCCCCCAGTGGGAGGTGTACACATCCGGAGAGGCGCAGCCACCCCAAAACGTGTTGCTGTACCCCCTCCCCGGAATTCCTGGAGGCTGGCTCTACCTGGGAGCCGACCATCCCCTGGATGACAACAACCGCGCCCTCGGAGCCGTATTTGCCTCCCTTGCCGCGTTGATTTACGAAAATCGCACCCTGCAAAACGACCTGCAGGCAGCACGCGAAGACAAGGCTCGCTTTGTTTCCGTCGTATCGCACGAATTGCGCCTGCCCATGACTTCTATCAAGGGGTACACCGACTTGCTGCTCAAGGGCATGACGGGGGCGCTCAACGACATGCAGACGAATTTCCTGACCGTGATTCGCAACAATGTGGAACGCATGTCGCGCCTGATTTCCGATATCTCCGACCTCTCGAAGGCCGAGAGCGGGCGGCTCACGATGCAGTCTACGGCATTTCCGCTCTTGATGCAGGTACAAAAGGCCGTGGAGGCTTTCCAGGAGGCCTGCGAAGGGAAAAAGCAACACCTGGAAGTAGATATCCCCGGTGACCTGCCACCAGTACAGGGAGACCCGCAACGCGTCACCCAGATTACAGAAATTCTTTTGCGTAATGCCCACCTCTACACCCCCGAAGGCGGGAGCATTACCCTGCGCGGCCGCCTGCAGGGAGAGGACATCCGGCTGGAAGTTACGGATAGCGGCATAGGTATCACCACAGATGATGCCGCCAGAATTTTCGAGCAATTTTTCCGCTCCGAAGACCAGCGCGTGCGCGACCACCCTGGCTGGGGACTGGGGTTGAGCGTGGCACAGGCGCTGGTACATCTGATGGACGGTGAAATCGGCTTCGAGAGCGCCCCGGAAACTGGCAGCACATTCTGGATTACCCTGCCAGTCGCGGCACAGTAAAAAATATGTAAGCATCCCCGGTAAAAAGCATATTTTTTTGCACGAAAATTACAACAGGCAAACAGAATGACAAACGTCACGCAGGCTTTGTGACGTTTATCGGTTGTGCAGCACACGTTTTGGGGTAAGATAGGCGCACGTTTGGAAGCGCTCGTTTTCCCCAAACTTTTTCATCGCTGTTTCCTCCTTTGGCGAAGGTGCCCGCTGTTCGGCTCAGCGGGCACCTGGCGTTTAAGCATGTTTTTGTCAATCGAAAACGCACCCATTCGCGCGTAAGAAACGCGCCCACCTGGGAGAAAATTGAGCGAGCAACGGCACCAGCGTTCTACTGAGCAACATATCTTTAGTGCCCCTCCGGTTCCCCCAGGTTGCGGATGGCATTATCTCGTGGTAACGCAAGCCTTTGGCCTGTGGGCTTGCGCGTCAAAGGTTTGTGCCACCTTGCAAGAGATTGCTTATCCCTTTGGGGCGCAGGTCGCCGCTAGAAAACTCTCTTATCCGCAGGTATTGGTTAGAGACCCGCCTTTAGAGGGGATATGGCTTCGTCTTCATTCAAAGCAGGCAGCACGACAGTAAACGTCGTCCCCTCGCCGGGGAAAGATTCCACCCACACGCGTCCATCATGCGCCTCCACGATGGACTTCACGATGGCCAGTCCCAGGCCGGACCCTGGCACGTCATCGGGCACGTTGCTGGCACGGTAAAACTTGTCAAAGATGTACGGTTGGTCGGCAGGGGGAATCCCCGGCCCGTTATCGGAGACTTGCAAAATGACTTGATGCTCTTCCTGAAAGACGCGTACTTCCACGCGTCCACCTACCGGGGTGTACTTGATGGCGTTGCCTATCAGATTTTCAGCCACCTGTTGTAAACGCGTGGGACTTGCCAGTAAAGTCGGCAAATCGGGCTCTATGGCAACGTTCAGTTGTTGGGTTTTTTCTTCGGCTTTGAGACGCAATTCATCACCGACAAAACGCACCAGGGTACCAAAATCCACCAACTCCCGATGGGTATCGAATCCGGCTTCGATTTTTCCTAAATCCAGCAATTCATTGATGAGCGAGGTGATGTTCTGCAGGCTGATTTGCACCCGCTGAATGAAGGCTTGCTGCTGGTCGTTGAGCGGCCCTACCCGGCCGAGTAATTCCACATAGCCCATCACTGCCGTCAGCGGCGAGCGCAAATCGTGAGAAACCGTGCTTACAAACTCACTCTTGATGCGGTCCAGTTCTTTGAGTTGCGAAATATCGTGCATGGTAAGCGCCAGCCCTACGGAAGGTATTTTTGCCCCCTGCACACTGAAGTAGCGCCCGTCAGCCACACGAATTTCAGCCTGTTCTGGCAAATCATGGTAAGCCATTTCTATCAGGTGGAGCATATCTTCATGAACAATCACTTCTGAGACATGCTTTCCTGTGAAGTTTGCATCCGGGACATCGAAAGCCTGGCGGGCGATTTTGTTAATGAACAAAATATTGTCGTATTCATCCAACACCAGCACCCCGTCACGCACATTGGTCAGGATGGTTTCCAGTTTGTTGCGCTCAGCCTCAGTATGCGCATGCAAGCGCGCGTTTTCGATAGCGCTGGCGGCAAAATCCGCAATAGCGGAAACGACCATCAGGTGCTCCGGGGTAAAATCGCCCGATTTTTCCCGGTGGTCTACACCTAAAACACCAATAACGCGCCCTTTGGCACGCAAGGGGGCATAAATCAGTGAATGCACCAGATAGGCTGTTTTGATTTTTTGTGGGCCTTGCCGGGAAATATACAGCGGCTCACCACTTTCCAATACCTTGCCCGCCAGGCTGTCTTCCACTTTCAGGCGAAAAGTACGCACAAAAGAATCATCAAAATTTCGTTCCGCGCGCACATACAATTCTCCCGTACGTTCATCCAGTAACAAGATACTGCCTTCTTGTGCGCCAGTCAGGTTGACTGCGGCATCCACGGCGGCTTTCAGCACGGTATCCAGCGAGAGCGAACTGGTGACCATGCGCCCAACTTCTGCCAGATGCTCCAGGGCTTCGGAACGGCTTGCCAGGGATTGGGTGTCTTTTTTGAGCGGCAAGACGACTTTTTCTATCAGGGTTTCCCGCCGCGCCAGCACATGCTTGATAGTCTCCAACAAGTCTGAGGTGCGCAGAGGCGGGGAGAGTACATCCGCAACCCCAACGCGCAACAGGTGCCGCCAGGTCTTTGGGTCTGGCTCCCCGGTCAACAAAATGGGCTGCAAAAGGGGGTAAGATGCTTTCAAGCGTTCCAGCAAAGACAGCACATTGCCGCCTCCAAAACGCATGTCCAGCAGTAAAACATCGGGAGGCTGTTCCTGACAGGCTTTTTCAAGGGCGGCGATATCCTGAAATACACGGTGCGCATACCCGGCAGGCGTCAATGCACCCTGAGCCATCAGGGAAGCAATGTTGTGGTCAGAAAGGGCAATGAAGACAAGTTCTTGAGACATATCAATTTTGGGGCAAAGAAGAGGCAGAGAACAGGAGCGTAAAGGCTATTTCATCCCTGGAGGAAGCATGCACGCTCAATACCGCCCCATGCAAGGCTGCAATTTTACGCGCCAGGGAAAGGCCAACACTCACACCATTGAACTGATGTGTGGAACGCAATAATCCCTGTGTTTCCAGTTTGAGCAGCCGCCGGCGCTGCGCTGGTGTCAGTTCTTGAGGCTGGCTGCGGATATGCAAATAAGGTCGCTGCTGGTCGTCATAGCCGGTCGATAGAGTAATTTGCGTTCCAGGACGCGCAAAACCAAGCGCATTCACCAAAATGGCCTCGATAACCCGTTCCAGGTGGGGAGGACTAAACGACACGCTTTTCTCATCAGGGGCAAATTCAACGACAAAAGTTACTTTGCGCTGCTTTGCCACAAACTGCAAATGCGGCAAGACACTCTGGACGGCACTCTGCACAAAGGCATTTTGTTCACTGGGGAGTTTATCCTGTTCGCTCAAGGAGGTCAGGTATTCCGCAACCTGCGTGGTAATGCGCAATTTTTGTCGAATGACCTCGACAGCCTGCAATTGCTCCATCGTCAAACTGCCCAGGTGTTCATCCGCCATCATGTCTGCATATCCCAGGGCGCTATTCAACGGCTCGCGCAGCACCATGCTGGCGTTGCTCAGCAACGAGGCCTTGATTTGTTCGTCAATTTGCAAACGCGCGGCCATGTGCTCCAGACGCCGTGCGCGTTCTTCCAGTACGTGTACCATGCGCATGTTATTCAAGGCAATGGCTGCATAGTCGGCCACAGCCGTCAACATGGCCTGGTCGTGTGAGGTATAGGGATGCGCCTCAGTACGCACTACGACAAGTACCCCCGCGACGTCCTTGCTGGTGCGCACAGGCACTACTGCGGCGGCTTTTCCCACCCGGCTGAGCACGGCATAACGGGATAAGGTCTGCCCGGAAAGCAACACTGGCTTCTCCGCTGCCGCGACCCTGGCGCTGATGCCATCATTCCAGGAGCGATGCAGGTAACGGGCATACGCCTCTGGCAACGATTTTTGTGCAGCCAGCAACCAGGTGTTCTGGCGCGGAACACGCAACAATAACCAGCCCGCATCCGAACGCGAAATGTGTGCCGCCCCCTCCAGGATTTTCGTGAACAACGCTTGCTGGCTGGTCGTAGAGACCACTGCTTTTCCCAGCGCAGAGATGGTCTGTAACTCTTGCAAACGATGCTGCAATGTGGCATTGACTTCGTTTACCTGCTTCACCAGGGCATCCCGTTCCTGCCGGGCGCGGTCACGCGCAATCACGCGCTCTACCGCCGCAACCACTTCGGTTTCCCGCATAGGCCACTGCAGATAATCAGCAGCACCCAGCCGAAAGGCCTGGATGATATCCCCTTGTTCTTCAGAGCCTGCCACAATGATAACGGGGGCATCGATAGATTGCGCCTGCAGCGCCACCAACAAATCCTTCCCGCTCAAACCGGGCAGGTGCAAGTCGGCAATCACCAACACCGGCGGTGCTTCCCCAAGTGCCGCTAACGCCTCCCCTCCTGAACTGAGCAGACGCGCTTGATACCCCAGCGCCTGCACGGCCTGCTGCAACAACGCAGCAATTTCCGATTGATGCTCTACTATCCAGATGTACCCATTGCTTGTTGTCATACGCACCACTCCGGGGCAGGAAAATAACCAGGTACACCCCCTGCGGCAGGGGACATTACCATTTTACCCCACCAATATGTCCGAAACGTGCCAAAAGTGACGCAAGAGTGCAAGAATTCCCCCAAAAGGGGCAGATTCATCCTGAGAGTTTATACACCCCCTCCAGGGTATCGCACCAAATCCGTAAAATTCCCAGCAATTTCCCTCGCCCCTCTCCTCGTGGGAAAAGGCCATGCAAAAGCCGGGGACTTCCCAGACACAAACCATTTCGTTCCCTCAGGAAAGGATTTTTTCTCAGAGACAGCAATGCATAACGGTTAGAGTTGCATAAAAAGCCGCAAGGCGCGCTTGACGAAGGAAGGCAGAATTCCTACAATGAAATCGGTACAGTTGCAAGGGGCTTGTCGGTGGGGGAATCCGCACCCCTTGCCATCTCCGGCCTGCATCTCCCAGGCTGGCACAATCTTCACAGAGACGGTATGGATTACAAAGACTACTACACCATCCTCGGAGTTGACAAAAACGCAAGCGAAGACGAAATAAAACGTGCATATCGCAAACTTGCCATGCAATATCACCCCGACCGCAACCCGGGTGACAAAGCAGCAGAAGAAAAATTCAAGGAAATCAACGAGGCCTATCAGGTGCTCAGTGACCCCCAAAAACGCGCCCACTATGACCGGCTGGGCAGCGCCTATCACTCATGGCAAAGCCGCGGTGGCGCTGGTGATTTCAATTGGGGACAGTGGGCTACAGGCGCTCCCGGCGGCGTACGCGTCGAAATGGGCGACCTGAACGACCTGTTTGGCGGCGGCTTCTCTGAATTCTTCCGCACCATTTTCGGTGGCGGCGCATCTGGCATGGAAGATTTCTTTGGCCAGCGTCAGGCCAGCCGCCCCCAACGGTATGAGCAACCCGTGACCATCAGTTTGAGCGAGGCCTACAGCGGCACTACCCGCACCATCGAAACCCAGGGACGCCGGCTGGAAGTCAAAATTCCTGCCGGCGCACGCAACGGCACGAAAATCCGCGTCCCCGGCGCGTTGGGACAGCAAGGCGACCTGTACCTCAACATCCAGGTGGCCGAAGACCCGCGTTTTACCTGCAAGGGACACAACCTGCACACCACCGTGGAAATCGACCTGTACACCGCCGTTTTGGGCGGCGAGGTGGCCGTTCCTACCCCCGATGGCCGCCGGTTGATGCTGCGTATTCCTCCTGGAACGCAACCGGGACAAACCTTCCGTCTGAGCGGCCGCGGGATGCCGCACATCAAAGACCCCGCGCGGCGCGGCGACCTGATGGTCAAGGTACACGTCCGCCTGCCGCAAAAACTTTCCACCCGCCAGCAGGAACTCTTCCGCGAACTGGCGGCTACCCCTTGACCTATGGCAGGGTCTTGTCTCCCCAAGACCCTGCTTCCCTCATCTCTGCACCGGAGGCTGCATGAAGACAACCATCAAACCCATCATCCTGTTCATTTTCATCCTGACCCTCACCAGTCTGGCCTGCCAGACCCTCATGGGTTCCCAGGCAGCCCAGCCTGCCCCATCTCTTCCACAGACCGCCCCGCAAGTAGAAATTCCGCAAACCAACCCGGTTATCCCCAACCAGACAGACTTACAAGACGCGCTGGTCAGTCTGTATCAGCGCGTCAACCCTGGCGTAGTGTCCATTCGCGTCGTCAGCGAACAAGGCAGCGGGCAGGGCAGCGGTTTCGTTGTGGATACCGATGGACATATCGTCACCAATTATCACGTCATCGAAGGCGCACAAAAAGTCGAGGTGGACTTCCCCTCCGGATTCAAGGCCTTTGCCGAAGTCATTGGCACCGACCTGGATTCGGATTTGGCCGTGCTGACAGTAGATGCCCCGCCCGAAGAGTTGCACCCCATTCCCCTGGGGGATTCGGATGCCGTGCAGGTCGGACAAACGGTGGTGGCTATCGGCAACCCCTTTGGGTATAGCGGTACGATGACTGTGGGTATCGTCTCCGGCAAAGGGCGTACACTGGATTCCATGCACGAGGCCAATAGCGGAGGCTACTTCACCACCGGCGATATCATCCAGACCGATGCCGCCATCAATCCCGGAAATTCTGGCGGGCCGTTGCTCAACTTGAATGGCGAGGTCATTGGTGTCAATCGCGCCATTCAGACCACATCCTTCAGCCTGAATGGCACACCGGTCAACAGTGGAGTGGGCTTCGCAGTGGCATCCAACATCGTGCGCCGGGTAGTACCGGAACTCATCCAGAATGGCAAATACGATTACCCCTACCTGGGAATCAGCGCTTTTCCAGAAATTACTTTGCTGGATAAGGAAGAACTTGGCCTGCCCCAGGCATGGGGCGTGCTGGTGACTTCCGTCGCCCCTGGCGGGCCAGCAGAGCAGGCAGGCATTCAGGAGGAAGATATCATCACCGCCCTGGATGGGAAGGAGGTTCGCGACTTCAACGAACTCATCAGTTATCTGTTCAAAAACACCCAGCCGGGAGACACCATCCAGGTCACCGTACTACGCAACGGTGTCACCCAGGAACTCTCTCTCACGCTGGGCAAACGCCCCTGACCCGAACTACGGATAGAGTTTGAACGCAGGTTGGGCAGGTTTTCGCCGCCTCTTTGCCGGCATACTGCGGAAAGCAACACCATCCGCACTACCTGCCCAGGCCTGCCGATGAGCGATTTGCAATGACACCAAAGCAAAAATTTTTCCACAAGTGAGGTTCTTTCAAGAAGAGCAAGAGCCGCTTCACGTCTCGTCACGTTCCTCTTGCCCCGGTTTTCGGTTTGGTCCCACAAAAGGAGTAGGAACCATGCTCACGAAACAAGATTTTGAGGAACTGTTGACCTATCGGGCAGAACATCCTGTGCTGAGCATTTACCTGAACACCGACCCGGTACGCGGGAATGACGGGAGCGCATTAGCCCGTCTGCGCGCCATGCTGCGCAATGTAGAGGCCAACGAAGATGCCGAGGCCGTCTTGCGCTACATGCAGCATGAACACGATGGTTCTGGACGCAGCATGGCCTTGTTTTCCTGTGCGGCTGAAGACTTTTTTCGGGTCTACCCCCTGGCTGTGCCCGTCCAGGACCGCATTCGGTACTATAACCGCCCACACGTCAAACCGCTCACGAATCTGTTGGACCGTTACGGACATTATGGCGTAGCCCTCGTAGACCGTCAGGGAGCGCGCTTTTTCTCCTTCCACCTGGGCGAACTGCAGGAACAGGAAGGGGTGATGGGCGAAATCATCCACCGCACCAAGCGCGGCGGGGCTTCGCAACTGGCTGGGCGACGCGGCGGCAGCGCCGGGCAAACCAACCACACCGGCGCGTTGACCGAGCGGAACATGAAACGCGCTGCCGATGCTGCGGCCGAGTTCTTCACCGCCCATAAGGTACGGCGCGTCCTTTTGGGCGGGACGGAAGAAAGCATCGCCCTGTTTCGCCAATACCTGCCCAAATACTGGCAGAGCCTGATAGTCGGTTCCTTCCCCATGAGCATGACCGCCAGCCCTGGAGAAGTCCTCGCACAGGCGATGGAAATCGTGGAACAGCAAGACCAACAACAAGAGCGCCTGCTGGTGCAAAGCGCCATCACAGCAGCCGCCAAAGGGCGTGATGGCGCTATCGGCCTGGATGACACCCTGGAAGCCGCCCGCACCGGCAGGGTGCATACCCTGCTGGTCAGTGAAAACTACCATCATCAGGGCTACCAATGTCGGGGATGCAGTTACACCACCACCCAAAGGCTGGAAGTATGCCCCTTCTGCGGTGAATCCTTCACCCCCCTGCCCGATGCCGTGGAGTACGCTATTCGGCAGGTCATGCAGTCGGGCGGCGAAGTGGAAATCGTCCATGCCGTGCCCGCCCTGCAAGAAGCGGGGCACATCGCCGCCTTGTTGCGCTACTGACCTGTGAAAACATCCCACCAAACACAAACAGGGAAGGGCTTTTTTGCCCTTCCCTGTTTTTTTCAGAGGACATGCGTCCCTACCACAGCGTGCTCTCAAATTGTCGCAGCCAGTCGGCCAGGATGGCCAGGTCGGTAACAGCAGTGGGAGGGTCTTGTTTGAGTTCATCCAGCGCCAGGGTAAGGCGTTGCTGCATGCTGAGCAGCGTTTCCTGCACATCGGGGGCCGCCAAAGGCTGCATGGCTTCCAGGTAAGCGGGCACTTTGGCCAGATACACCTGGGCTGTCTCCGCGTCTTCGGAGGCCAGCGCCAGCCGTGCGCCCTGTACATCTACCAGCGCGCGCAAGGTGTAAAAATGCAGGCTGGAGGCGTCCACCTGCCCTTGCAGCGCATCACGTTCCTCCGTGCGGGTTTGCAGGCGCGCCTGCAAATCGGCAATCTGGTTGTTGAGGCGCTCGATATCCGCCTGCAAAGATTCCACCTGCTGGTTTGCAGCCGTCAAGTCGTTCCCTTGCTTCTGAAAACGCTGATTAAGCGGCTGATAGAGGGTGAAAAATGCCAGCAGATAGCCGCCCGCGAAGACGATGAACAACCCCAGGAGCCAGGTGACGGCGCGCCGCAGAAAGGTACGCGCGCGCCCCCTGGGGGTGCTGACCGCTTCCTCTGGAGAGGGAACACCCGCGGGGGGAGGCGTCTCCGAGGCAGGGGGAGACGGTTCCGGGGCAGCGGGAGGAACTTCTTCTACAGGGGCAACTGCCGGTTCCGAGGTTTCTTCCACTGGAGGCGTGGTTGGTTCTTCGGAAGGGGGAATGGGCATTTCACTCATAGGTCGTCCTCGTTTCAAGGCGTAGTCGTGTTTTCCGAGGTGATGCTTTCGGTGGTCGTGATTTCCAGGGTGCCGGTCAGGGTTTCTCCCGGTTCCGGCGGATATTCCAGGGTGGTGCTCAATTCCACGCTGGGCGTGACCACAATTTGCAAATCGTTGGTCACGGGCAGGCGGTTCTCCGGCAGGCCAGCCAGCAGCAACCGCCATGCGCTTTCCATGTCATCCTGTAACAACGATGGATTCTGGTCGAAATCTTGTAGCACGAGGTCAAGGCGCTGTAAGATGGCATCCAGTGCGTCCATTTGGGCAGGCACCAGCATCGTTTTGAGGTCGTTCAGGATGGCGTAGGCATCCTGAACATCCTGTTTGGCCTTGCCGAGGTCATTGCGGGTGAGGAAAATGCGGCTGCGGGTAAGCAATTCCATCGCCTTGACCAGTTGCACTTCGCGGTAAAGTACGGCAACCGGGGCTTCCTGGGAGGCCAGGTAGTCGCTCAACAGGGTCACCCCTTCCTGTGTGCTCTGCACATCCTGCTGCAGGGAGGATAACTGCGCATCCAGCGCCGACAAATCCGCCTGCAGGGCATCCAGTTTGCTCAGTGAGGCATCCAGTTGCTGCTGCGATGCGCTCTGGGAGGCATTGAGCGCATCCAGGTCAGATTGCATGCGCTCCAGGGCGGCCTGCAAATCGGCGATGGTTTGTTTATCGGCATCGCGGGCGGTTTCCAGTTCCTGAATTCGCTGCAACAGGGCCGCGTTCTGCTCGATGAGTTGCGCGCTCAGTTGGTCTTGCTGGGTTTGCAGGTCTTCAATGCGGGCGGTATGTTCTTGTAGCGGCAGCACCAGGGCATTGTACGCTTTTGGGATGCTCCAGAAGAGAAAAGCCCCAAATGCCACCAACAGCAGGAGCAACAACACGGCTCGCAACAGACGCATGAAGGCCTCGAACAACCGTTGTCCGAAGGTAGAGGGAGGGGGCGTTTGTGTACTCATGAAGGGGTCTCCTTACGGGGCGGGGGTTTCTGTGGGCGTAGGGGTCGGCTCCGGCGGAGCAGTCCCCTCCGGGGTTGGCGAAGCGTTTTCCTGCGGTGCGCCAAAGACTTCGTTCAATGTCTGAGTCAGTTTTTCGAAGAAAGTCTGATATTTCCCCTGTTCCGCCTGGATTACCTGCATTTGCTCATCCAGGGCTTTCAGGTTGCCGTCCAGGGTCTCCAGGCCCGTGCTGAGGTCTTGCAGACTGCCATCCAGGGTTTGGATTTCGCCTTCCAGGCTCCCAGCCTGTTCTTCCAGGCTGGAAACCCGCCCACTCAGGGCTTCCATGTTGTCCAGGCGAGAGCGCAGGCCGTCGAGTTGCTGTTCCACGGTTTGTACCTGCTCGCGAGTGGCGGTCACATCCCGTGCTACGCGCTGCACATCCACAGGAGCCGCATAGCGCAAACCGCCGTTGAGAGCGGCCAGCACTGCCAGCGTAAAGACGATAGAGAGCAGCATGGTCACCAGCGAGGCAAGGAACACCATTCCAAAAACGCGGCCTCGGGAGAGTCCCTCTCGGGGCGAGGGGGCGGCTGCTGGCGCTTCCATTTGCGGCTCGGGTTCGGGAGCAGCGGCTTCAGGGGCTTTCTCCGAAGCAACAGCGGCAGCGGGTTCCGGGGTTTGCTCTGGCGCAGCGATGGCTTCAGGCTCTGCACCCGCTTCCGGCTTCGGCATTTCTTCGGCCTCAGCAGGCGGCGGCTCAGGTGCCTGCCAGCCTTCGGGGGGAGGCCCCAATTCACCGGTATCTTCTTCCAGCAAGGAGGCTTCCAGCGCTTCCAGTTCATCCATAGCGGCGCGCACACGTCCCGCCTCTGCCGATGGCTCTGTTTCTCCGGCATCTCCCAGCGTCACCAGCGGGCGCAGTTCCTCCAGCGCGGCCGCGCTCAGGCCAGGGATGGCAGCCAATTCTTCCAGTGCGCCAAAAGGACGCGCCTCGATGATGCGTTGCGCCAGGGTGCGTCCAATGCGCGGCAAGGCAATCAGTTCTGTCTTGGTGGCGGTATTGAGATTCACCCGCGGAGGCGCCATTTCACCTTCAGCAAAGGGTTTTTCGGCGGGCAGCATAGGCTCTTCGAGCGCGGGGGGCAGGTCATCGGGGGTTTCGTACCGGTCCATAGGTGTTTCCTCCTTGAGAAAAACAGGAACTTGCCATCAATCATGGCGGACAAAAATCTGCATGCAGATAGTCGAACGTCTGGCAATGGTGTCAAACTTCAGATAGGCTTCTTGCCGTTTGTGGCGCGTTTCTGCGGCTGGTAGGGCATGGGGATGTATGCTACGGAAGGTCGGCGTTGGGCAGTTTGCGGAAAGAGATTCATCAGTTGGTAAATCTCCTGGGGCATGTCTGTGCGTACTGGCAACCCCAGGGAAGCGGCCTCTTCGGCCATGATGGGATAATCGTGGGTCCATCGTCCTGTGGGCAGGGTATCTGCCAGGGAACGTGCTACCTCCTCAGACAAATGTGTGGACGCCAGACGATACACCGTATCCTGCACCTGTTTCAGTGCTTTTCGGGCAACATCGGCCATAATCAACGTTTCGTCATCTACGTGGTTCCTGTCCTTTTGTTCCACAACCTGCAAAATAGAGGCCGCCGGGTACTGCCCCAGTTGCGGGTCCACCGGGCCGAGCACAGCATTGGGGTCCATGACTACCTCGTCTGCAGCCAGGGCAATCAACGTGCCTCCCGACATGGCATAATGCGGCACAAAAACGGTCACTTTGGCAGGATGGCGGGCAAGGGCGTGGGCAATCTGTTCTGCGGCCAGCACCAGCCCTCCAGGAGTATGCAAAATCAAGTCGATGGGAACGGCATCATCCGTCATCTTGATAGCGCGCAATACCTGTTCCGAGTCTTGAATGTCAATGTAGCGCGCCAGAGGAAAGCCCAACAAAGACAATGTTTCCTGCCGGTGAATGAGGGCAATCACCCGAGTATTGCGTTTTGCTTCGATTTTCCGCATCAACCGTATACGCGCGGCCTCCAGCATGCGCTGCCGAATAAGGGGCTGCACAGAGGAAAGGATAAAGAAAATCCAGAAAACATCCAAAAAAGACATACACTCTCCTCCTTACCAGGGCCAATATTCATCAGGATACCAGCGGTAGTAGGCCGGTTGTTTTTCTGTAAAAGCATGTACCCCAAATATGCCAAACAGGAAACCACCTACATGCGCCCACCATGCCACACCAGAAACCAATCCCGGCGCGGCCAGGGAGGCCAACCCGGAAAATAACTGCGATATAAACCAGAATCCCAGATACAACAAAGCCGGGATTTCAACGAAGGAGAGAAAAAAGAACAGCGTAACCAGCGTAACAACGCGTGCACGCGGAAAAAGAACCACATAAGCCCCCAGGACGCCCGCAATTGCACCGCTGGCGCCCACAATCGGGACACGGCTTGCGGGCATCATCCACACCTGCAACAATGCAGCAGCCACTCCGCTCAACAGGTAAAAGCCCAAATAACGTCCATGTCCCATGCGGTCTTCAACGTTGTCACCAAAAATGTACAATGCCCACATGTTACTCAACAGGTGAAACCAACTTCCATGCAGAAACATACTGCTCAGCATGGAAAACCACGTTGCAGGAGCAAACAGGGAAATATGCGCCGGGACGACGCCAAAAAGCCGAATGAAGTGGGTAAGTTGCCGGGGAGAAAGGCTGCTCTCGAAAACAAACGCGACAACGTTCGCGGCTATCAGCAACCAGTTGACCAGCGGAAATCGTCGGGACGGGATAGTATCACGCAGAGGGAACATGGGATAAGGGCACCAAAACGGGAGGAACTGACAAAATCAGTATACACCAGGTTGCATCGAAATATTCATCAAAAAAGGTGAGACGCCTTGATTTCACGTCTCACCTCAGAATTTCACCAGTCAGCGTCAACCGAGGCTCAGGCCACTTTGACTTCGATGGTGCGCGGACGGTGGGCTTCAGCCTTGGGAACGCGCAGCGTAAGCACCCCATTGCTCAAACTGGCCTCCGTCTTGGATGGGTCGAGGGCCGTGGGCAGGGTCAAGACCCGGCTGAAGCGTCCCGCAGGCAACTCGCTCACCAGGTATTTGGCGTCTTCGGATTCGGTAGCGCGAAACTCGCCTCGAATGCTGACCGTGTTGTTCAACACTTCGACATGCAAATCCTCGGAGCGCAAACCGGGAACCAGGGCGCGGATGGTGTAGCCATCGTCATCAGCAAGCACATCCACAGCCAGCGTCATCTCCCGTTCATGCGGTGCAGTTTCCTGCATAGCCTCTTCCATCATGCGGTCCATCATGTGGCGCATCTCTGCCAGACGGCGGCGGGGGAAAGTGTAATAAAACGTCATGGATACCTCCTTGGAACTGTCGGTGGACAGGGGAATTTCGTTTCACGACGCCCCAAGAATACCCTTTGTGCATAAGAAAAATGCAAACGAAAGTTCAGAAGAATGCAAACATCTGCTTACGCCCACTTCTCGGCATGCAAAATCAGGAGGTCGGCATCGGGATGAAAGGCCGTCCCGGCAAAATCGCCGTAGAGAGCGATGACATCCAGGCCATGCGCATCCAGGGTTTGCACCCATGTCTCAGGTGGCAGCAAATAGTGGGCGCTTTCCCACACTTCCCGCCGTACGCCGCCATCCGGCAACAACGTATCGTAGAGCCAGTGCTGCACAAAGCGGTCTCCGGTGCGCTGCCATTCGCTGGAAACCTGCACCGGAAGGCCATTCAGCGGGTGCGTAAACTCCTCTTCCACCTCTGGCTCGCCGCGCGCTGGCATTTCCAACAGCGCCAGGGGGTTGGGGATGCTCACCACGAATTCCCCGCCAGGCCGCAGCACCCGAAAAACCTCGTCCAGGATGGCTGTGCGGCTGATTTCGTCGAAGGTGCCGAAGGTGTTGCAGGGGAAGATGACCAGCCCAAAAGCCGCATCGGATACCCCCAGGCGGCGCGCGTCTCCCTGAAACACCGGCACCCGCTTTTGAGGCATCTCCTGCTCCCGCAAGACGGCCAGCATTTCGGGGGAGAGGTCTACCCCCATCACAGGGATGCCGGCCTCTTGCAGGGCGCGGCACACCCGTCCGGTACCACAGCCCAACTCCAGCACAGGTGGAGCACAATTGGAGGCCAGGTCCAGCCAAAAGAAAATGTCATCCTGGTACGGCGCATGGTGCGCGTGGTACAGCCAGGCACGTTCAAACGGCATCATCGTTCCCTTCCTTGCGCTGCAAAAACCGTTTCACAGCCTGTTGATGGTACGGATGCGCCCACAGAGGCGGGAAAGCGGCCTGCTCCAGCGCGGCGCTCCAGGCAGGCGAAACGCCATCCAGGTGGGCGCGCAGGGTGCGCTTGATAGCCTGCACAGCCTGCGGCGATTGGGCAGCGACCTGCCGCGCCAGTTCCAATGCCGCAGGCAAGGCCCCGCCTGTGGGGGCAAGGGCTTCTACCAAACCGGCCGCATACGCCTGAGCAGCATCCAGCACTTCCCCGGTAGTCAACCACAACAGCGCCCGCCCATAGCCCACAAGCCGCAACAGGCGTTGTGCGCCGCCCCAGCCGGGCATCAGCCCCAGGCGCACCTGCACAAACCCCAGGGTAGCATCCTGCGCCATGACGCGCACATCACAGGCCAGCGCCACCTCTGCCCCACCGCCGCGTGCCGCCCCATCCAGCGCTGCAAAGACGGGGTACGGCAGCGCCGCCAGGCGCTCCAGGCTACGCGTCATGCCTGCCACCAGGCGCGCGCCTGCTGCTTCTCCGGTGGCGTCATGCAAGGCGCGCAAGTCGCCTCCCGAAAGAAACGTGCCGTGCGCCCCGCATACCACCAGCGCACGCACATCCGAGCGGCCGGCCAATTCTGTCACCGCATCGGCAAAAGCATCCATCGTCTCCCAATCCAGCGCATTGCGCACCTGTGGCCGGTTGACCGTCAACTGCGCCACACCAGGATAGGGGGTATCCAAAAGAATCATTCCACCTCCTCACCGCGGAGACAACTCGTCCGCGTCGCTGTCTTGACGATTACTTGAGGTCGCATTATACTCTCAACGCCTCGGGGTGTGGCGCAGTTGGTAGCGCACCGCGTTTGGGACGCGGGGGCCAGCGGTTCGAGTCCGCTCACCCCGACAGAATTTGTGGGTTTTTCCCCGTGTGCGACGGAGCAACTCCGTCGCACATCGCGCCGGGAAATTCCCCACCTACAACCATGGAGGAACCTATGCCCAGGAAACCTGCATTCGATGGGGTCATTGAGGCTGTGCGGTACACCCCCGAAGGGCGTATCGCCTGGGTGCGGGCACATGAACGCCGCGGCCCGGCCTTCAGCGACCACATCATCTTGAGCCGCGAGGCATTGATAGCACGCCTGCGCGATGGCAAAAAGTTCGTTACCGGCAAGCGCGTTCTCTACATGGGTGATACATTCGAAACCGGCGCAGCGCTCACGCTGGTCGAAAATGGCAACGAAATACGCATCACCACAGAAGGGAACGGCGAGGGTGAAAAATTACCCGGCGTGCCTGCCATCTGATGTGTATCCCCCGCCACACGGTGGGGGTTTTGCTTTGTGGGGAACGCCCCCCACCTTCTTTCCTATTTCCGCAGGCAGGCAGAAAGGGTATAATCGGGTTGACGACCAACCCCACCAACTCAAAGGGCAGGCCCATGCAAATCATCGATAAATCTCCCCTGGTCTCCGAAGACGGTAACATTTCCTTCTTCGACCGCATACGCGGCTCGCTGCAATACGGACGTTCCTGGTTTGCCGACATGCAGGCCCAGGAAGAAGCCATTCGCGCCCTGAGCAGTCTCGACAACCGCTACACATTGCTGCGCAACCTGACATTGCCCGATGCCGGCGTCCCCATCCCCCTCATTCTCGTTGGCCCAACCGGGGTATGGGTAATTTACGTCAGCAACCTGCGAGGGGTGTACCGGGCGAAAGACGATTCCTGGATGCGTATGGATGGGGGACACTTCCGTCCCGTCAAACCCAACCTGGTTCGCCGCACCCAGTTGCTGGCGCGTGCCCTGCAGGTATACCTGGAACGCCAGGGCGTGCATGCCCCGGAAATCTCCACGGCGCTGGTGTTTACCGACCCTGCCCAACACGTAGATGTGCTCAACCCGACCGTGCGCGTGGTGCTCAGTGATGCCCTGGACCGCTTTGTCCTGTCCATCACCCGGCAAGAGGAGAATCTCACCCCGCAGCAAATCCAGGGTATCCTCGCGGCGCTGTCCACCCCGGAAACACCAGAAACATCAGATGACCTGGCCGATGCCTACGATTTCGATGAGAGTCTGGATGAAGAAGCCCCGGCCACACGCACCGCCTCGCGCCGTAAAGCGGCTACTGGCCCCACAGGCACTGCGCTGGATGCCTACCTGGGGCGGCTGAATCTCAACCGCAAGCAGTGGATGGTGTTGGGCGGGATGTTCTTCGCCGAAATCGTGGTGCTCTTTCTCTTCGTCCTCATTCTGCTATTCCGTCCCTGATTCCCCTTGTATCTCTCCATCATCATTCCCGCGCACAATGAAGAACACCGCCTGCCCGATACCTTGCGGCAGGTGGTTGATTTTGTTTCCCGACAATCGTTTCCCTGCGAAGTGCTGGTCGTGGAAAACGGCAGCAGCGACCACACCTGGGAGGTCATTCAAACGTTTGCGGCGCAACATCCCAGCATCCGCGGGTTACAGGTGCAAAGCCGCGGCAAAGGGCTGGCTGTCAAAGCCGGTATGCTGACCGCCACAGGCCGCTATCGCTTCATGTGCGATGCCGACCTATCCATGCCCATAGCGCAAGTGGAACGTTTTCTGCCGCCGCACCAGCCAGAGGAAGTTGCCGTGGCGTACGCCTCGCGCGAGGCCGATGGCGCCATCCGGTACGATGAACCGGCCTTTCGCCATTGGGGCGGGCGGCTCATCAACTTCCTGGTGCGCGGCCTGGCGCTCCCTGGGATACAGGATTCGCAATGCGGATTCAAGTGTTTCCGAGCCGATGCAGCCCAGGCCATCTTTCCCCGGCAAACGTTGAGCGGCATCGCTTTTGACGTAGAAATCCTGTACCTGGCGCGCCGCATGGGATACACGATTGCCGAAGTCCCCATCGACTGGTATTACAACGCCGATAGCCGCATCAACCTGCTGGGAGATACGCTTACCATGTTACGTGACCTGCTTGCCATCCGCCGCAACGCCCGTCTGGGAGTGTATGATGCCGCGCCGGACGCCTCTTGAACTCCCCCCCACCCCGCACCTGAAACTGGAGAGCGCCCACTGGCAACAGGGGGTACGCTACGTTGCCGGCCTGGATGAAGCCGGTCGCGGGGCACTGGCTGGCCCCGTGGCAGTGGGCGCGGTCATCCTGCCACCCACACAGGAAATTGCCACACGCCTGGAGGGGGTACGCGATTCCAAACAAATGACCCCAAAGGCACGCGAGCAATGGGCGGAACGCATCCGCACACATGCGCTGGCCTGGGCAGTAGGCATGGCCTCCCCCCAGGAAATCGACGACCTGGGTATCGTACCCGCCATCCGTCTGGCTGCGCAACGCGCCTTACAGCAACTCTCTCCCTCTCCCCAGGCATTGCTGACGGATTACGGCCTGCGACCGGAAAGCAGTCTGCCCCTGCAGATGCTGGTCAAAGGAGACAGGCGCAGTTTGAGCATTGCAGCGGCCTCTATTCTGGCAAAAACACAACGTGACGCTCTGATGCGCTGCCTGGACGCACAATATCCCGGATACGGCCTGGCACAACACAAGGGCTATGCCACACGTGCCCATCGCTTCGCTATCGGGCAGTTGGGGTTGAGTGCCATCCACCGTCACACATTCACCGTCAAAACCTTTCCCAAAAACGCTCAGGCAAGCCAGGAACTTCAAGGGTAAAAAAAACTCGAAGATACGAAGAATCGCAAGTTTTTTTTACCGCTTCGTGCCCTGGTGGCTTTGTGATGGAATTTTCGGGGATGGTTTGCCACACGCTGAGAAAGCGCTTCGGAGCCTGGTAACGTAGCGCAAGGCTTCCCCTTGCGCGGGGTAACAACTCAGCCACCCACGCCCAACGATAAATCATCGGGGGGAGCACTAAAACGTTGTTGTTGGTGAATCGCGGTATGGCCTGGCACAACGGAACGCAGATACCGCAGATTTGACGCTGATTCTCGCAGATACGGCCAACGAAGCGG
>DAOTWV010000113.1:0-35932 GCA_034435695.1 Anaerolineales bacterium | reverse complement strand
TTGGCCTCCCAGGCGCGGCGGTTACGTTCGTTGAGGGTTTGCATGCCGGGATTATAGCATGAGGGAGAGCCGGGGAATCAATTCCCCGGCTTTGGCCGCGCAGCCCGACGATTTATCGTTGGGCGTGGGTGGCTGAGTTGTTACGAGGGAGATACAAAACAGGCAGGGCTGTCACACAGCCCTGCCTGTGGCGTTTGGGAGGTGGAGGGGCTTACCAGAGTCCCCAATCGCCGCCGGCGCCATCCTCCATGTAGGAGAAATCCCACATTTCGGTGCCCATTTCGATGGTGGTGGGGCGGTTCAGGAATTTTTCTGCGGTCTGACGGGCGGCTTCAAGCATAGCCGGGCCATAAGGGCAGAAGGGGGTGGTCAAAATCATCTTGATTTGTGCTTTGTCGTCTTCGAGGTGGACATCGCGTACCAACCCCAGGGTGATGATATCCATACCGATTTCAGGGTCTACCACGCGGCGCAGTTCTTGCTTGAGGGATTCGGCCAGTTCGGGGTGGGTGCTTTCGGCCTCCCAGATGGCCTGTTTTGAGTTTGCGGTTTCGCTCATGGGGGTATTCTCCACTCAAATTTTGGGGATGTCTTGTTTTGGGATGATGTAGGTGCATTGCGCGTCGCCATGCAGGCGGCAACGGATTTTTTCTACAGGAACCTGAAGCAGCAGGGAAATCAGGGTCTGGTCTATGGTACACACTTCAGGGTGGTTTTCTCCAACGTGCAGATAAGGGCAGGTGGTCTCATGCAACTGGTAGGTGTTGTCGTCTTGTTCCCAGCGCACGCGAAAGCCCTCTTCGGCCAGGATGCGTTGTACCAGCGCCAGGCGTTCTTCCACCTCCAGCCCTTCGAGGTCTATCTGATGCGTCTGGTCGGCAATCAGGTCAGCAGCCATTTGGGAAAACATGTGTTCCACCACAGGGGCAGGCAGGTTTTGTTTGACCTGTTCGAGCAGGCGGATGGTCATATCCACGTAACGGCTGGGAAACTGTTCTGCCCCCTGACGGGTGAGGCTATACACGCGCCGCGGACGACCTACGCCATGCCGCTCTTCGGATGACTGTACCAGCCCATCGGCTTCCAGGCGCGTCAGGTGGTGACGCACGGAGATGGGGGTGATATCCAGCGCGTTGGCCAGTTCCTTGATGGTACACTGTTGTTTCTGGTGTAGGGTTTCCAGAATGCGTTTCCGGGTGGTATTGGACATGAGAATCCTGTATAGTGTGGCTGCAGGCAGCCGTGGGTGGGAGAACGCAAGCAGTATACCAGTGGGAGGGGCTTTTTGTCAATATTTTATATTTTTATATAAAAATTATTGACTGAATGCGGCGCGCGTGCTATAATCCCGCAGGCTGCGTCCCGCCGCGGGCGCATCAGTACGCAAACCTATGGCGGCCAACAAAGGCCGTGTTTTTTTGAAGCAAAGGAGCAAAAATTTCCATGTCCGACCTGGTAATCAAAGACCTGCATGTTTCGATTGAGGGGAAGGAAATCCTGAAAGGCTTATCGCTGACGATTGAACAGGGCAAAGTGCATGCAATCATGGGGCCTAATGGCACCGGCAAATCTACGCTGGCCTACACGTTGATGGGACACCCGCGTTATGAGGTGACTGGCGGTGAGGTGCTCTTCAAGGGGCAGAATATCCTCGAACTGGAGCCGGATGAGCGTTCTCACCTGGGGCTGTTCCTGGCCTTTCAGTATCCGGTGGCCATCCCCGGTGTGACGGTAGCCAATTTCCTGCGCAGTGCGCTCAATGCGCGTCGCAAGGCGCAAAATCCGGATGACAAGGGCATTCCCATTCCGGAATTCCGCCGCCTGCTGAAAGCCAAGATGGACATGTTGAAGATGGACCACGCCTTTGCCGGGCGCTACCTGAACGATGGTTTTTCCGGTGGCGAAAAGAAGCGTGCCGAAATCTTGCAAATGGCTACCCTGGAGCCGGAAATTGCCATCCTGGATGAGACTGATTCGGGCCTGGATATCGATGCGTTGCGTATCGTTTCGGAAGGGGTGAACACCCTGCGCAGCGACAACCTGGGCGTGCTGGTGATTACACATTATCAGCGCATTCTCAATTACATCAAGCCCGATTACGTACACGTGATGATGGATGGGCGCATTGTGGAATCTGGCGGCCCTGAACTGGCGCTGCACCTCGAAGAACACGGTTACGACTGGCTGCGCGAGAAGAATGGCCAGCCGGTGCAGGCCTGACCCCTGGAGGTTCAACTTATGAGTGACGAAAAACTGTTGGAAGGCATTGGCGAATACAAGTACGGCTTTCGCAGTGACCCTACGTATGTCTTCCAGACCCGTAAGGGGTTAGACCGGGAAATCGTAGAGCAGATTTCCCACATGAAAGGCGAACCGGAGTGGATGCTGGAGTTTCGCCTCAAGGCGTTGGAGCATTTCATGCAGCGTCCCATGCCCAACTGGGGTGCCGACCTCTCTTCGCTGAATTTCGATGACCTGTACTTTTACACCAAGCCGACGGATTCCGAAGGCCGCTCGTGGGAGGATGTCCCCGATTCGATTAAGGAAACCTTCGAGAAACTGGGCATCCCGGAAGCGGAGCGCAAATTCCTTGCCGGGGTAGGGGCGCAGTATGAATCCGAGATGGTGTATCACAACATTCAGGAGCACCTGAAGGAACAGGGTGTCATCTTCGTCAGCATCGAACAGGGGCTGCGTGATTATCCTGACCTGTTCCGTGAGTATTTTGGGACGGTTGTACCCATCGAGGACAACAAATTTGCGGCCCTCAACAGCGCAGTGTGGTCGGGTGGTTCCTTCGTGTACGTTCCACCGGGAGTCACGGTGGATTTGCCGCTACAGGCGTACTTTCGTCTGAACATGGCCGACCTGGGGCAGTTCGAGCGCACACTCATCATCATCGACGAGGGCGCCCAGGCGCACTATGTCGAAGGATGCACCGCACCCATCTACAGCACCGATTCGTTCCATAGCGGTGTGATTGAAATCGTGGTCAAGAAGGGCGCCCGTATGCGTTATTCCACCATTCAAAACTGGTCGAACAACATGTACAACCTGGTGACCCAGCGAGCCATTGTGCATGAAGGCGCTACGATGGAATGGGTGGACGCCAACCTGGGTTCCAAGGTGACGATGAAATACCCCTCCTGCTACCTGGTTGGCCCTGGCGCACACGGCGAAATCCTTTCCATGGCCTTTGCCGGCCGTGGACAGTATCAGGATACTGGTGGTAAAGTGGTGCATGTCGCCCCGCACACTACCAGCAAAATCACATCGAAATCCATCAGCAAGGATGGCGGTCGGGCTGCGTACCGCGGTTTGCTCAAGGTGTATCCCGAAGCGGTGGATTGCAAATCCAACGTGGTATGTGATGCCCTGCTGTTGGATGAAGCCTCCCGCTCCGACACCTACCCCTATATCGAAATCGAGGAACAGGATGTCACTATCGGACACGAGGCCTCGGTTTCCAAGGTGGGCGAAGAGCAACTCTTTTACCTGATGAGCCGCGGCCTGAGTGAAGAAGAGGCTACCACGATGGTTGTTTCCGGCTTCATCGAACCGCTGGTCAAGGAACTCCCCATGGAGTACGCCATTGAAATGAACCGCCTGATTCAGTTGCAGATGGAAGGCTCCATCGGATAGAGAGGAAACCCGTACATGGCTTCACAAACCCGTAAAATCGTGCGCACGGCGCGCCGCCGCAGCGCACTTTCTACCAACTTTTCGTTTACCGAAAGCATGATTCCGGCTGCGCATGGTGCCGCCGCCGCCTATCGCCAGCAGGCCTGGCAGCATTTTCAGCGTTTGCCGATGCCTGCCACCAGCGATGAAGCCTGGCGGCGCACCGACTTGCGTCGTCTGGACCCGGCGCGCTTCCACCTGCCGACGCTGGAAGAGGCCGCCGCGCTGCCGCCTGTCCCGGAAACCTTGTTGCAACCGCTGGTGGATGCCGAACATGGCGGGCAAATGGTCTTCACTGCTGCCGGGGTACGCACCAGTCTGGCGACAGATATCGCCGCTCAGGGGGTAGTTTTCGTAGACCTGGCGACGGCTGAGCGCGCTTACCCTGAAATTCTGGAGAAAATCCGCGGGCAGGTAGTGCGTCCCGAAGAAGGCAAATTCGCCGCATTGTCCGCGGCACTGGCGCATCAGGGCGTGCTGATTTACGTGCCCCGCAACGTCCAGGTGGCAGCCCCGCTACACAGCATCTTGTGGGGTGCAGGCCAAAACCTGGCTTGCTTCTCCCATGTCCTGGTGTACCTGGAAGAAGGCGCAGCATTGACCTATGTCCACGAGTGGGCCTCGCCTGAAGATGCGGAATTGCTGCACGCCGGCACCGTGGAATTGCATGTTGGGCCAAATGCCCATCTGCGTTACGTGGAATTGCAATCCTGGGGGCAGCGCACCTGGAACTTTACCCATGAGCGCGCCCGTGTGCTGCGCAACGGCAAACTGGATTGGATTTTCGGTCTGTTGGGCAGCCGCCTGACCAAAACCTTTGCCGACCTTGACCTGGTGGAAGATGGCGCGGAAGGCCGCATGTCTGGTTTCTCTTTCACCAACGACTCGCAGCACCTGGATTACGATACCCAGCAAAACCACCTTGCCCCGCATACCACCAGCGATTTGCTCTTCAAGACAGCATTGGAAGACCGTAGCCGCTCTGTGTGGCAGGGAATGATTTACGTCGCGCCTGGAGCACAGAAAACCGATGGGTACCAGGCCAACCGCAACCTGTTGCTCAGCCGGCAGGCGCGTGCCGATTCCATCCCCGGATTGGAAATTCTGGCCGATGATGTACGCTGTACCCACGGCGCGACAGCCGGGAAAGTCGACCCCGACCAGTTGTTCTACCTCCGCTCGCGCGGCATTCCTGAAAAGGAGGCGGAGCGCCTGATTGTGGAGGGTTTCTTTACCCCGGTGATGGACCGCATTCCCTTTGCAGGTGTACGCGCCCGCTTTGAGCAGGCCATTCAGGAAAAGATGCACTGATGCCATAGCGGCAGAAGTGGGTGTACAATAGAACAAATTGCGAAAGGCGGATGCTCCCTTGCTCCGCCTTTCGCCGACAGAGCAACCGCCTTTGGGCTGGTTTTTCAGGAGGTCACTTTGGCTGAATTACATTTCACTACTGCTCCTCGTTCAGGATATGATTTTCAAGTGGGGGACCGGGTACGGGTGTATTGTGACCATGATGACAATGAAGGCAACCGTGTGCGCGGCTGGGTGGCAGGCGTGGTTGTTCAGGTGGACCTCAAAATGGTAGCCGTACAATTCCAGCGTAACGTGTACCTGACCGATGGCTGGATGGTTCCCGACCGCGTGTTGTGGTGCCCCAAGGATTCCCCCAATTTGCGACCATATACCCAGGCGCAGCGCAAGAAGCGCCGCTCTTCCCTGACGGAAATCCCATGATGGCCACTGCTTCTTTTGATGTCGCGCGTATCCGCGCCGACTTCCCCATCTTGCAGCGCGAAGCCCACCCTGGTGTGCCGCTGGTGTATCTGGATTCGACGGCCACGGCGCAAAAGCCGCGGCAGGTTATCGAAGCGATGGACGCTTTCTACCGCCGGATGAATGCCAACATCCATCGGGGAATCCATGTCCTGGCGGAGGAATCTACTGCGGCTTATGAGGAAGCGCGCCAAACGATTGCCACCTTCATTGGGGCTGCTGACCCCCACGAGGTGGTCTACACCCGTAACACGACCGAATCCATCAACCTGGTAGCCCAAACCTGGGCGCGCCGCAACCTGCAGGCCGGTGATGTCATCCTGCTGACCGAGATGGAGCACCACTCCAATCTCGTTCCCTGGCAGATGCTGGCCGCCGAGAAGGGATTGCGCCTGGAATTCGTCCCCGTGACTGCGGAGGGGCTGCTCGATATGCAGGCCTACCACACCCTCCTGGAGCAGCATCGCCCCAAACTGGTGGCCTTTACCCACATGTCGAATGTGCTGGGTACTATCAACCCGGCGCGCAAAATGGTGGAGGATGCGCACGCGGTAGGGGCTGTTACCCTGGTGGATGGTGCGCAGTCGGTGCCGCACTTGCCTGTGGATGTGCAGGCGCTGGGAGTGGATTTCCTCGCCTTTTCGGCGCATAAAATGTGCGGCCCAACGGGAATCGGCGTCCTCTACGGGCGGCGCGAACTGCTGGAAGCCATGCCGCCTTTCCTGGGCGGCGGCGATATGATAAAAAAGGTGGAATTGCGCTCTTTCCGTGTGAATGATGTGCCGCATAAATTCGAGGCCGGTACCCCTGCCATTGCCGAAGCCATCGGTTTTGGCGCGGCGGTGCGGTATTTGCAGTCCGTGGGCATGGAATCTATCGAACGGCACGAACAGCAAATCATTGCTTACGCGCTGGAGCGTCTGGCGGAAGTACCCGGCGTGCAGGTGTTTGGCCCCGAAGCCCAGTACAAGGGTGGCGTGGCATCCTTCACCTTTGAGGGTGCCCACCCACACGATGTAGCGCAAATCCTGGATGCCGAAGGCATCGCTGTGCGCGCCGGCCATCACTGTGCCATGCCGCTGCATAACAAATTCTGTATTCCGGCCACCACGCGCGCCAGTTTTTACCTTTACAACACCCGCGAAGAAGTTGACCGTCTCATAGAAGGGCTGTACAAAGTCAAGACTTTGTTTGGTTAGCCCTGTTGCGGAGGTGCGGCCGTGCACAAAACCGGCCGGCGGCGATGGCAAAGGCTGTTGATATTCGCACTGGGTTCGGTTGGCGTCGCGGTCTTGGGCGTGCTGTTGTATTTGGGCCACATCGGCGCGATGACCTACCTGCATCCGGGGCGGGTAACGCGGAGCCCAGGGGATACCCCGGCGCGCTTTGGTGTGGCGTATCGCGACGTTACACTCGTCACCACGGATGGTGTGTCCCTTAGCGCCTGGTACACTGCACCCAAAAACGGTACGGTGATTCTGGTGGCGCATGGCTATGGCGTGATACGCTCGGCAGAAATGCACGCCGTCTTTGCCCGCCACGGCTTCGGAGTCCTCTCATGGGATGCACGCGCACACGGAGAGAGCGGCGGCGACTTCAGCACCGTGGGCTACCTGGAAACCCTGGATGTAGAATCTGCCCTGGATTATGCCCTGCAGCAGGATGGGGTGCGCCGCGTGGGCGCGTACGGGCAGTCCATGGGCGCGGCGGCCATCATTCGTGCGGCTGCCCGGCGTCCCCAAATTGCGGCTGTTGTGGCCGATAGCCCTTACGCCACCCTGGATGAGATGCTGCGTAAACTCGTCCCTTACCCGTTGCTGCATCCCTTCATCCGCTTTTTCGTTGTTCGCGAGACGGGTATTCCCATCCAGGCCATGCGTCCGATTGACGATATTGGGCGTATCAGCCCCAGGCCGATTTTGCTCATTCAGTGTACCTCGGATGACGTGGTGCCCCTGGAAGCCGCTCAAAAGTTGTACGCCTCTGCTGCTGAGCCGCGTACTCTGTGGATAGCCGATGGCAAAGGCCATGTCGGTGTGCGTGCTGCCGACCCTGCAGCCTATGACCGCCGTGTGCTGGCCTTCTTCGATGGTTATCTGAATGATAACCGATGACGGTGGACGATAGACCGTACCCTGTACCACGTACCCTGTACCACGTACCATGTACATCGTACCTCGTACATCGTACCCCGTACCCGACCAGGCGACTACCCGACCAAAAGACTACCAGACCAAACGACTAAACGACTACCAGACCAAACGACTACCCCATGGACGACCTCTACCGTGAACTCATCATCGAGCGGTACAAAAACCCGCTGTACCGCGGCCAACTTGACCCACACGACATTACGTTTGAAGATGAAAACCCTGTGTGTGGCGACCACATCCGTATTGATTTGCGAGTGGATGAAAATGGCACCGTGACCGAAGCCGCTTTTAGCGGACAGGGCTGCTCTATTTCGCAAGCCTCTGCCGACTTGCTGGTGGAATCGGTCATCGGCAAATCGCTGGATGAAGTCAAGCAACTCACCAAAGAAGACGTACTTGACCTGTTGGGCATCCAATTGGGGCCGGTACGCCTGAAGTGCGCTTTGCTTTCCCTCAAGGTGCTCAAAGCGGGCGTGTACGGCCTCAACAACGTTGACGAAGTCAATCTGGAGTGACCTGACATGTACGACTACACCACACTTGACCCGCAGCAATGTGAATTCATTGATATCGCGGCCTCTGAAGAATTGCCTGATGGTGAGCGCCTTTTCGTCGAGGTAGACGAGCACCCCATTGTTTTGTTGCGTATTGCCGGGCAAGTGTTTGCCATTGCCGACTTGTGTTCGCACGACGATGGGCCGCTTGGCGACGGAGATATCGAAGGGCACGCCATCATTTGCCCGCGACACGGTGCACGCTTTGACGTGCGTACTGGCAAAGTCTTGAGTTTACCCGCTATCGTAGATATCCCCGCCTACCCTGTGAGGGAAGCCGATGGACGGATAGCCGTTGGTTTCCCGAAAGAAGGCCCCTGAAAATTTGTCATTGGTATTGCAAAGCGTCCTGGCAGGCAGGGCGCTTTTGTTTTCCCCCTGCTCATGCAATCGAGGTCCTTGTGGGGATGCTTCGCAAAGGTGGCAGCAATACTTGCAAAGCCGCCCGGAACTTGCCCTGAGTTGCGTGGCGATGAAACGCTAACCTGCGAAGGCTGGTTTCGCAATTGGTGCTGCACCTGCATTGAGCATGGCCGAAGCAACTTCCAGTTGCCGGGGAATTCAACCAATAACCTTTTCGCATTCCCTTTTTCCTTGTTGCTTCTTTGCTGCAAAACCTGTATACTAAAACTGCCTTTTACCTCCAGGTGACTTGCCCAAACATGGAATCTTCTCGTAGCCTACCACTCGATGTTTTGCAGCAGAAGTGTGCTGAACACAGCACGCGCTTCTTTCGACAGGAGCCATATAACCCACGCTTTTGTTTTGAAATTTTCAGACGGGCTATCGTGGAGCGCAACGAGGAAGCCTGGGATATCATCTATCATCAGTATCGTCCCCTGCTGGATTCCTGGTTTCGGCGTCATCCTTTGGGAGAGACATTTCGCACTGAACGTGATGAACTGGTCTTGCGCGCTTTTGAACGCTTCTGGCAAGCGGTTTCCCCTGAAAAATTTTCTTCCTTCCCTGGTCTGGCGGGAATTTTGCGTTACCTGCAGTTGTGCATTCATGCCACGTTGACGGATGCCATGCGCTATCGGCAGCGAAATAACCTGCTGATGGACGATGGCGAAGAGATGCTCAGACAGCATGTCCAGAATGGGGGGGAAAATACCCTGGAAGCCTTGCTCATACAGCGGGAACGTTCTGTGGCCATCTGGCAATGGGTAGAGCGGCATTGTAATGACCAACGGGAAATCATGCTCATGTACGAGTCGCTGGTATTGGGTTTTTCTCCGACAGAGATGTGTGAACATCACCCCACCCTGTTTTCCGGCGTAGAAGAGGTGTATCGTCTCAAAGCAAAGGTGCTCAAACGTCTGCGACGTAGTGCGGATATGCCGCAAGGGGTGCAGGTCGCGAAATAATTTGCTTTTGGTGTCGTAATCTCCTCATGGCAAGCGTTTAAAACAACGAACTATACGGGCTTTCCTTAATTTGTGGTGCCCGGAAGAGACAACGTTACTGCACACATCCCCCGTTGTCTTATGGCAATTGGCATCTGAGAACGTCGGGTTGCCAGTGCGAGGTAAAAGAAATGGAATTGGAAAATCTGCTGCGTCACAATCTTTACCGATATGAGTGCCCCGATGCACTGACATTGGGGGAATACCACAACAAATTGTTGCCCTCTGTGGAACAACGACGCATCCGCAAGCACGTCGAGAAGTGCCCTCACTGTCAACAGGAACTGCAGACTTTGCAGCAATTCCTAAAGGAGGCACCGCTGCCAGAACCGCCGGGAGTGGTAGAGCGCATTGCACAGGAGATAGAAGTTTTCGTTGGCCGATTGCTGCCTCCCAGGCCCGCCTTTCAAGTGCGAGGCATGGCAAATAGCATGCGCTACTATGAAGTACTCGACCTCGGTCAGATTACGTTGGATGTGCAGGAATTGCCGGGGGGGGTACGTTCTCTCGTAGGGCTGATGTTGGGCATTCCGCCGTCTGGTTTTGAGGCCTCCCTGTGGAATGGTGATGTTCTCCTGCAAACCGTTCCTGTGAGCGCGTTGGGCAACTTCGTATTTGAAAATGTGTCTTCGGGGCGGTATTACCTGCTTTTGAAAAACCATAAATGTGAAATTCACCTGCTGGACGTAAGTGTATGAGTACACAACCGGATGTCCGGACGCTGGGGATACAACTTGTGCGTTATGGCTGGCAGGAAGAAAGCCTGCAACGAATTTTTCGTGATTTTTCTCCTCAGCAGCGGGATGAAACCATGGCCTGGCTCAAGCGGCGCGCCGATTCTCTGATGCGCACCGACCTGGAAGCCTGCATGCGCCTGTGCGAGACCATGCACGCCCTGGCTGAGGCCAGCGGCAACCCCAGGCACAAAGCCCTGGCGTTGCTGGCCTGTGCCAATGCGCACGCTATCGGTGCAGGCGCTTTTGCGCGTGGCTTGCAGGCCTATGAACAGGCTATGCGTTTGTACGCTGAACTGGACATGCCGGTCGAACAGGCGCGCTCGGTGATTGGCAAACTGTACGCCCTGGCAAACCTGGGTCGCTATGAACAAGCCATTTCCGAGGCCGAATGGGCGCGGCGGGTATTACGCGAACATGGCGAATGGTTGACCCTGGCACGCCTCAAAGTCAACCTGGCTTTGCTCTACAGCCGGCAGGGAGATGACCTGACGGCACTGACCCTCCTCGACCTGGCAAAAGAAGCCTACAGTCGCCTGGGCCTTGAAGGCGACGCCTACTGGCCGCGCGTCGAACACAACCGCGCCGTAGTGCTGCGCCACCTGGGGCGCTTTGAGGCGGCCCTGCAGGCTGCTCAGGTTGCCCTGCAACAACATGAACGCCTGGGACAGCGAATTGCGGCTGCCCGTGCTCGCCAGAACCTGGCGATGACCTATTTCGTCATGGGGAAATACAACCGCGCTTTGGAGATGCTTTGGATGGCGCGGCAGGTCTTCGCGGACGACAACCGCCCTCGTCACGTCTTGTTGGTGGATTTATTCATCAGCGATTGCTTGCTCAAATTGGGCAGGTATGATGAGGTCATAGAGCGTTGTGAGCAGGCCGCTCAAGGGTTCACCAAAATCGGGAACCGCTATGAGGCCGGGCAGGCATTGACGCGCATGGCACGGGCGTGTATCGAACTTGGCCGCTTCCCTCGTGCTCTGGAAGCCCTGGAACAGGCGCGCTCCCTCCTGGAGCAGGAGGGAAATCGGGTGGCTCTTGCAGACCTGGATTTACAACTGGCCGAATTGAGCCTCCGGCAGGGAGACCCCGCACGCGCCCGTTCCCTGGCCGAAAGTTGTGCAGCCGCTTATCAGGCGCATGGCCTGCCCATCCCCTTGGGAAATGCCTGGCGCATGGCTGCTCAGGCAGCCCTGGCGCAAGGACAGATAGTCACAGCCCAGACCTATCTCGGCCATCTGCGGGGCATTGTACAGGCCTACGATTGGCCTAACTTGCGCTACCCTTTGGCCTGGCTGGAAGCCCAATTGGCGGGTATGCAAGGGGATATGTCCTCCGCCTTACTGGCATGTGAACGTGCCCTGGATGACCTGGAGCGAGCACGAAATGCTCTCATGGTGGAATATCGGGCTTCTTTTTTGGATGGCAAACAGGCCCTGTATGAAAATGCGGTCACGCTCAACATCTTCCTGGGGTACCCCCTCAAGGCCTTGCAGGTAGCCGAACGCGCCAAATCCCGCTCCTTGCTTGATATGCTGGCACACCGCCTGGACCTCAGTTTGAAGGCCCGCGCGCCCCAGGATGAAGTGCTGGTGCAGGAATTGCTTTCCTTGCAAGAGGAACGCAACCGTTTGTGGCGTCACCAGGCCAGCGAAGAACCGCAAGAAAACCCTCCCGATTGGAAAGCCACGCATACGCTGCAGCAACGCTTGCTTGACCTGGAAAAACGCATTACGGACTTGTGGCATGTCTTGCTGGTGCGCAATGCCGATTATGCCCGTGATGCCTCTCTGTGGCAGGCGCAACCAGTCGAACCACAACGCTACCTGCCCGAAAAGACGGCGCTGGTGGAATATTTTGCTGTTCACGACAATTTACTGGCCTTCGTGGTGACGGCAGGCTGTGTGCAAATCCTGGTGCTGGATGTCTCCCTGGCAGACGTGCAACGGCACCTCCAACTGTTGTTTCATAACCTGAACGCCGTGCGTCAGATGCCGGTGGAACATGCGATGGGGCTGGAAGCCAATGCCCGCGGTATCCTGCACAATTTGTACCTTGCTTTGTTTGCTCCCTGCGAAGCCTGCCTGGAGGGCATCACACACCTGCAAATCGTTCCGCATGGTATGCTGCACTATCTCCCCTTCCAGGCACTTTGGGACGGAAAACGTTACCTGGTAGAACGGTTTTCCACCAGTTACCTGCCAGCCTCCAGTTTATTGCCCTATTGTACGGAGACCCACCGTGAGGAGGAGCACAGCACATCTCCTGCCCTTCTGGCTTTGGGGCATTCTTTTGGCGGCAAACTGCCGCGCGCCGTGGAAGAAGCCCAACAGATAGCCGCCCTGTGGGGAGGCGAAGCCCTGCTGGAGCACCGTGCCACGCGTGCCTGCCTTCTGAAATCATCCTCATCCAGCCCGATTGTCCACCTTGCTGCCCATGGCGAATTTCGCAGCGATATGCCCCTCTTTTCGGGGGTGGCGCTGGATGATGGCTGGTTGACGGCGCTGGATGTCTTCAATTGCCGCATCCCGGCTGCATTGGTCACCTTGAGCGCTTGTGAAACAGGCCGCAGCGTAATTGGCGCTGGCGATGAATTGTACGGCTTGCAACGCGCCTTTTTTGCCAGTGGGGCTTCCTCGCTCTTGCTTTCGCTGTGGTCCGTTTCCGATGCCGTTACCACGGGGTTGATGCTGGCGTTTTACCGCGCCCTGCATAATGGGGTTGGACGTGCAGATGCCTTGCGTATAGCCGAAATGCAGGCGCTGGCGCACCCCCAAACCGCACATCCCTACTACTGGGCGCCCTTCATCCTTTCCGGTGCCTGGGGGCCCCTCTAACTGCCCTTCCCGATTTTCCCTTTGCCAAAGGAGGTTTCTATGCCTGTCGTTTTTCTCCTGGTTTTTTGCCTGCTGGCATTCCTGGTTCTGCTGCTCTTGATAGCAGGGTATCTTTGGCTTGCTTACCAGCGCGGGCGGTGGCCCTTTGATGAAGGCAGCAATCCGCGATATCCGGCGCGGGAATTTTTCGCCCGTAATCAGGTGGTACTTTCGGGGAGCAAGGCGCAGGTGGATTCGGCGCTCAGCGTGGCGCGTGGTGTACGTCTGACGCGCGTGGAACGACTGGATTTTTCGGAATTACCTCTCCCGGAGGGCTGTCCGGTGCCGGATGATTTCGTGGTGGATTTGTACCGCATCGAGGGCTGGTTGCCGCGTGTCCAACAGGCCGTACGCGCCCTCAAAAGGACGCCTGCCGGACAGGCTGGAGAAGTGGAGGCTGAACCCAATTGGGTGACCGGCCACCCCTGGGAGCCGGAGGGCAGCCCCTGGGAGCCGGAAGGCAGCCCCTGGGAACCGGAGGGCAGTCCCTGGGAGCCAGAAGGCAGTGCGCCCTCAGGCGCTCCACGGCGACGCCCATCCATCGTGGAAGCCCAGCCGGAGTGGTTTGCCACACAATGGGCATGGCAATCCATCGGCCTGGAAAATCGTCTCAAGAGTGTGGATGGCACTGGCATTGCTGTCGGCATTTTTGATACTTCACCCTATGCTTTTCCCCCGGATACTCGCGGGTACCACCAGGATGTTCCTTTTGTGACCTGGCCTGTGCCAATGCAGTGTACCGTAAGCCATCCCCGTTTTGCGGCTCCACCTGCCCCTGCTTCGCACCCTCTGCCGGATGTGCGTAATCACGGCTTGTTCATTGCTGGCTTGATACACGCTGTAGCCCCCGGCGCAGACCTGCATCTGGTGCGCGTGCTCAACAGTCATAATCGGGGTGACCTGTTTACCTTGCTGCGAGAGGTTTTTCTCTTCCTCAAGGCGCATGCTGGCGGACAGGGGATGGTGCTCAACCTCAGCCTGGGAATTCGGGTTCCCCCACCAGAGGCTGGCTTTGACCTGCCTGCAGAAGTCAAAGCCTTGCATTACCTGACGGTGGCCGCGCGTTGCCTGGGGAGTGTTGTGGTGGCCGCGGCTGGCAACGAATCCAGCCCGCAGGCGGCCTTGCCGGGGAATTTGCCGGCGCAGTGGGCGCACGTTTTGGGGGTGGCTGGCAGCACCCAGGATGACCGGCGGGCGTGTTTCTCCAACCGCGGGGATATTGCCGCTCCAGGTGGTGATGGCAGCCGGCAGGCAGTGCGCCTTGCCGCGAATGCCCATGCCGAGCAATGCCGCCCCGCGTTGTCTGGTTGTGACAGCCCCGCCTGTGGCTTTGCCCTTATTGGCCCTGTGCTGGATGGCAGCACGCATTATGTGTTCTGGTCGGGGACTTCGTTTGCTGCTCCCCTTGTCAGCGGGCTGGCGGCTTTGACGTTCCAGGCTGGCAAAGGCGCCTACACCCCGCAGCAAGTGGAGGATTTGATTCGTTGTGGGGCGCGTCCCACGGAGGACACCGCCTTGGGCGCTGGCGTCATCTCGGTGGGGGATACCCTGCGCCGCTGCCGTCGCCAGATGAGCAAGAAAGCCCAGGAAGTGTAGTGAAGCGCTGGCAAAAGGCTGAATCCCCGCCTGGTGCACAGGACAGCCTTCCCCTGGAAGTAAACAGGTTATACGGTGACGACAAACAGGGCTGCGGCATTGCCGCAGCCCTGTTGTGGTAAAACGGGCAAAGAGGTTACTTCACCAGGATGGGCAGGTAGATGACCTTGCCGTTGACTTGCAGGGTGACGGGGATTTCGATGGGCGTGTTGGCTGCATCGGTGGATGTGATGGTAATGACGCCATTGTAGTTGCCAACCGGAAGCCCGGTGGGGTCAAAGGTCAAAAGGATGTCGGAGGGTGTCGTACCACTGGTGGCGTTGAGAGAGAGCCAGGGGATGTCCTCGCTGGCGTTCCATGTGAGAGTCATTCCGGTGGAGGAGTGCAGAGTCAGGGTGTAGGTGCTCCCCGCGCCCGCGAAATTCAGCACTTCGCCTACGCCGATGGGTGCAATGTTCAGATTGGCGGCCTCGGTGGTGTTTTCGTCGCCGATGGTCAATGTGCTGGTGACGGTGGTGCTCATGCCGTCGCTATCCGTGACCGTCATGGTGATGGTGTGCTGTCCGGCCATGAGGGCATCCGTACTCAATGCCGCGCCGCTTCCCAGTGTTCCGTTGAGGCTGGAAGCCCACTGGAAGGCCGTATCGCCAAGCAACCCGTCTTCCATGTCATAGGCGGAACCTTGCAGGGTGACCATCTGTGTGGGGAAGAAGACAGCGCCATCGCCGGGTGACAGGATTTGGGCTGAGGGTGCGTGCAGTGGAATGGTGTAAGGGCCGGTGGTTGTTTCGCCAGTCAGTACGCCATCGGTGGCGATGATTTTGAAGTACAACGTGCCGCCGGGCAGCGTGCTGGTATCTACCGTAAAGGACGGCTCGGTCAGGCCGCTGGTGAGCGGTTGCCACGTGACGCCGTTGTCGGTGCTGTAGTGTACGCTGTATGTCAGGCTGTCTCCATCGCTATCGCTGCCTGTCCAGGAGAGAGTGATGGTTCCCTGGGGGTGGGCTGGGATGTCTTGTGGGGTAACGTTGACCACAGGCGGGGTGGCGCTGACGGAACGGCTGGTGACGGGCGTTCCCTGGTAGGAGAGCACGATTTGGGTAGTGCCGGCCACCCAGGGGACGATTTCGGAGATAACCGCGGGACGGCGGCCGCCTTCGGGGTCGGTCAACTCTTTGGGGGTGAAGTCATAACTGGCCAGGGTTTTCCCACTGCTATCGAGCAGGTCAATGCTCCAATTGCCGGGGTCGGGAAGACTGAGGGTAGCCTTTTTGGTGATTTTGTACACCTCGTTGAGCGAGGCGGTATTGCTTGCCAGGTCGGCCAGACCGCTGACCAGCAGGTATTCCCCAGCGGTGACTTGCTGTGCATCTTGTTGGAGCATACCAACACTGACGATGTAATCCCGAATGCCTTCGTAGGTGAAATCCGAAAGCCATTCGTTGTTGCAGTAAGTCATGACATCCTTCCACGTTGGGGGGTAGATGGCATGGGTGACGATGTCGAAACCGTAGATGGCAGTATTTCCAGAGAGCACCGGGCTGATGCGCCCGCTGGTGTAGGGGTAGGGTTTCCCTGCCTGTGCTCCACAGAATTCGGCATGGTAACGCCCGCGGGAATGCCCGATTTCGTGTCCGCCATACCAGTCGGCATACGAGCCATCGAAATCCCAGCCCCACGTATCACTACCCGCTGGGCCAGCGGAGATAGTACTGGGGATGCCGGCCGTCTTGCCGCGCATGAACCCACCGCCATCATCTACCAGCCCGTAGTACACCGTGCGGACATCTTCGCCGTTTAACAGTATGTTGAACAACTTCATGAGCCCCAGGTAACTGTGGAGGGTATCCACATTGGGTAATCCGCTGCGGGGATAGTTGTAGGTTGTGCGGGTGACCTGCAAATCGCTGATGGGGTAGGCGCGCCGCAGCCACGATTCCAGCGCATTCAGGTGCGTGTTGGAAGCCAGGTAGGTATGTCCGCCACTGGTGTAACGCACGTTGACCAGCCTCAGGCGTAGCGGTGGGGTATCGTGGAAGGTCACAGTAACGCTTTTGACGTTATCGCTGGTATCCGGGTCGAATACGGCGTTGTTGGGGTCAAGGTAGGCGGTCAGGGTCAAACTCCCGGCGGTAGTCCACCAGGATGGCAATTCAAACCAGAAACTGTCGTTGATTTGCCCGCGGTCGGGGGAAGAACGCACGGTGATGTCTCCGCCGGGGTTGCCGGGAGATAAGGTGGGGGTCAGGTACGACCAGCCGCGCTTGCCCTTCAGTGTGGCGTACACGTGGTGCTGATTGACGGGGGAACTGACATGCACGCGTACGTAGGTGCGTTTGCCTGCCACCAGAACGACGCTGTTGTTCAGGTCCTGGACTCCCTGGGTGACTTCGATGGCATCGATGTGCATATCCGGTCCGGGAGGTGGTGCTGCGCCTGCCCAGTACAGGTGGACAGGCAGGAACGTTTCGTAGAGCAAGGCATTGGTGTTGGGGTCCACCATTTGTATGCGGATGTGGTCTACTACCGTGGGGCCGGAGTTGAGGGTGAAATATCCTGAACCACTCCCTGAACCACTGTAGATGGGCGATGGATGGGCGGCATAATCAGGCGAGAGGTGCGAGCCGCTGAACGGGCGTATCCAGATGCGCGCTCCGCCGCGGCTGTTGACCTGATATTTGAAGGAAACATAGACATTGTCACCGTATTGGAACACGTTAGGCGTGTCGAATGCAATGGAAAGTGTCGTGACGCTGTTGGCCAGCGCCATAAAACGGAAGTACACGGGCAAATATGCCTCGAAGAGCAGAGTGGTTTGCCCGTCATCCCACATCTGGATGAGTATCTGGTCTACTACAGCCTGTCCGCTGTGTACAGTGACGAAAGCCGAGCCGCTACCCGAACCCGCGGGATAGAGTGGAGAGCCGCTGAACGCACCGTGCGGCGTGTATGCCCCGTTGGTGTAGGGCATAGCCCAGATGCGTACCCCGGCGCGCGTGCTGTTCTGGTAGGTGAAGGTCAGCCCTGCGTGCTCGCTCAGCCCCAGGACGTTTGGTGTGTCTGGGACGAAGTTGATGTTCGTGACGGCGTTGGCGTTATCGGTGAACAAGTAGTAGACGGGCAGGTAGGTCTCGAAGAGCAATGTGGTCTGGTTGGCATTCCACATCTGGATGCGAATCTGGTCTACCACCACATCACCGTACCCGGCCATGATGGTGAAATATCCGCTCCCCTGTCCTTTGCCCATAGGGTAGAGGGGAGAACCGTGGGCGCTATAGCCGGGGGTCAAACTTCCTCCACTGAAGGGACGCACAAAGATGCGCACGCCGCTGGCTTCCGTCGTGACGTAATCGAACCCCACGGTAACCTGTTGCCCCGTCTTGAGGATGTTGGGTGAATCTGGCGACAGGGTGAGATTGATGACGAGGTGTGTGCCGGTGGCTGCCGGTGCGGAGGGGGACTCCGGCTCTGGCGCGGCATGTGCCGGTCTCAACGTGCCCCCAAGAGGAGCAAGCACGAATACCAATATCCACAGGATACTGGCGGCATGCCATAGAACGTGAAAGCGCTTGTGAGTCATTCTGTTTACCTCCTTCAGGTAAGTGGCTCCAGGTGGCTTGTCGAACCCGGAGATGAGTCGTGTCCCTGCTGGGTGTATGTCACCTTCCGCTTGCGAGGAAACCCACAGCGCGTTTGCGCTGCTCAAACAGATGGATAAGCAATCTCCTCGCAGGCGGGGAGCGGGGAGATTGCTTCGGAGCCTGGTTTCACTTCGACATTGCTCAGTGCAAGTGACAGGCTCAACCAGCGGCTCCTCGCGATGACAAAGTAAGTTCGTAACTGCTCAGCCCACCCGCCGGGGAATCAATTCCCCGGCTGAGGACACCAAAGTCGGGCAAACCCGACTGCATGGCGCCAGCCGGATTGCTCCGGCTTTGGCCGCTCAGCCCGACGATTTATCGTTGGGCGTAGGTGGCTGAACTGTTACGGATTGTTTCGGTTTTATGCACGCTGGCGAAGTATAGGCGTTGCAAACTGGCAAAAACTATCAGCCTGCCCGGAAATCCCCAAAAAGCCCTTGTGATATAATGTACACTCCATTTTGCAATGCAATTTGCAGAAAAAATCACTGAGGCTACCATGACCGATTACTTTACTTTGCAAGACATTGACCGTATCGCCGATAGTATTCGCCCGCGCCTGTCGGTTCAACCTCGTGTGGCGGCTATTCTTGGTTCTGGATTGGGGCCGCTGGCCGAATCCGTGGAGGGTGCGGTGTGCATCCCGTATCAGGAAATCCCGGATTGGCCGGTTTCTACCGTGCAAGGGCATAGCGGACAATTGGTGAACGGTATGCTTGAGGGGCAGCCCGTGCTTTTCATGCAGGGGCGTATCCACTACTACGAGGGATACAGCATGGCACAGGTGGGGCTTCCGGTGCGCGTTATGCAGCGTCTGGGGGTAGAGGTGCTTATCGTGACCAATGCCGCGGGGGGCGTGAACCCGGAATTCGTGCCCGGCGACGTGATGCTGATTACCGACCACCTGAACCTGTTGGGGATGGCCGGACAAAATCCGCTGCGGGGGCCAAATCTGGACGAGTTGGGGCCGCGTTTCCCGGATATGAGTCAGGCCTACGACCGTGCTTTGGGAGAGATTGCCCGTCAGGTGGCAGCAGACCACGAAATTACCCTGCGCGAGGGGGTGTACGTTTGTCTGGCGGGGCCTTCTTTCGAGACTCCGGCAGACCTGCGCTTTTTGCGTGCTGTGGGCGTAGATGCCGTGGGTATGTCCACTGTGCCGGAAGTCACGGTTGCGCGGCATGGCGGTATGCGGGTATTGGGTTTTTCCGGCATTAGCAATAAGGCTAATCTGGATGGCAATACGGTCACCACGCATGAGGAAGTGTTGGAGGCCGGCAGAGTGATTGTGCCCAAACTGCAAACCATCATTCGCGGCGTGCTGCAACGCCTGTAAGGGGTTGAGACGGGTTGCATGGCTGAGGTCTTTCGTTCACTGGCGCAGTACGAAGGGTGGGTGTATGCTGTTTTGGCCATCGCGGCCTTGATGTTCATCCTTCGCTTCGTACGTGCCTGGGATGAACTGCGGCGTTCCACCTTTGGGTTGGAGCGTCAAATGGCGCAAATGCGATTGAATCAGGCCGCCAGTGTGCTGGTATTGCTTTTGCTGGCGGCCATAGCCGAATTCACGATTGTTTCCTTTGTGGTGCCCCATGAACCGGCTGCGCTGGTCTTGCCCACGCCCACGGTGGATGTGTTGGCAACCCCTACGGTGACTCTGCCCCCAACGGCGCTTGCGACCCAGCCTCCCACACCCACGCCCCTTCCGCTGGGCGTGGTGCCCTCGACGGAGGCCTGCATCCCCGGAAGCGTAAACATTACTTCTCCCCCGCGGGATGGTACTGCTGGTGGCCTGGTGCCGTTACGCGGCTCGGCCAGCATTCCCGATTTCGGTTTCTACAAATTTGAGTATGCTCTGCCCAATCAGGAAAACTGGCAGGCCATCCTTGCCGGGGATACGCCGGTGATAGATGGTGACATGGGGCAATGGAATGCCACCCACCTGCTCCCAGGGCTTTACCGTTTGCGCCTGGTTGTGACCGATAATCAGGGCGTGGCGCAACCTCCCTGCGTCATCAACATCACCATCGTGCCTCCTACGCCTTCTCCGTAACTGGTGTGAGGCTTTTTTCCCCTGCGTATGCCCGAAATTCAAGTACGTCCTGCCACTTCTTCTGATATTGCGGTTTTGTGTGCGCTAGATGCGCATTACGTCACAGAGGCTATCTGGCGCATGGACCCCTGTGCCCCCAATGGCGCCATGTTCCGCGAGATACGTTTGCCGCGCAGTGTGCCGGTGGCGTACCCGCGTTCCCTGGAAGCGCTGCGGGATACCTGGTTGCGTTTTGACGTCCTGTTGGTGGCCGTGTTCGCTGGGGAGGTATTGGGTTTCTGCAGTTTGTACGAATACTCCCCTGCCATGGCATGGATGCAAGACCTGGTCGTAGCCCCATCCTGGCGCAGACAGGGGATTGGTACGGCGCTGGTGCTGGCTGGGCTGCACTGGGCAGAAACACGCCGATGCAATCGCTTGACCCTCGAAATGCAGCCTCGCAACATCCCCGCTATTCGCCTGGCACAAAAACTGGGTTTTGTGTTTGCTGGATACCATGAGCATTTTTACGCCAGTCAGGAACCGGCGCTGTTTTTCACACACAATCTTTAGCGGTTGAACAAATGTTGATTTCCGCGTTACGCACCTTGAATCAATTACTGACCGCTGGGGTGGCCATTACGGCGGTATCTCTCTGGTTGTATGTGTTGACCTTCAACCTGCAAGACCGCGTGGCGCGTTCGTTTGCTTTCATTCTGGCCTGTGTAGCCACGGTGTTTGCAGGTGAGGCAATGGCCAGTGTTGGCACCACATCTGCGAGCATTGCCTTCTGGCTGCGGTTCGAGTGGGTGGGGTTGATTTTCCTGCCGGCTTCGTATTTCTATGCCTCCGATGCTTTGCTGGAGACTACTGGCCGTCCTTCTCGCGGGCGCCGGCGTTTGCTGGTACGTGTAAATTATGTGGTTGCAGTGTTTTTTCTGGCATTACTGCCTCTGGATTGGCTGATTACAACTCGCCTGCAAAGCACTGCACCCGCGCCGGCATTGCAGCCGGCCATCCTGACGCCCTTGTTTGTGCTCTACTATGGCGTGATGATTGGGTGGGCAGCGGCAAACTTCTGGCGTGCGTATCGCCGCACCTATACGCGTACCAGCCGTCGGCGTATGATGTACCTCATGGCTGGGGCAACAGCGCCTGCCCTTGGCTCTTTTCCTTACCTGTTGCTTGGCGCAGGCTGGGCGCACCGCTTCCCGGCCTTCTTCTGGGGATTGGCGGTGTTCAGCAACATCTTCATGAGCGCCTTTCTGGTGGTGATGGCCTATGCTTTGGCCTTTTTTGGCGTTACCTGGCCCGACCGGGTGGTCAAGCGCCGTTTGTTTCGCTGGATTTTGCGCGGCCCGGTAACAGCCTCCACCGTCCTGGCAGTGGCTACACTGACCCGGCGCATCGGTGAGCAGTATGGTGTGCCGTACAACGCTGCCGTACCGGTGTTGATGGTGGCTTCGATTTTGGCACTGGAGTATGCCATCACGCTGTTTGCCCCCTTTTGGGAGCGCTGGCTTTTTGGGTACGAAGGACGCAGCATCCGTCTGGTCAAAGACCTCGAAGACCGTTTGCTGAGCGAGGAAGACCTGCGGCAATTTCTGGAGGCCATATTGGCCGCGGTTTGTGAACGTTTACGCTCTCCGCGAGGCTTCATTGCTGCCCTGGAGTCTTCTGGCCTGCAGCGGGTGATTTCGGTTGGGCGCTGGTATGCCAACCAGGACAGCCTCCCGGATGCAGATTTATTGCAGGCCGTGGTGCAGGAAAACGCCTCCACAGGGGAATTGTTTACCTGGGGAGATTTCTGGCTTATACCGCTTTTCGCCAAAGACGAAGAGATGTTGATGGGGTTGATGGTGGTTGCCCGTCCCCTGGGAGCGCCCCACCCAGATTCCGAGCAACGTGCCGCGTTGCGCATCCTCAGCCAACGGGCTGCCCTGGGGTTACAAGACCATCGCCTGCAGCAGCAGGTCGTGGAAAGCCTTTCCGCCCTCCGTCCCCAGGTGGATGTCATCCAGCGGCTGCGCGCGGCTTCTCGCTATGGAAGTCGCCAGGTATTGAGCAGTCCCCAACTGCCGCTGGAGGGGGCTACCCTCAACAAATGGGTCAAGGATGCCCTTTCGCATTTCTGGGGTGGCCCAAAACTGACAGAAAGCCCTTTGCTGCAATTGCAAATTGTGCAGCAGGCGGTAGCGCAGGGCGAAAATCCCGTCAATGCCTTGCGCGAAATCCTGCGCAAAGCCATCGAGGAAGTACGTCCCCCAGGAGAGCGGCGCTTCACAGCCGAATGGATTTTGTACAACATCCTGGAGATGAAATTCATGGAAGGGCGCAAAGTGCGCGAAATTGCCATGCGTCTTGCCATGTCGGAGGCGGATTTTTATCGCAAACAGCGCATTGCCATTGAAGAGGTGGCGCGCGTGATGATGGAAATGGAGAAACAACAACGCTCTCAGGCTACCCAATCATCTCTCCCACAAGAAAAGCAAAATATGCTAAACTAACAAAGGTTGTGCCTGGAGGATTCCTCAGGAGAGGCTCGCCAGGCAACAAAGCCTTCCGTACCTTTTCAAACACGCATCGTTCAGGGGCTATGCGGAAATCCCACGCACATTTCCGCGGCCCCTTGCCAACCTTAACGTACAGAAAGGTGTGATTAGTGGTGAAGGATATTCTTACATCGCGCCCTGCTCTTGACACCCGTGAGGTAGATGAAGCCTGGTGGGATTCCTTGTTGATGGAGGAGGAGCGCTGGTTTGCGCAAGACATGCCAGCGCAAAGCGACATGAATGGGACGCTCTCAGACCAGCATGTGGACTGGGAGAAGGTCCAGCAAGCGTACATGGTAGACGACGTCGTCGAAGCAGAGGCATATGGGTACAACCAGGGGGGGATTCTGGTACGGAACAGCGTACTCCAGGGATTTGTCCCCCTTTCGCATCTGGTTGCCACAACCGATGCGATGATGAGGGGAGAACTGCCGCCCAATTGGGATGCAATCCAAGACCCGGAGGTAGTACAACCTATCCTCAGCGCCTACGTTGGACGCCGCCTGCGCCTCAAAATCATCGAATGCGAGCCAGAACGTGGGCGTATTGTGCTTTCAGAACGCTCTGCACAATGTGAACCGGGACGCCGCACCCGCTTGCTCAACAGCCTCCAGCCAGGGCAAATAATTTCCGGGCAGGTTACCAATATCACCCGCTTCGGAGTTTTTATCGACCTGGGAGGGCTTGAAGGGTTAATCCACATTTCGGAACTTTCCTGGGGACGCGTGCAGCACCCCTCCGATGTGGTTCAGATGGGGGAAGAACTCAAGGTGCATGTCATTCGCGTGGACCGCGAAAACAACCGCGTAGCCCTTAGCCTGAAACGTATGCGTCCCAACCCCTGGGAAGACGTGGAGCAGCGCTACCAGGTCGGCCAAATCATTTCTGTACAAATCACCTGTGTGGTTTCCTTTGGTGCCTTCGCGCGCGTCGAAGAGGGGCTGGATGGCCTGATTCACGTCTCTGAGATGCCGCATAATGGCGGCGCCCCAAAACCCTGGAAAATCGTCCACGAAGGTGAAATCGTCCAGGCGCGCATCGTGCACATCGATGCTGCCCGTCAGCGCATGGGGCTGAGTTTGTTGTTGGATTGATGACATGAAACGCTTCTGGGGGCCCTTGTTGGGGCTTCTGGCCGGATTTTTGCTGGCGGGAGCGTTATTTTGGGCTGCACGCCCTCCTCGGGGAACCCCCATAACGCTCCTGCCGCCGCCAACGCCGCTTCCTGTCGTGGTGGATGTCGGCGGGGCTGTGGCGCATCCAGGGGTGTATGCCCTGCCCCCGGGGAGCCGGGTGCAGGATGCGCTGGAAAGCGCTGGCGGACTGCTCCCGGAGGCGGATGCTCAGACCCTCAATCTGGCAGCCCCTTTGGAGGATGGTTCCCGCCTGTGGGTGCCGACGCGCCCTCCTGTGGTGACCTCCATCCCTGCAGAAATTGCCACGCCCTCGGCGCAGCGTGCCATCTCCATCGGCGCCTCTCCCGAAACATCGCTCGTCAACATCAACACGGCCTCGCAGGCCGAATTGGAAAGTTTGCCCGGCATTGGCCCCTCTCTGGCGCAGCGTATCATCGCCTATCGGCAGGAAAATGGCCCCTTCGCGGCCATTGAGGATATCCAAAAAGTTTCGGGCATTGGCCCGGCTACTTTCGAGCGCCTGCGAGACTTGATTACCGTAGCCCCCTAACCGGATTTTCAGGAGTTTATGTGGACAAAATCTATCATCGCAAACTACTCGAGCGCGCCATAGGGGAACGTGTTTCTCCGCGTGCATTGGAAGTCATCATTGCGGCCAACCTCGGACAGGATGCGCTTTCCGGCCTGATAGGGCATCCCGAATATCATTTTGACGATAACGCGTTTGAAGCGGGGCATGCCTATATTCAGGAGCAGCGCGCGCTGGTGTTACAGGTGGTACGGGACGACCGGCCTATCGAAGACGCCTGGCGTGCTTTTGGGCGTCTGACACATGCCGCACAGGATTTCTATGCCCACAGCAACTATGTGACCCTGTGGACATCCCGCCTCACGCCGGATATGCCTCCCGAAATAGCCCCCCTGGATGAGAGCCTGCTTTCCTCGCCAGACTTGTGTTCGGGGAAAGTGTACTGGCTGGAAGTGTTCTCCTTCATCCCTGCCTTGCGCCCGCTGGTAAAGCGCTTGCTGCCGGCAGATTCCCATGCCGCGATGAATATGGATAACCCGGCCGCGCATCCCCTCTTCCCCACCGCGATGGCCGCCGCACGCAAACGCACAGTGTACGAATTGGAACGTATCCTGTCCGAGTTATCCCCCGCTGAACAGACGTATTTTCTGGATAAGGAAGTGCTTTCGGAACATCCACAGGATGAGCAGGCAATGCCCGTCCTGACATACTAGCGGCCTCGAAACCAGTTACCTCTGCCCCCTCTGATTGTCTCATGTCCTCGATTTCTCAACCTTACGCCGGCGTTTTGCATCGTTACGGGCACCTGCTTGACCTGCCAGACCATACCCGCCCGGTTACCTTGCTGGAAGGCGATACCCGCCTCATCCCTGTGCCGCGGTTGGCCACGGATTTGGGCGGCGGGTTTGAACTCTATGTCAAGTTTGAAGGGTTGAACCCCACAGGCTCATTCAAAGACCGCGGCATGACGGCAGCAGTCAGCGAGGCGCTGGGACGCGGCGCAAAGGCCGTGATTTGTGCTTCCACCGGCAACACAGCGGCCTCGGCGGCGGCCTATGCTGCCCGCGCCGGCCTCAAAGCCGTGGTGCTTATTCCACAGGGGAAAGTGGCCGCCGGAAAACTGGCAGGGGCGGTGGCCTACGGGGCGCAGGTGGTGCAAATCGAAGGTTCTTTCGATGATGCCCTGGCAATGGTGGTAGAAATTTCCAACAAGCACCCCATCGCCCTGGTCAACTCCATCAACCCTTACCGCATCGAAGGACAAAAGACGGCCGCATTTGAAATTTGCGACACTTTGGGCAGCGCGCCCGAATGGCTGTGCCTCCCCGTGGGCAACGCGGGGAACATCACCGCTTATTGGGCAGGCTTTCGTCAGTATGCCCGCCTGAAGGGGACGGGGTTGCCGCACATTCTGGGCGTGCAGGCTGCTGGCTCTGCCCCTTTGGTGCTGGGACACCCCGTAGCGCACCCTGAAACGGTGGCAACCGCCATCCGCATCGGCAGGCCGGCGCGCGGCGAACAGGCGCTTCAGGCTGCCGAAGAATCAGGAGGGCGCATCATCGCTGTCAGCGATGAGGAAATTCTTGCCATGCAAAAACGCCTCGCTGGTGAAGGAATCTGGGTGGAACCGGCCTCCGCGGCCGGATTGGCTGGCCTGGCGCATGAGATTGCCGCAGGAAAATTCGACCCGCAGGGAAAGCGTATCGTTGCCGTGTGTACCGGGCATGGCCTGAAAGACCCCGATATCATCACCCGTGCCATGCCGCTGCCGCAGGCCCTGCCTCCAAGACTGGATGTGCTAGAAGAAGTGATTGTTGGATGATGAAAATTGGCGTCATTTTCCCGCAAACGGAATTTGGCAACGACCCTGTGGCCTTGCGCGATTTTGCCCAGACTGCTGAAGGATTGGGATACAGTCACATCGTGGCCTACGAACATGTATTGGGCGTCAATCCGCAGCGCCCGGAGGGCTTTCGGGGTCCCTATACCTGGGAACACCCCTTCCACGAGCCTTTTGTGTTGTTTGCGTGGATGGCTGCCTGTACGCAGCGCATTGAGTTTCTGACGGGTATCCTGGTTTTGCCGCAGCGCAAAGCAGTGGTGGTGGCCAAGCAGGCCGCTGAACTTGCCATCCTGAGCGGATATCGTCTGCGCTTGGGGGTGGGAGTCGGATGGAATGCAGTGGAAATGCGCGCCCTGGGAGAGGATTTCCATACCCGTGGCCGCCGTATCGAAGAACAGGTGACAGTGATGCAGCAATTGTGGTCGCAGCCGCTGGTTACATTTCATGGCCGTTGGCATCACCTGCCCGATGTGGGAATCAACCCGCGCCCGGCACGGCCTGTCCCGGTATGGTTTGGCGGCAACGATGACCGTGTGCTGCGCCGTGCGGCCCGCATGGGGGATGGCTGGCTGCCAAATTACCGCACCTTGAAAGATGCCTCCCCAGCCCTGGAACGTCTGGCGCGCTACCTGGAGGAGGCCGGACGCTCTTGGGAGGCGTTTGGCATCGAAGCGCGCATCTATTTTGGCGATGGTAATCCACAGACCTGGCATCAGGTGCTGGATGACTGGCAGGCGGCTGATGCCTCTCACATCGCGTTGAATACCATGCGTTGCGGATTTCGTACCCCGCAAGAGCACATGCAAGCCCTGGAAACGTTTGCGCGTGCTATTGGCCTCAGCCCCTGATGCCTTGCACCCTGGGCTGATTTGGTGGGAGGAGGTTTATCATGTTGGTTGTCATTTCTGATTTACACCTGACGGATGGCACCACCGGCACCACTATCGCGGCCGACGCCTTCACGATTTTTGCAGAACGTGTGCGCGATATGGCCTTTAGCGCCTCCTGGCGTACCGATGGCATTTACCGTCCACTTGAGGAAATTCACCTTGTCCTGTTGGGGGATATTTTCGACCACCTGCTTACCACACAGTGGGTACCTCGTCCCGGAAACCCTGCTATCAACCCGTGGGATGACCCCAACACCCCGGCCTTTGTAAACCACATTCGCAATATCACGCGTGCCATCCTGCAGCATAACGCCTCATCATTTCGCATCTTGCGGCGCATGAGTAGCGGGGAACAGATTTCGCTCCCCCAGGCGACCCGTAACCATCGCCCGGCTTACAACGCCCCGCGGCAGCCGGTTCCCGTACGCATCTACTACATGGTGGGAAATCACGACTGGTACTTCCACCTGCCGGGCAATGCGTATGATGCCATTCGTGCCGAAGTCATCCAGGCATTGGGCTTGCAAAATGCGGTTACTCCTTTTCCGCACGAACAGGAACACGCCCCGGCATTGCATCGCCTGTGCACAGACCACGGGGTGTACCTGCGTCACGGGGATATCTACGATGGCTTCAATTACGACCACACCAAAGGGCGCAATGCTGCCACGTTGGGAGATGCCATTGTGGTGGGACTGGTCAACCGGTTCCCGGTGGAAGTACAGCGCCGCTATGGCGATGAATTCCCCGCTGATTTCATTGCCGGCTTGAGCGAAATTGCCAATGTGCGCCCCAACCTGCTGGTGCCGGTATGGATTGATGCCTTGATGCGCAAAACGTGTTCTCCCGCGCAGCAACAGGTCATCAAAGCCTTGTGGGATGAACTGGCGGATGATTTCCTGGCAAATCCCTTTGTGCGCGCTCAGGATACCATCCACCCGGCTGACCGCGTGGACTTCATGCAGACCGTATTGCGCCTCTCGCAACTGACCTCGCTGCGTAGTTTCAGCCATCTGGCGCGCACGTTCTATGAAAAATTCTGGGATGGCGATGTTTCCTTCAAGCGCCATGCCCTGCAAGAGCGCGCCATTCGCGAGGGGTTTGCCCGCTACGTCGTGTACGGACACACACACCTGCCCGAAATCGTGCCTCTCGACGTCTACACCCTCTCCGCAGATAACCGCCTGATGCAAATGTACTTCAACAGTGGCACCTGGCACACCATTCACGATATGGTGCTTGCCGAGACGCGCCACGCGAAATTCATCCCCCATCACACCATGACTTTTCTGGCTTTCTTCCAGGGAGATGAGCGCAAAGGCCGCCCTTACGAAACCTGGACAGGCGCATTGGGCTGGAAAGGGTAAAAGGTATGGAAGACAACAACCCCCTGGGGATGGTCTTGTTTGCTGGCGCCTTTGTTTTGATGGGTGGGTTTATCTTCCTGGTGGCTATAGGCGTTATCCCCAGCGACCCGGAGAATTTCGAGGCCCCTCGCTGGGTGGTGGCCATAGCAGGAGTGCTGTTCATGTGGGGCGGCCTTATGGTTGCCTTTCAGGGCTTGAAAGCGACGCCTTTTGGGGAAACTCCACTCTACCGCCTGCTCAATAATCTGATGGGGTGGATTCTCCTGATGCTGTTGGCGATTCCTTTCAACTGGGTGGCCTTTGGCCCTGGCGAGCGCCACTTCACTGGTGGTGTCAGCCTGCCGTTCATCTCGTTTGGCTCACGCCCATCCGAAACAAGCGGGCGGATTTTGTTTGGTTGCGTGGCAGGCGGCATGGACCTCGTACTGCTCTGGATGCTGCTACTTGGGATTTACCGCGCTTTGTGGAGAGATGGGGACCGATGACCCTGCTGGAACGCGCCCGCGAAAAGGGAACCCCTCTCATCGAAGGGAGCCGCGCCACCCTGGTGTGGCAGGGCGAGATTCCCCCACTGGTGCTCAGCGACCTCCACGGGTGGGAGGCGCATCCTCAGGAAATGCAGCCCCACACCCCTGGCGTATGGCAATTCACGTTTGATTTGCCCTTGCAGGCCTACATGGAGTACGCCTTCGTTGACTCGCACTCCGGAGAGCGCCTTCCCGACAGGTGGAATATGCAGCGCAGGGTGAGCAATGGTCTGGGGAAATACAACCACTACTTTTACATGCCCGAAGCCTCTCCTACACCCTGGGCACGCCGCCGGCGAGGAACTCCGCGGGGTACGGTTACCCGGCATCACATCCAGCCGGGGTTTCTGGCTGCAGGCCGGCAGCGTGCAGTGTATCTCTACCGCCCGGCAGCAGAAGGGCCTTTCCCCCTGCTGGTGGTATTCGATGGACGCGATTACTTACGGCGTGCTCGCCTGCCCGCGATACTGGATTCCCTGATTGCCGCCCGACGCGTGCGCCCCATCGCCCTGGCAATGGTGGATAACGGCAAGGCGGCGCGCTTCCTCGAATATGCTTGTAGCGAGGCTACCCTGCTTCTTTTGAAAGAGCACGTGTTACCGCTGGTCGAGGCGCACCTGCCCCTGAACGGAGAACGCGCCGTCATGGGGGCTTCGATGGGCGGTTTGCAGGCGCTTTACACAGCCTTGCGCATGCCCGATGTGTTTTCCGCAGCCATCAGTCAATCGGGAGCCTTTCAGGTGTGGGGGCACGATTTTGGCCTCTCGCTACTTCCCCCCGCGAAGGTGCGCGTCTGGATGGATGCAGGGCAATTCGAAGGACTTCTGGAGGCCAACCGGCACATGTATGCCCATTTGCGTACAGCAGGCGTGCCAGTCACCTACCAGGAATTTGTGGCTGGACACAATTACACCGCCTGGCGCAACGAACTTCCGGATGCGCTCATGGCGGTGTTTGGTGTGTGAAACGAGAAAAGGAGGTTAGCGGCTCAGGTTGCAAATAGCGTAGTCTTCCTGAATGATGCTTTGCATAATCGGATTTTCCGGGTAGACCTGGTTGACCTGCTCCAGCACGGGGATGGCATCGGAGCACATGTCCAGTGCGGCGAGCACTGAGGCATATTGCAGGTAGTAGTACGCCACGCTTTCCGAGGAGAGGGGCAGGGGAGTAATCGCGACCTCGTTCCCCGTGGCTTCCTTGTTCTCGGCGGCGCTGCATCCCAGCACAGCACATTTGAGCACGGGGAGCGCACCCTCAAAATTGCGCGATTTGACATAGATGATGCCCAATTGCCCATAGGTATTGGCATCGGTAGGGTCATATTTGAGCGCTTTTTCGGCATTGCGGGCTGCCACGAAGAATTGCCCCTGCTGGCTGTAGGTCTTGGCAATCTGGATATAAGGCAGGGGGCTGCGAATACCTAAGGCCTCATTGATGGTAGCCGCGCGGTCAAAGGCATCCAGGGCGTTTTCGTACAGCAAGTCGGCCACCCGCTTGGTGGTGGCTTTTTGTGCCAGTGTTCGGTAATTCAACCCGATGGAGATGTACAGGAAGGTCAGGTTGGGGGTAATCTCGCTGGCTTTCACGTATTGCTCGATGGCCGCGTTGTATTCGCCTACGGCTTCGAGCACATACCCGTACACGCGGTAAGCATCCATCAAGTCGGGTGCCATGGCGATAGCGCGTTCCACATGTTCGCGTGCATCAGCCCAGCGCTGCAGGTCTGCCTGAATCTCTGCGTAGAAGGTCAATGCCATTGGGTCATCAGGGTTGAGCAGCAAGGCCTGGGATGCAGCCTGTTCGGCCTCGCCAAGCAGATTTTGCCTCTCTTCCGCAGTGGGTGCCAGGCTGGCGTTCCAATCCAGCACGAAAGCGTAAACGGCGTGCACGGTACTGTTATCGGGGGCCAGGGTAAGGGCTTGTTCGATGTAAGTGCGTGCCTCTTGCAGGCGGGCGCGCCGTTCCTCGACGGTGGGCAGCAGGCTGGAAGAGTACGTCAACAGGCGCGCCAGTTCCACATGGGCCTGAACGTTATTGGGTTCCAGCGCAATAGCGCGTTGATACGCGCCGATGGCATCCTGTTCGCTGTTGGGGTCGTCAATACTCCCGGCCTGAAAATAAGCCTGTGCCTCCAGCAAGAAGGAATTGGCTGTGCGCGTAGGGGTAGGGGTGGGCAGAAAGAGCGGTTTGACCGCCCCATCGTCGCGCTGCAATTGCATCAACATCCACAAGCCGGCCAGGATGAGGAACATCCATAGCAGGATGCGGTATGAAGAAGGGTCTTTTTGGGCGCGAAACAAGGGCGCGCCTCGGGTGCGAGAAAAGCGGTAAGGCATCGTTATTCAGGGTGTAGCCGTAGGATTTTCACCTGCAGCCTGCGTGCAGATATTGAGTCCCTCATTGGCGTTGTACACCGCCACTTCATCTGCCGAAACGGCTGTCAGAAGCGTCTGGAAGATGGGGACGGCTTCTGCGCAGCGATTGCTACGCGCCAGCGCCAGGCCGTAGGTGTAATAGTACTGTGCCGGAAAACCATAATCCAGCGGCAGCCCCTCGACAACGTAGCCTTCGGGTGTTGTCCCGCCGTGAATAGCCAGCGCCAGGTTTTCGATAGCCTTGGCGTATTCATTGTTTTTGTAGTACATCAGCCCCAGGTTACCGTAGCGGTAGGGGTTGGTGGGAGCATCACGCACCGCGGCCTGCGCAGCCTGAATGGCGGCACCGTATTCGCCTTGTTGTGCATAGGTGCGCGCCATCTCTGTATCGGGAATGTCGTCGGAGGGATTGAGGCCGTTGGCCTTGCGGAAAGCGCTGATGGCCTGGTTGTATTCTCCCAGCGCCCGATAGCAGATACCCATGTTGATGTACAGGTCGGTGATTTTGTTGTGGATATTCAGCGCCGTTTGGAATTCATCGATGGCCTGCTGGTAATTGCCGGTGACCATCAACACATAGCCGCGGGCGCGATGGGCTTCCAGCAGAGTGGGGCCGAGTTGCACAGCCTTACGGGATGCCTGAATGGCAGGCTCCAAACTGGCAAAGTCGTTGGTATCCACCAGAATTTCTGCCTGATAAGCGAGGAAGAGCGGATTTTCTGGTTCCAGTTCCAGGGCGTATTCTATTTCTCCCTGGGCTTCGGTGGAACGTCCCAGAAAATTGAGCGTCCAGGCGCGCACCGCGTGTCCCATAGCGTATTCCTCATTGCCCACCAGGGAAAGTTCTGCGTTTTTCAAGGCCTCCTCATACTCGCCAGCCCACACCTGTACGCGTGCCAGCGCCACGTAAATGGCGCGATTCTCCGGCTGCACCTGCAAAGCCTGCTGGTAAGCGGCAATTGCTGCCGGCAATCGCCCGTCCTGAAAAGCCTGTTCCGCTTCCAATACATAGGATTCCGGCGCGCGAGTAGGCGTCGGTGTCGGAATGAAGAGCGGCGGTGTTTCCGGCACAATTACGAAGTCCACGTATACAAAAAAGAGGATGAGCACCACAAGCGCGGCTATCAAAATCGGGTTTCGGCGGGGTTTGCGCTTGCGCATGCTCCATTGATTTCCATTCAAGTACATGGAATGGATATTACCACCGCAACGAAACAAGCGTCAAGGAGGCGGAATTTACCACAGCAATTCCAAATACGGGCCAATGCATCCGCAGATGGCGCAGATTACGCAGAGGAAAAAAATCCGTTCAATCTGCGTAATCTGCGGATACTACGTGGTAAATTTGAAATTGCTGTCCTCCCGCGGGGGCGCTTGACGAATTCCGGGTTTACCGGTAGTATCTGCCTCGAAAAAATGTTCTGTTTATCTCGTTGGAGAGGAAAACTATGACCGTAGGTGAAATCGGTATTGTGCGCCGTGTGGACATCGAACGCGAAATGCAACAGGCGTACCTGGACTATGCCATGAGCGTCATTGTGGCGCGTGCTTTGCCAGATGCCCGTGACGGGCTTAAGCCAGTCCATCGGCGCATTCTCTATGCTATGCACGACCTCGGCCTGCGCGCCGATTCCGGCTACAAAAAATCAGCCCGTATCGTGGGTGAAGTGTTAGGGAAATATCACCCTCACGGCGACATGGCCGTGTATGATGCCATGGCGCGCATGGCGCAGGATTTTTCCATGCGCTACCCTCTGGTGGATGGTCAGGGGAACTTCGGCTCCATCGATGGCGATGCTCCGGCTGCCATGCGGTATACCGAAGCCCGTCTTGCCCCCATTGCCCACCACATGCTTCGCGACATCCAGAAGGAGACGGTGGATTTTGCCACGAACTTCGATGATACGCTGCAGGAACCCCAGGTTTTGCCGGCAGCCATCCCCAACCTGCTGGTCAACGGAGCAACCGGAATCGCCGTAGGCATGTCCACCAACATCCCCCCGCACAACCTGGGAGAGGTGGTGGACGCGCTGTGTTTCTTGCTGGATAACTGGAAGAAACTGGATGACATCAGTGTCTCTGACCTGATGCGCTTCATCCAGGGGCCAGATTTTCCCACCGGGGGCGTGGTCATTCAGGAGAGCGAGGGCAACACCCTGGCCAGCGCGTATGGCACCGGGAAAGGGCGGATTACTCTGCGGGCACGCGTCCATACCGAGGAGATGGGACGCGGCCGTACCCGTCTGATTGTCACCGAACTCCCCTACATGACCAACAAATCCAGCCTGATGGGGCGCATCGCCACACTGGTGCGGGATGGCAAAATCGAGGGTATCAGCGACCTGCGGGACGAATCCGACCGTCAGGGCATGCGCATCGTGATTGAATTGGGCAAGAACGTCGAGCCGGAGCCTGTGTTGCAGGCGCTCTACAAACACACGGCCCTGCAGACCACCTTTGGCATCATCATGCTGGCGCTGGTGGATGGGGAACCACGTCTGTTGAGCCTCAAACAGGCCTTGCGCGTCTACCTGGAACATCGCCTGGAAATCGTCCGTCGGCGCAGCGAATACGATTTACGGCGTGCCCGTGAACGCGCCCACATCCTCGAAGGGCTGCGCATTGCGCTGGCGAACCTGGATGAAGTGATTGCCACCATCCGCCGCTCCCGTACCGTGGAGACGGCGCGTGCCAACCTGCGCAAAGCCTTTCGTCTCTCGGAAGCCCAGGCGCAGGCCATTCTATCCATGCCCCTGCGCCGATTGGCTGCCCTGGAGCGCAAGAAAATCGAGCAGGAGTACAAGGACGTGCGCGCCACAATCAAGGCGCTGGAAAAATTGCTCGGTTCGCCTAAGTTGATGCGTGCCACCGTAGCGGATGAGTTGCGCGCTGTCAAGGAATCTTTTGGCGACCATCGGCGCACGCAAATCGTGCAACTGGCCGAAGGCGAGCAGGCCTCCAGTGTACTCACGGTGACCGATATGTTGCCTTCTGAGCCTACCTGGGTGATGGTTTCCACAAATGGCCTGATTGCCCGCACACGAGACGCCCGCCCGCCGCGGCGAAGTGGTTCGGCTGCCCCTCGCTTCCTGATACGCACCAATACGCACAACGTGCTTTACCTGGTCGCAGATGATGGGCAGGCGGCGGCACTGGCCGTTCACGCCTTGCCAGTAGCGGAGAAACCCACCGAGGGTACACCGGTTGGACAGGTCAGTGCTTTGCCTTCCGGCGCTGACGTGGCGGATATTTTCAGTTTGCCCCCTGCCAGTGAGTTACCTGAAAACGCGGGGTTTGTGCTCACCGTCAGTCGAGGAGGCATGCTCAAGAAGAGCGCGCTGACCGAACTCCCCGGCCCTTCCACCCAGCCATTTACGTTGGCTAAAATCAACCCTGGTGACAGCCTGCTCACAACCTGTCTGACCAGTGGGGAGGGTGAAATTCTGCTGGTGACCGCCCAGGGCATGGCCATTCGCTTTTCGGAGGACACGGTGCGGCCTATGGGGCTGGTGGCAGCCGGGGTGCAGGGTATCAAACTGGGCAGTGGAGACCGACTGGTCGGTGCTTTCGCGCTCCCCGCGCGCGGCGACCTGTTCCTGATGCGCTCCGATGGGCGTGCCAAACGCGTTGCCATCAAAGATTTCCCGGTGCAGGGGCGTTATGGCAAGGGCGTGATTGCCTGGAAACTGCCCGCCAAAGTGCGTCTGGTTGGCGCGGCATTGGACAAACCCAATGTGGAAGTGATAGCCCATTTGCAGAAACTGACCCCCAAGAGTTTACGCCTGGATTCTGCCCCCCTGAGAAGCCGGAGCGCGCGCGGTTTGCAGGTGCTCTCGTTAAAGCCAGGGGATGCCGTCTCCCATTTGACGTTGCTGCGCAGTACACCGAAATTCAAAAAATAACCCTGGCTCCTGTTACAAAGCCGGTTGGAGCGAGGAACAATGCACTTTCCCCATGAAAAAAAGGCCGCCTACGGGCGGCCTCTCTGCTTTGGGGAGGGAGCACTAAAGATATGTTGGGAAGTAGAGCGCTGATAACGCTGATAACCGCTGGTTATGTTGGTTTTCGCCGCTTCGTTGGCCGTATCTGCGAGAATCGGCGTCAAATCTGCGTTCCGTTGTGCCAGGCCATACCGCGATTCACCAACAACGTTTTAGTACTCCCATTGGGTTGCAGCAATTCCAAATTTGCCGCGTAGTATCCGCAGATTACACAGATTGAACGGATTGTTTCTTCTTTCCTCTGCGTAATCTGCGCCATCTGC
>DAOTWV010000112.1:0-12318 GCA_034435695.1 Anaerolineales bacterium | reverse complement strand
ACTGGCGAGCAGTTGTACCGCCAACGAAGGAGACCGCTTCGCTTTGCTCGCGGTGACACGCCTGGGAGAAATTTTCGGATAGGTTCTTATGAAAATTCACTGTACCCTGGATGGGAAGCGGCGTTGCCTGTTTTGAGCACCACCGAAGAAAAACGATTTCCTGCATGGATGCAGGCAGGTGCATCCATGCCCGGCATACAGCCGCGCCCCACGAGAACCTGCCGCAGAGGCAGGCCCCCACACCGAAGAAATGGCGAGAAAGGAATTGTGGCTTGTCAGCAGGGATTTCCGCCCCGCGGCTTTCCTCAGGCGATAGCGTCTTCGTCGTCGGCCAGACCCTCCACCGAGCGAGAGTCAACCAGAAAGCGGATGGCTGTGCGTACCTTGTCTTCGATTTCGATATCCACAAATTCGGCACGCATGTAGATTTCCAGGTTATCCCGTTTGAGATATCGTTGCGCCAATGCCAGCGCCTTGACGGCCTGATTGACCGCCTGCGCCCCAATGGCCTGCACACTGGCTTCCCCATGCTCTCGGATGACGCCAGCAATGGCGCCCGCCACGGCAGAGGTGCGAGAGTTGCCGGATACCTTGATGAGTTCCATGTAGGCTTCCTCCTTGACGAGAGACGGATGCTGCCCGGCGTTTTTTGTTCCGGGAATCGCTTGGCCTGTTGTGATTGTACAAGATTTTTAGATGCGAAGCAAGCGCTTTGCAGGTTTGTTTAGTCGATTTCCTTGCCTTGTGCCTTTGCCTCTTTTAGTGTTAGACTCTTTGCAATACCCCTGGCTTCTCGCATTTTGCCTGTCACAGGAAATTTTGCCTATGTCCCGATGGATACGTTTTTTCATTGCCATTGCGCTGGGATTGGCCGCAGGCCTGTACTATGGGTGGGTGGTCAACCCCGTGCAGTACGTGGATACTGCTCCCGAAGCACTGCACCCGGCCTATAAAGCCGATTATGTGCTCATGACAGCGGAGATTTATCACATGGATGGTGACCTCTCCACCGCGGCGCAGCGCTTGCGTCTGCTGGGAGCAGAACCCCCCGCGGAAACGGTGCGCGCCGCGATTGCTTTTGCCACAAGCGCCGGCTATGGTGATACCGATTTGCAATACATGCAGCAGTTGTTTACCGACATTCAAACCTTGCCTCCCGACTCCCCATGAACGATACTCCCCGTGGCCCCTGGTACTTGCTCACCGGTTTGCTTCTGGGAATCATCCTGGGCGTGTTTTACGCCTGGGTGATTTCTCCTGTTGCCTATACCGATGTGCCCCCCGACACCCTGCAAGCCCAGTATAAAGCGCATTACCGCACCATGATTGCGTTGGCTTATCTGGCGGATGGCGATTTGACGCGTGCGCAGGCGCGCCTTTCCCTGCTGGGAGATGCTAATCCTGTAGAAGTGCTGACCGCCCAGGCGCAGCGTGCCCTGGCGGAAAACGCTCCCGAAAGGGATGCCTATGCCCTGGGAAAACTGGCCGCAGCCCTGGGCGGTGCGCCATCCCCCCCGGAATTGCGGATGCCCGCCGTTGTCTCAGCCGTTACTCCCCAGGTTTCCCCTACCTTTACCCCGGCTGTCCCAACGGCTTCCCCAACCATCACCCTGGCACCCAGCAAAACGCCTTCGCCCACGATTACGCCAACCCCCCAGGCGACCTTTACCCCCTGGCCGACGGCTACCCCCACTGCTACCCCAGGCGCGCCCTTTGTGCTGCAAGAGCGCACCCTGGTGTGTGAACCCTCGTGGACGCATTCCATCATCCGTGTGGATGTGCGCGATGCTGCCGGGCAACCTGTGCCGGGGGTGGATATCACGGTCTCGTGGGCGCAGGGACAGGAGATTTTCTTCACCGGCCTGAAACCAGAACTGGGGCGCGGTGTGGCGGATTTCGTGATGACCCCCGGTGAAGTGTACACCCTGGTGGTTGGTCAGGGTGGACAGGTGATTTCGGATTTGCAGGTGGTGACTTGCGAGGACGGCGGTTACCCTGGTTCGTGGATGCTTACCTTTGTGCAGCCGTAACCCCCGGACATGGGTGCGGGAACCGTTGCGTAATCCCCTCTGAATACGTGCAGCGAATTGGGTGATAGGCCTCCGTGCATTCGGGGCTGCGCATGGGCTTTCAGGCTTCCTCCGCGGCCAGTTCTTCCCAGGCGGCATAGCGCTCTTCGAGGGTTTGTTGGGTGTGGTTGTACGTTTCGCTCAGGCGGCGCAGTTCTTGGGGGTCGGTGGGAGGCGTTTGCAGGTGCGCGCTCAGTTCGTTCAACTGGGCTTCGAGGCTGGCAATTTCCTCTTCCAGGCGGGCAAGCGCCTGGGCGCGGCGACGTGCCTCGGCTTTGGTGCGGTTGCGGGCGCGCTGTTGCCGGCGATATGCTTCGGCTGAGGTGGCTTTGGAAGGTGCGGTGACCTCCTGGGGGGCGTTGGTGCGGGATTCCTGAAAGGCGCGGTAATTCCCCTCGAAGATGTGCAACCTCCCGCTTTGGGGGTGGACCTCCCATACCTGGGTGGCAAGGGCGTCAATCAGGTAACGGTCGTGCGAGACGAGCAGGATGGTGCCCTGATAGTCGGCCAGCACCGTCTGCAGGATTTCCTGAGAGGGAATATCCAGGTGGTTGCTGGGTTCATCCAGCAGCAGGAGGTTGGCTCCGCTGAGCGCCAGTTGCGCCAGCGCCAGGCGCCCGCGTTCTCCGCCAGAAAGCATGGAGACGGTTTTGAAGGCATCGTCGCCCCGAAAGTGATAGCGCCCCAGGTAGGAACGGATTTCGGCCGGCAGCATGTGCGGGGCAACGCGCTCGATGGCCTGGATGAGCGTGTCTTCGGGGTGCAGCCGTTCATGCGCCTGGGCAAAGTAGCCGATTTGTAAACTGGCCCCCAGGCGTACCTGGCCTTCCAGGGGCGGCAGTTCCCCCAGAATGGTTTTCAAAAACGTGCTTTTGCCCGCCCCATTGGGGCCGATGACAGCCGCACATTCCAGGCGGCGTAATTCCAGGTCGGGGACGCGGAAGAGGGGGTTGCCAGGATAGCCTACCAACAGGTTTTCGGTGCGCAGCACCAGGTTGCCGCTGCGCTGCCGCGCCCGCAGGTGGATGCGAAAAGGTTCGGTTTGTTCGTTGGGGCTGCCCAGGCGGTTCAGGCGGCGTTGGGCTTCGTCCACGCTCATCAAACTGGTGCTGATGTGTACCTGGGTGCTGACCTGTGCCCAGTTTTGGTCGAGGACGGCCTCGAAGCCGATTTGTTCGATGGCTTCGATGATGCGGCTGACGCGGCGCAATTTGCCGCGCGCCTGGCTGACGTTTTGTCCGGCGATGTTGCGGCGAATGTACTCGATTTCTTTTTGCAGGCGCTCTTTTTCTGCCTGAATGCGCTCACGGCGCAATGCCCAGCGTTGTTCGCGTTGTTGCAGGTAGGCGCTGTAATTGCCGCGGTAAATCTCCAGCCCACCGGGGCGCATTTCCCAGATGGTGTTGCACACGCGGTCGATGAAGTAGCGGTCGTGGGAAACCAGCAGCACGGCGCCTTCCCATTGTGCGAGGTGGTTTTCCAGCCATTCCACCGCGGCAATGTCCAGATGATTGGTTGGTTCGTCCAGCACGAGCAAATCGGGTTTGGAGAGCAGCAGGCGTGCCAGCAGGGCGCGGGTGCGCTGCCCACCAGAGAGTTGGGTGAGGGGCATGGTGAATTCGCGCTGGCTGAAGCCCAGGCCACTCAACACGCGGCGGATGTCGGTTTCGTAGGTGTACCCGCCCAGGTGCTCGAAGCGGTGTTGCAAGGCTCCGTAGCGCTCCAGCAAGGCCGCGTCATCTGGTGCGGCGCGCAGTTGTTGATTCAAAAGTTCCAGTTCGCTTTCCAGGCGGCGCACTTCGTCGAAAGCCTGCAAGCACTCTTCCCACAGGGTATGCCCGGATTCAAAAGAGGCTTCCTGGGGCAGATAGCCTATACGGGTGCCGCGGGCGCGTTGTACCGTGCCCTCGGAGGCCGGTTCTTCACCGATGAGGATGCGCAGCAGCGTGGTCTTTCCGATGCCGTTGGGGCCAACGATGGCCACGCGGGCATGCGGCGGCACCTGCAGGTTGATGCCGTAGAACAGGTCTACAGGACCAAAGGATTTTGCGAGTCGAGAGGCGCTAATCAGGGACATAAGCAGTACGAAACAGGAAGTGCTGTGCCTGGGGGGGATTCTGGCACAAGTCTTGCAAGCAAGGCATTATTGTACCGCAAGGTGTACATTCTGCACTCGTGCTATAATGCCGTTCTGGCGGGTGGTATTTTCTCTCGCCCGGTACGCAGCCACGGATTTCCGAGGCTCTGCTGCCGAATGCTCTCAACGACAGGTGCAAAACAATTTTGATGAAAATGACTTCCGTTTCTCCTCGTAAACTTTTGGGTAGCGCGCTCTTCCTGCTGGTTGCAGCCGCGCTTGCCGTTTTCGTATTTCGTTTTACGCGCAGCATGGTGACCTCGTGGGAGTTCACCGATATCGGGGGTATTCGCATTGTCACCCCGACGCCTACCTTACGCCCTGGGGAACCGACTCCCACGCCGGGCGGCTCGGCTGCCCAGCCAGTCCCCCAGGGGCCTACACCGGAACCCTGGGATGGTGCCAGCCGCGTCAACGTGCTGCTCATCGGCCTGGATTACCGGGATTGGGAGGCTGGCGAGGACGCGCCACGCAGCGATACCATGATTTTGCTCTCCCTGGACCCGTTGACCAAGAATGCCGCCATGCTTTCCATTCCGCGCGACCTGTGGGTGGACATCCCCGGAGGCTTTGGGTACGGCAAAATCAATACAGCCTACTCGCTGGGAGAGGCCAATCAACTGCCCGGAGGCGGCCCCGAATTGGCGATGAAAACCGTCGAGAGCGTCCTGGGCATTCCCATTCAGTACTACGCCCAGGTGGATTTCGGTGCCTTCGTGCGCTTCATTGACGAAATTGGCGGGGTAAAACTGGATGTGCCCGAACCGATTACCATTGACCTGGTAGGCAGCGGCAAAGAGACCAAAAAGAAACTCAAACCGGGGGTGCAAACCCTGCCTGGAGAGTGGGCGCTGGCCTATGCACGTGCCCGGTACACCGAAGGCGGTGATTTCGACCGTGCCCGCCGTCAGCAACAGGTCATTCTGGCTATCCGCGACCGCATACTGGCTTTCGATATGGCGCCCACGCTGGTGGCCAAAGCCCCGCAACTGTATGCAGAACTTTCCAGCGGCATTCGTACCAATATGACCCTCGACCAGGCCATTCAACTTGCCTGGCTGGCTAAAGACATCCCTGAGGAAAACATCCGTCATGGCATCATCGGGGAAGAGCACGTCATCTTTGCCAAGTCCCCGGAGGGGCTGGATATCCTCAAACCCATCCCGGAGAAAATTCGCATTTTGCGGGATGAATTGTTCACCACGGAGGGCGCGCTCAGCCCGGCGGCTGCCCAGCAATCCCTGGAAGACCTTGCGAAGGCCGAAGGGGCGCGCATCATGGTGCTGAATGGCGCATACGTGACCGGACTGGCCGGGCGCACCAGCGAGTACCTGCGTTCCCTGGGGTTGAACGCACCGGAAGACCTGCTGGGCAACACGGAAGCCGTAGCCTACACCTGGGTGATTGACCACACCGGCAACCCTTACACGGTGCAATACCTGATGAACCTGATGAATGTCTCCCCCAATAACTTCCGGGTACGCTATGACCCCAATGCTCAGGCCGACATCGAAATCTGGCTGGGGAGTGATTGGGCTACAAACAACGCCATGCCATGAGTATCTATCCGAAAAATGCAACGTGCAATGTCGTTGCGAAGCTCCGAAGGGGTTGAAGCAACCTCCATCCCCCTGCAGGAGATTGCTGCCCCCTTTGGGGCACAGGTCGGCGGCTACACCGCCTGGCAGTGACAACTACGGTGTATTTTCGGATAGGTTCAAAAGCCGTAACAACTCAGCCACCCACGCCCAACGATAAATCGTCGGGCTGATTGGCCAAAGCCGGAACAATCCGGCCGGCGCCATGCAGTCGGGTTTACCCGACTTTGGTGTCCTCAGCCGGGGAATGGCTTCCCCGGCGGGTGGGCTGAGCAGTTACCAAAAGCCGATGAAAATCCACATACGTCCGCGCCGTCCGCGTCCCGCGTATTCAACGGGGGGACAACTGGCAAGCAGTTGCCCTACGGTGAATTTTCGATAGGCGCTAAGGCGTGAGAGACCACCAAACGTAAACCGTAGACTATGCCTTCTCGCTTGCGCAACATTCTGTATTCCAACAGCCTGCTGTGGGGACTGGGAGCGGCCTTCCTGGTGGCCGTGCTGGCAACCGCGGTGCTGACCTTCATCGTGGTACGCGATGCCGTCGTTTCCTGGTGGCAGGCCCCGCGGGTGGAGGCCGCCATCCACACCCCAACGCCGTTGCCCAACGTCCCTACCCTGGCGCCCAATCAGGTGCTGCAGACCAATCAACTGGCGCCCACCCCTCAGCCCTGGGATGGGCAAAGTCGCATCAACATCCTCCTCCTGGGGTTGGATTACCGCGATTGGGAAGCCGGACAAGGCCCGCCGCGCAGCGATAGCATGATTTTGCTTAGCATAGACCCGCCCAGCAAGACGGCTGGCATGCTCTCCATCCCGCGTGATTTGTGGGTCAACCTCCCTAACGGGTTCGGTTACGGAAAAATCAACACCGCCTACATGCTGGGGGAGGCCTACCAACTGGATGGCGGCGGGCCGGGCATGGCTATGCAGGCCGTCTCCAATCTGCTGGGGATGCCGGTGGATTACTACGCCCGCGTGGATTTCGATACCTTCGTGCGCTTCGTGGACGAAATCGGCGGAGTCAAAATCAACGTCCCGGAAACCATTACCGTGGATTTGCTGGGAGACGGGACGCAGAAGACTCTCCAGCCTGGGGTGCAAACGCTCTCTGGAGAGATTGCGCTGGCTTACGCGCGTGCCAGACATACCGCCGGCGGCGATTTCGACCGCGCCCGTCGCCAGCAGCAGGTGCTCCTCGCCGTGCGCGACCGCATCCTGGATTTCAACCTGCTGCCCGACCTCATGCAGCGCGCCCCCTACATCTACTACCAGGCACAGGAAGGTATCGACACCAACCTGACTTTCGACTATGCCATCAAACTGGCCTGGCTCATGCTGGATATCCCTCCGGAAAACATCCATCACGGCATCATCGGCCCAGAACAGGTGGATATCAGCACCTCCTACGATGGGCAATCCATCCTGGTGTACGACCCTCAGGCATTGCTGGAACTGCGCGATGACATCTTCTCTACGTATGGGCGCATCGAACCGGCCGCGGCAGGAACACCCGATGCCGCCCTGTTGCGTGCTGAGGCTGCCCGCATCTTCGTGCAAAACGGCACCTCTGTCACCGGCCTGGGGGCGCGTACCAGGGATTACCTCGAACAGCAGGGGTTCGACATCGCAGGGGTGGGCAATGCCGACCAACTGTACCCCTACACCACCGTCATTGATTACACTGGCAACCCCTACACGTTGAAGTCCCTGATTGCCAGCATGGGCATTGCCGATAGCCAGATTTTTACCAGTTACGACCCTGCGGCGACATACGATGTCATCCTCATCGTTGGCGATGACTGGGCGCAGCAAAACCCTTGAGCGCATATGTCGCCAAAGTGTGCTACGGAACGCGCGCGGCCTTGTCTTTGCCCCTCTGGAAGCACACTGGACGATGAACCCCTGTGAAGCCCTCCGCACCCTTCCCCAATTCCCGCCATCCGACACTTGAGACCTGAAACTTCCCTTACCGGCTCCCTGGAACGCGTGACCTACTATAACCCGGAAAACGGGTATAGCGTATTGCGTTTGCGCCCAGAAAGCCGCAACACCCCAGGCATGGGGCGCGATGGACTGGTAACCGTTGTCGGAAACCTGCCCGAACTCACGCCGGGAGAGTACCTGCGTCTGCAAGGCAAGTGGGTTAACCACCCCAAACATGGCCTGCAGTTCCAGGTGGAAGTGTGCGAGCAGGCGCTTCCGGCGACCGTGGCGGGTATCCAGCGGTATCTGGGTTCCGGGCTGGTACGCGGCATCGGCAAGCGCCTGGCGGAACGCATCGTGGCTGCTTTTGGCGCGCAGACGCTCGATATCATCGAAAATCACCCGGAACGCTTGCGAGAAGTGCCCGATATCGGCCCAAAACGTGTGGCGCGCATCACTGCGGCCTGGGAAGAGCAAAAACAGGTCAAAGAAATCATGCTCTTCCTGCACAGTTATGGGGTGAGCACCAGCCTGGCGGTCAAAATTTATAAGACCTATGGCGATGAGGCCCTCTCCATTGTGCAAAACGACCCCTACCGTCTGGCACGCGACATCCACGGCGTGGGCTTCAAAACCGCCGATAAAATCGCCCGTTCTTTGGGGTTATCCCATGAGCACCCCTCCCGGCTGGAAGCCGGCCTGGTATACGCCCTCAACCAGATGGTGAATGAAGGGCATGTGTATGTGCCGCGTGCCGAACTGACGCATCGGGCGGCGGAGTTGCTGGGGGTAGAGGCGTCTTTGCTGGAAGACGCGGTGGAGCGCCTCGCCCAGGAGTCACGCGTCACCCTGGAGGCGGTGCCGCCCCTCGAAAAGGGCGCGTCGGATTCCCCCCCGAGGGTGCAGGAAGTCCCCGCGGCATACCGCGTCCCCGCAGTGTACCTCACCCCCTTGCACGTCAGTGAACGTGGTGTGGCGGAACGGCTGCGCAGCCTGGGGTACACCCTGTTTTCGCGTCTCAGCGATGTGCCGCCTGCCCTGACTCCCTTGCCAGACGACCTTTCGGAGGAACAGCAACAGGCCGTACGGCTGGCGTTGAGCAATCCTGTCAGCGTGCTCACTGGCGGCCCTGGAACGGGAAAAACCACGGCGCTGCGCGCCCTGATACGCATTTTGGAAGCCGCAGGCAAGACCTGTGCTCTGGCCGCCCCTACCGGCCGCGCAGCCAAACGCCTCTCCGAAGCCACCGGACGCCCTGCCAGCACCATTCACCGTTTGCTGGGGTATTCCCCCTCCGAGGGTTTCAAAATCAACGAGAAAAACCCTCTTCCCGCCGACTTGCTGGTGGTGGATGAGGCTTCCATGCTGGATATCGTGCTGGCCTATCACCTGTTCAAGGCGCTGGCTCCGGGGACGCACCTGCTCCTGGTGGGGGATGTAGACCAGTTGCCCTCTGTTGGCGCCGGGGATGTGCTGCGCGACATCATTGCCAGCGGCACGGTTCCCGTCACTCGCCTGACGCGCATCTTTCGGCAGGCTGCCGATTCGTACATCATCACCAACGCACACCGTATCAACCGCGGCGAAATGCCCATTTTCCCGCCTGCCGGGGCTGCACCAACCCCTGATTTCTTTCTCTTCCCGGCCACGGAACCCGATGAGGCTGCCGATTGGGTGGTAGATGTCGTCGTGAACCGTATTCCGCAAAAATTTGGGTTGCATCCCTTGCGAGATATTCAGGTGCTCGCGCCCATGTACCGCGGCGGCGCGGGGGTGACGGCGCTCAACGAGCGCTTGCAGAATGCCCTGAACCCGCCTGCCGAGGGCAAGCCCCAAAAGCGCCTCTTTGGGCAGGTTTTCCGCCCCGGTGACAAGGTGATGCAAATTCAAAACGACTACGATAAGGAAGTCTTCAACGGCGACATCGGGGTGGTAACGGCGCTTTCTCTGGTAGAACATACCCTGACGGTGGATTTCGATGGCCGCCTGGTGCCCTATGACTGGACCGAGGCCGATAACCTGGTACTGGCTTACGCGGTTTCCGTGCACAAAAGCCAGGGAGCGGAATTTCCGGCCGTGGTCATTCCCCTGGTCACGCAGCATTACATGATGCTGCAGCGCAATTTGTTGTACACGGCTGTGACGCGCGCGAAACGTCTGTGTGTCCTGGTGGGCAACCGTCGGGCAATTGGTATCGCGGTGAACAACAACCCCGTCGAGCGGCGCTTTACTGCCCTGGATTGGCGCTTGCGGCAATAGCGCGGACAGAAAAAATCCGCACTATTTACGTAATCTGCGGGTACCATGCGGGAAATCTGAAATTGCTGTTTGTGACACCTGTCACTTGACCCAATGATTGCCCCTTGTTATACTACACTTGCCTGTGCAAAAGCCCTGGCCTTGAAACAGCATATCATCCCTGATTACTGGTACACGGGGAGTAGCGCCCGCTCTTGCGGGACAGGTTGTCGTCAAGACGGAGAACACTCCCGGCGACCTGTGCGCCACTGGCGTTAGCGAGACCGTCACCCTTTGGGCGGCTCGCTTTTTTTTTACCTGCCCCCCTTGGGCACGACGATTACCTTCGACAATGCCCCATTTCCCCGTTTTGGCGACAGGAAGTCGCGGCAATGGCTACCAGACCTGCCTTCACAGGTTATGCTGACTTTGCAAACGTTGTAGCAGTTTCTACTGCTGTCTTTGCGCTTGTGTGCATGCCACAAAAAATCGTACGCTGGAGGCTCTATGAGCGAATCAATTTTTTCTCCTGAAGACTTGCGTTCTACTCCCTGGTACGCGCTTTCCGCGGAGGAGGTGCTCAAGCACCTGCAGGTGAATGAAGATGGGCTGACCACCCAGGAAGCCGCCGAGCGGTTGGCTTCTTATGGCCCGAACAAATTGCGCGAGACCCCGCCGCCAACTTTCTGGGCGTTGCTTTGGGAGCAATTCAACAATTTCATTGTCATGCTGCTGATTGTGGCCTCGGTCATCTCGGCGCTTCTCGGCGAGTGGATTGATGCCAGCGCCATCATGGCGATTGTGTTGTTGAACGCCATTTTGGGCATCATCCAGGAACGCCGCGCCGAACAGGCATTGGCCGCCCTCAAGCAACTGGCAGCCCCCGAAGCCCACGTGTTGCGCGACGGCAAGCGGCAAAGCATCCCGGCCAGTGACCTGGTGCCCGGTGACATCGTCTTTCTGGAAGCCGGCAACTACGTCCCCGCGGATGTACGCCTGCTCGAAACCCACAACCTGCGCGTGGAAGAAGCCTCGCTGACGGGTGAATCGCTGCCCGTACAGAAAAGCGCCGCCCTGGTGCTGGATGAAAACGTCCCGCTGGGCGACCGCAAAAACACCGCCTTCATGGGGACGCTGGTTTCCTATGGGCGCGGTAAGGGCATCGTCATCAGTACCGGCATGCAAACCCAACTGGGGATGATTGCGGATATGCTGCAAAGCGTGGAAGATGAGCAGACACCGCTGCAAAAACGCCTCGACCAGTTGGGACGCACGCTCGGTTGGGGTGCGCTCATCATCAGCGCATTGGTCTTCGTGGAGGCGATTGCCCAGAATACCGACCTCAGCCTGCTGACATCCGGCGGTCTGCTGGCCTACCTGGAAGCCGCTCGCGAGACGCTGGTGGATTCCTTCCTGGTGGCCGTCAGTCTGGCGATTGCCGCCGTCCCCGAAGGACTGCCGGCGGTGGTCACCATCAGCCTGGCGCTGGGCATGCGCGAGATGATTCGGCGCCATGCCCTCATTCGGCGGCTGGCCTCGGTGGAGACGCTTGGCTCAACCACCACAATTTGCTCCGACAAAACCGGTACACTCACCCAAAACCAGATGACCGTCACCCGCCTGTGGGTGGATGGGAAGTTCATCGAAGCCACCGGTAGCGGCTATTCGCGTAGAGGGGATTTTCTGGTGGAGGGGCAGCCTGCCAACCTGAAGCGGGACTTCCCTGCCGTACTGACCGCCTTGTGGATTGGCGCGCTCAACAACGATGCGGACCTGGAAGGCGTGGACGGCGACGTGGAGAACTACCGCATCATCGGCGACCCGACCGAAGGCGCCTTGCTGGTGGCTGCCGCCAAGGCCGGCGCGATTTACGTAGACCTGGAGAAAACCTACCCGCGCGAGAGCGAAGTGCCCTTCGATTCCGAGCGCAAGCGTATGGTCACCGTCCACGATGTGGAAGCGCCAGACCCCGAAGACATCTCCCCCTTCTACGACCAGCAGAAACAGGGCTGGGACGTGGTCACGGTCAAGGGTGCGCTCGATAGCATCTTGCCGCTGTGTACCCATTACCAGGGCATGGATGACGAACCCCGCCTGCTGAGCGATGAAGTCCGCCAGCAAATTCTGGCTGCCAACGATGCCATGACCGAAGACGCCTTGCGCGTACTGGCCGTGGCCTACCGCCTTGAGCGGGATGTCCCCGATGAAAATCCCACCCTGGACGACCTGGAGCGTGACCTGGTTTTCGCCGGGTTGATTGGCATGATTGACCCGCCGCGCGAGGAGGTCAAAGTCGCCCTGCAAAAGGCGGCGCATGCCGGCATCCGCACCGTGATGATTACCGGCGATT
>DAOTWV010000111.1:0-9922 GCA_034435695.1 Anaerolineales bacterium | reverse complement strand
GGCCTGATAGCACTACGCACCCAGGAAAGGCGGTTTCCCCACCGGGAAACCGCCTTTTTCGTCTGGGGGACACACAAGGCGGCAGATGAATCTGCACCCACGGTTACAAAGTCGCCCTTCGGCGACTGGAAATCAACCTGCGCAGGCAGGTTTGGCAGCCGTAGCCGCGACTTCCAGCCGCCGGGTAGTACCAGCAACCTTTCTCCCTCACGAAAGCGCAATGCCCAAATCTGGTGCTTTTCCGCTATAATTGGGGCACATGTCAATCACCTTTCATTCCCCCACCGATACCATGAACAACGTTTTCCCCTCCAAACACCCCCTTGTTGCCCATAAATTGACGCGTTTACGCAATCAGGAAACCAAACCCAAGAAGTTTCGTGAACTGGTGCGCGAGATTTCCGCCCTGCTGGCCTATGAAGCCACTGCTGACCTGGAACTGGAGACTGTGCAGGTCGAGACGCCCTTGACCACGACCACCGGCTATGAATTGAAGGAAAAAATCGGGCTGGTGCCCATTTTACGTGCCGGGTTGGGGATGGTGGAAGGGGTGTGGGAACTGATGCCCAACGCCGAAGTCTGGCATATTGGCCTGTACCGCGATGAACGCACCCTGCAGCCGGTAGAGTACTACAACAAACTGCCCATCGCTCCCACCGTTTCAGTCTGCCTGGTGCTGGACCCCATGCTGGCGACCGGCGGCTCTGCCGTAGCGACGGTGGACATCCTGAAGCGCTGGGGGGTGCAGAAAATCAAATTTGTCGGCCTGATTGGCGCCCCTGAGGGGATTGCGCTCATGCAGCAACACCATCCTGAAGTGCCCATCCACCTGGCGGCAGTGGACGAGCGCCTGAACGAACACGGCTACATCCTGCCGGGCCTGGGGGATGCCGGCGACAGGCAATTCGGGACGGCCTGAGCACCATGTTGGAATCCATAGGACGATACCAGATTCGAGGGCGATTGGGACGCGGCGGTATGGCGACTGTCTACCGCGGTTTTGACCCGCGCTTTGAGCGCGAGGTGGCTATCAAAATCCTGCCGCTGGAAATGGTAGATGACCCCCAGTTCCGCACCCGTTTCGAGCGCGAGGCACGCGCCATCGCGGCGTTGGAGCATCCCTGCATCGTGCCCGTCTACGATTTCGCCGAGGATAACGGCCAGCCTTTCATCGTCATGCGCCTGATGAAGGGCGGCTCTCTGGCCGACAGGCTCAAAAGCGGCCCGCTGACGCTCGTCGAAGCGGAGCGGGTGCTGCGGCGGCTGGGGCAGGCGCTGGATGCCGCCCATCAGCACGGAATCATCCACCGCGACCTCAAACCCGGCAATATCCTGTTCGACGAATACGATAACGCGTACCTCTCCGATTTCGGCATTGCGCATATCGCGGGGGCAGGCAAGACCCTGACCGGTACGGGGGTCATCGGTACACCGGCCTACATGAGTCCTGAACAGGTACAGGGCGGCGCACCGCTGGATGCGCGCAGTGATGTCTATGCCCTGGGTATCATCCTGTACCAGATGTTGAGCGGACAGACGCCCTTCCAGGCCGATACCCCGGCACGGGTGATGATGGCGCACATCCTGGAGACTCCCCCCCCTATCCTGGACTTGCGCCCCGACCTGCCAGAAGGTTGTCACCAGGTGCTGGAGAGGGCGCTTGCCAAAGAGCGGGATGAGCGCTACGAGAGCGCCGGCGCCCTGGCGGATGCTTTCAAAGCCGTGGTGCTGGGCGAAGCGCCCACTCCGCCGGCCAGGGATGTCGTTTCCGTCGAGGCTGCGCCTACCCGTGTGGCACGTGCCGATGCCCCGCCACAGACTCCCACCGCTGCGGCGCGTCAGGCGCGCCTTCCCGCACAGGAGACGGTGGCTGTTTCGAGACGCAAAGTTCCTTTGGCGGTTGTGCTGGGCGGGCTGGCCTTGTTTGGGGTACTTGCTGTGGGGGTGCTGTTCCTCATGGGGGTGTTTTCCCTGCCTGGAGGCGGGGGCAGCACGCCACAAGCAGGAGGGGATGTCCTCCAGAGGACACAGACCGCACAGGCGCTGGCGGCCATCCCTGCATCTACGGATACCCCCGTCCCCTCTCGCGTACCCACGGATACCCCCGTTCCTTCCCCCACGCCAACGGCTTCTCTCACCCCTTCCCCTACCCCCGTACCCACGGATACCCCGGTACCCACCCCTACCGAGACGCCTGCTCCCCTGACCCTGGGCGGCAGCGACATGATGGCCTTCGTGCGTGACAACGATGTGTGGGTAGTGCGCCTCGATGGCAGCGACTTGAAGCAACTGACCACCGATGGCGGCACGAAAACCCTCTTGCAGTGGACGCCCGACGGACGCGCCGTGACCTACATCCTGGGTACTTGCGTGCATAGTGTGGAGTGGCAGAGCGGGCGGGATGATATCCTGATGTGCGTGCAGGCCATTGAGAAACTCGAAGATTTCAGCATTTCCCCGGACGGTTCACAGGTGGCCATCAGCATGGACCGCCAGATGTTCGTGGTGCCCTTCGACCGCGACGCGCTGGCGCAGGTACGTTTTCGTACCGATGTGAAAGCCCTGGGGCAATGCGCCTCACTCTCCCCCTACACCCGGAACGCCGTCAAGCAGGCGCGCTGGTCGGCGGATGGCACCCAACTGGCCGTAAAAATCATCGGCAACGATGGCAACGGACGGCAGGTAGACCTGATTCAGGTCATCAGCATCAAAAACTGCCCCGATACTCCCCCGCGCCTGGACGAGTTTCCATCCCAGCGTTTCAGCATGAAGGGCTACGACAAGACGCCCATCATCCAGAATTTCTCCTGGGATGGTGTCTATCTGTTCGCCATGACCGGTTTCGTCCGCAACGATGGCTTTGGCGACCTGTACATCTACAACCGAGATTTGCACAAAGCCGACCGGGAAGTCAACCCCGTGGATGGGGTATGCTGCTACCGAGACCCATCCTTCAGCCCCGATGGGCAGTACCTGGCCTTTGCGTTTCAGGATATCCGTGCCGGGGCGGCCAACCCCATCGCGCTGTATTACGTTGACATGAATACCCTGGGAACCGGCGTGCAATACCAGCCTATCCCCCTGCCCGAAGACTTTTTCACTAACCCGCGAGAGCATCCCCAACCCCTCATGCGCCCCGCACTGCCCTGAGCGGGCGCGCCTGAATTTTCTCTCTGTGTTGCGTATCCGGGCGTGTGCATTGAGGGGCGCAGGAAATTTTCCTCGCCCCTCAGAAGCACCCCTGGAGATTTTTCAACCGCCCTTTTTGGAATCGGTACCAGCCTGGTATCCCCCCTGCTATACAAGGAGGTTCGCTGTATGCTGAACAATCATGCCATTCACGCACCTCGCATTATGACCATCGAGCGTCATATTCTCGAAGAGGAGCGTCATCACCCGGAAGCCACCGGTGCCCTCACCGGCCTGCTGTACGATATCGCCCTGGCCGGTAAACTGATTGCCAGCCAGACCACCCGCGCCGGTCTGGTGCAGGTGCTGGGGAAGGCTGGTGAAGTCAATGTGCAGGGTGAGGAAGTCATGAAACTCGACCGCCTGGCCGATGAAACCCTCATCCGCCTGAATGACCACACGGGACGCCTGGCGCTCATGGCCTCTGAGGAGCACGAAGACCCCATCCCCATCCCTGCGGGCTACCCCCTGGGGAAGTACGTGTTGCTTTTTGACCCGCTGGACGGTTCTTCCAACATTGACTACAATGTCAGCATCGGTACCATCTTTGCCATCTATCGCCGCCGGACGCAGAGCGGCCCTGGGCAATTGATTGACTGCCTGCAGCCCGGCCGCGACCTGGTGGCCGCTGGCTACCTGATTTACGGTTCCAGCACCATGCTGGTGTACACCACGGGGCAGGGAGTCCACGGTTTTACCCTGGACCCCAGCGTGGGCGAGTTTTTGCTTTCGCATCACAACATTCGTATTCCCGAAAAGCCGAAGTACTACAGCGTCAACCAGGGCTACGAAATGCGTTGGAGCGAAGGCGTCAAACGCTATACCCGTTACCTGCAAGGGGCGGATGGCAACGGCGGCCCCGGTCTTTCCTTGCGGTACATCGGTTCTCTGGTGGCCGATTTCCACCGCAATTTGCTCACTGGCGGCGTGTACTACTACCCGGCCACCAGCAAACGCCCTCAGGGTAAGTTGCGCCTGTTGTACGAGGCGGCTCCGCTGGCCTTCATCGCCGAACAGGCTGGTGGCTATGCTTCCGATGGGCAGCGCAACATCCTCGACATCATGCCGGATAACCTGCACCAGCGCACCCCGCTCTTCATCGGCAACCGTTCCCTGGTGGAAAAAGCCGAAGAGTTCATTGCCCGCTACGATACCTGAAGCAGCGCCTGCCACACTGCCCCATGCACATCCTCTTCGTTCACAAAAATTTTCCCGCACAGTTTGGGCATATCGCTGCCGCCCTGGTACGTCAGGGACATCGTTGCACCTTCGTTTCCCAGACCCCGCCGGGGGAGGTGCAGGGCATGCAAAAATTGCAATACCGTCTCAAGGGAGGCGCTACGGCGCGCACACACTACTGCTCGCGCACTTTCGAGAATGCCACCTGGCATGCCCATGCCGTTTTTGAAACGCTGGTGAAACATCCGGAAATTCAGCCCGACCTTATCGTCGGGCATTCTGGTTTTGGCTCCACGGTTTTCCTGCCCGAACTGTACCCCAAAACGCCCATCATCAACTACTTCGAGTACTTCTATCGCTCTCGTGGCAGCGACCTGGATTTCCGCCCAGAGTGGCCGGCACATCCCCTCGACCGTCTGCGCAGCCGCACGCGCAACGCCATGATTTTGCTCGACCTGGAAACCTGTGCAGCGGGGTACACCCCCACCCGTTTTCAGCATGGGCTTTTCCCGGCTGCGTACCGCGAGAAAATTCAAATCATCCATGATGGCATCGATACCGCCTTTTGGCGGCCGCGTCCCCCAAATTACCTGCTGGACATTCCTCCAGATTCCCGTATCATCACTTATGTAGCCCGCGGTTTCGAATCCATGCGTGGTTTCGATATCTTCATGCGCACGGCCAAACGCATCTACTCCGCCCGCCCGGACGTACACTTCCTGGTGGTGGGTGAAGACCGTGTGGCGTATGGCGGCGATTTGCGCTACATCCCCGAAGATTCGTTCAAGGCGCATGTCCTGAACCAGGATGACTACGATTTACGCCGTTTTCATTTCACCGGGCGCGTGCCCCCTGAGACATTGGTGAATCTGTTTGCTCTCAGCGACCTGCATATCTACCTGACCGTACCTTTCGTGCTGAGTTGGTCTGTGTTGAATGCCATGGCATGCGGTTGTACGGTGCTGGCCTCGGACACCGCCCCGGTGCGGGAGGTCATCACCCATCAGGAAAACGGCTTGCTATGTGATTTTTTTGACGTGGACGGCCTGGCCCAAGCCGCATTACAGGTGCTCGAAGCCCCGCAGCACTACCGCAACACGTTGGGGGTTGCCGCCCGCCGTACCATTGCCGAGCGGTATGCTTTGCGGGTGACCCTGCCTCGTTTGATGGCGCTCTTTCAAAGGGTGGCCGAGGCTGGTGTTTGCGCTTGAGAGGAGTTTTTGCTATGGAAGTCCGATTGGTTGATGACCGTTTCGATGCCTGTTTGCCTGTCCCGGAAGGCCATGCACTGCCCTGGCGTGGATGGCAGCCCGTGTTGACGGTTTTCCTGATGCTGGCGCACGCCTTGGTGTTGACGCGCCCTGTCCAGGCGGGGGCAACCCTCAAGCGCCGGGCGCGTGCCCTCCGGCGTGTTGTGACGTGGCGCGTTCCCCTCCAGACTCCCGCAGCCCTTTTGCCCGACCATCACCGGTACGGGGCGCAAGGGGAATGGGGCTATCACCCCTGGGATGCGCCTCTTCCCCCGGATGACGCGCCCACACCCCAGAAGCGAGTCCCCTCTACCCCTGGGAAGCAGGAGACGCCCTCGGGTGCGGTTCCGCCTGTCCAGATGCCGCAGGCAGCATCCTGGTACACCTACACCGCTTCCACCGGCGCGCTGACCATCACCCTGCCGCTCACGCTGACCAACGTGACTGTCGGGTGCTATTTCACGCAGGTTGACCTGGGCAATGGGCACACGCTTCCTGTACCGTGTGCGAATGTGCAGCGCATGTTCGTGCAGGGCACGGGCAGCAACGATACCATTGATGCCCGTGGCGTGACCTCCGCTGATTTTCCGCTGTTGACCCGCAGTACCCTGGCGGGGGGCGCCGGCAACGATGTGCTCTATGCTGGCTGGAGCGATGCCTCGCTGGTGGGTGGCACGGGCGGCGATGCCCTGACGGGCGGGGATGGCAACGATACCCTGGTTGCCGGTACCGGCGATGATACCCTCTACGGCGCAGGCGGCGATGATTACGTGGATGCCTCCCCGGATGTGGACGGGCTGGTCAATGGCGGACTGGGCAACGATACGCTGATTGGGGTGCTGGGCGGCGATTCGTTCAGCGACGATGGCGGTGCGGACTGGCTCATCGAACCCGACCTGGACGCCGACCTGACGCTTTCGGATGCCAACATCGGGGATTTCGAGATTGTGCGCATCACTGCGGGGCCAAGTCCCAACTTGATTGATGGCTCCATGTACACGCGAGGCACGTTGTACGTGGAGGGGCTGGCGGGGAACGATACCCTCGTGGGGGGCAGCGGCGGCAGCACCTTGCTGGGCGGTGATGACAACGATTCGCTGGTCGGCGGCAGCGGGGTGGATAGCCTGTATGGCGGCCTGGGGTACGATACCCTCATCGGCAACGGGGGCGATGACTGGCTGGACGGCGAAGCCCAGGATGACATCCTCACCGGCGGAGACGGCACGGATGTCCTGGCGGGTGGCGCAGGAGTGGATATCCTGCAGGAGAGCGGCGTGTACACTTTCACGTTGAGCAACATCGCCCTGGTGCAGACCATTCCGCTTTCGCCCACCATCGTGGTCACCGACCAGTTGGGCACGGTGGAAGGGGCGCGTATCACGGGCACGTTGGGCACGGAAATCATGGATGCCAGCGCTTTCACTGGCACGGTCACGCTGGACGGTGCGGCGGGCAGCGATACGCTGTACGGGGGTTCTGGCGACGATGTGCTGTTGGCCTCGGCCTACAACTCCGGCGATAGCAACTGGCTGCAAGGGAACGGCGGCGCTGATTTCATCATCGGCACGGATGGGAATGATGTCCTTCTGGGCGATGACCCCGCGAATTCCGCGCAGGGCGGCAACGATACCCTTTCCGGCGGCCTGGGCGATGATACGTTGGTCGGGCACGCTGGCATGGATTTCATGGCCGGAGAGGGCGGCAACGACCTGATGTATGGCAGCAACGATAACGATACCCTGCTGGGCGGCAGCGAAAATGACATCCTGTGGGGTGGTTTTGGCGATGATTCGCTTTTGGGCGAATCCGGCATGGACGAACTCAATGGGGAAGACGGCAATGACCTGCTCTTTGGCGGTGTAGACAACGATACCCTGTATGGCAGTGTGGGTAGTGACCAACTCACTGGCGACGCTGGCAACGACTGGTTGTATGGTGAAGACAATAACGATTCGCTCTATGGCTCGGACGGTGATGACCTGCTTTACGGCGGCAATGGCAATGATTTCCTGCAGTCTACTGCCGGCCTGAACGCTTTTCATGGCGATGCGGGGAACGATACGCTCCTCGGCGGCCTGAACGAGGATACCCTGTACGGCGGCGATGGCAGCGATTCTATCCTCGGCGGTCTGGCAAATGATTTGGTGTATGGCGGAAACGGCGGCGACTGGGTGGATAGCGGTCCGGGTAACGACCTGGTTTACGGGGACGATGCTGATGGTTTGCTGCTCTTCCCCGGCTCGGATACGCTTACCGGTGGTAGCGATACGGATGAAATTTACGGCGGTGAAGGGAATGATGTGCTCTTCAACACTGCTACTGGCACCAATCTCTTCCACGGTGGCCCCGGCAACGACATCTATCAGTTCACGGCGACTGGTACAAGCAGCAATACTGCACAAGAGAACCTGAACGAAGGAACTGACCAGGTGGAATTTACCGGAACCGCCGGTGACGACCAGATTACGCTCAGCGGCAGCGCCGAACAGGCTTCCATTGGTGCCAATACGGTTACCTTCGAAGCCAACCTGGAGAAGTTCACCATTCTGGCAGGGGATGGCGACGACGACATTACGGTTGTGCCCTCGCCATTCGTCACCTTCCATGTGGACGGCGGCCCGCACACTGCTGGAGATACCCTGTCCTATGATAAGACCGGCCTGAGCAACGCTCAGGATGATGGCGCGGGAACCATCACTGCCGATGGCCGTCAACCGGTCACGTATCAAAACGTCGAAAACGTCTCGCTCTTCGAGAACCTGAAGAAAATCTTCCTGCCGCTCATCCTCCGCAACCACTGAGCGCTCCACAGACCACAGATAAAAGGGATGAAAGGAATGGGGATGAAAGGGATGGAGATGAAAGGGATGTTTGCCCCTGGCATCCACCCGTACTCATCTCTTTCATCCTTTCCATCCGTGGTAAGACCGCAGATAAAGGGATGAAAGGGATGTTTGCCTCTGGCATCCACCCGTACTCATCCCTTTTATCCTCTCCATTTGTGGTTTTTTATCCCTTTTATCCCTTCTATCCGTGGTTTTTTATCCTTTTCATCTGTGTTCATCTGTGGTAAGACCACAGATAAAAGGGATGAAAGGGATATTTGCCCCTGGCATCCGTACTTATCCCTTTCATTCTTTCCATCCGTGGTTTTTTATCCTTTTCATCTGTGGTCTCATCTGTGGATATCCTCGTCGCCATCCCCCACTACTTCTCCGCCCAGGGCGGTACCCATGCCTCCCAGCGTGGTGCCCGTCAGGCGCGCCTGTTCGCCCTGACCGCCTGTCTGAGCGCGTTGCACACCAACTTCGGCGCGGCGCAGGGCATCATTCACATTGCCGGGCGGCAGGCGCATCCCGCCAACCAGCGCACGGCACACCGTTTGCAGGTGTGCCTCGTCACCGATGGGGAACATCACCTGTTGGAAGACCTCGCCCTGCCGGATACCCTGTACACCCATGTACCCCAACAGGGCAACCCCCGTCACCTGGGCTTTGCCTGCCAACGGCTGCTGGCCGAAAACCTGGGTGACTTCGATTACTACGCCTACCTGGAAGACGACCTCATCCTGCACGACCCCCTCTTCTTCCACAAACTGGCCTGGTTCACCGCCCAGGCCGGTGACGAGTGCCTGCTCCAGCCCAACCGCTACGAGAGCAGCCCCCTGGCTCCGTTGCACAAAGTGTACGTGGATGGCGACCTGCGCCCCGAAGTGACCGCCCCCTTCCACGATGTGACCCAACACCCCGAAATACGCGCCCTGGTCTTGGGGCAGGAACTGCGTTTCGTGCGTCCCCTGAACCCCCACAGCGGCTGCGCCTTCCTGAACGCGGCGCAAATGCGCCGCTGGGCGGCCGCGCCCGACTTCGGGAAACCCACAGAAGCATTCATCGGCCCGCTGGAAAGCGCCGCCACCCTGGGGGTGATGCGCCACTTCCGGGTATACAAACCCGCCCCGGAAAACGCCGCCTTCCTGGAAGTGCAGCACTACGGGACGGGATTCATCAGCCTGCTGGGGGGCGAAGTGCGCCTGTAATCCCTCAGCCCTGCATGTGACGGTAAAGCGGCCGCAAACGGGGGTACATCTTGCGGTACACGTTGTGATACAGGTCATCGTACACCCGCTGCGCCTGCGGATTTGGCTCGAAGGTATCCCGCACGCGCGTCATCTCGGCCACGGCGGTCTCGAAATCGGGGTGCAGTCCCGCGCCGACGGCCGCGTCAATCGCCGCGCCCAGCCCGGAAGCCTCGTACACGTGCGGACGGGAAGCCGGCAGGCCGAAGATGTCGGCCGTCAACTGCAT
>DAOTWV010000110.1:0-2193 GCA_034435695.1 Anaerolineales bacterium | reverse complement strand
TGGGCCTGACCCCGGAGGAGGCCGTCGCCTGGGTGCGGCAGTACATCCCCGGCGCGCTGGAGAGTGAGGAGCAGGTTCAGTTCGTTAGTCGCGTAGTCGCTTAGTCGCCTGGTCGGGTAGTCGCTTAGTCGCCTGGTCGCGTAGTCTTTCAGTCTGGTGGTCGGGTAGTCGTCTGGTCGGCTGGTCAGGCGGTCTACCGTCCACAGTCTGCCGTCCGTCGTCCGTTGTCTGTCGTGTCATCAGTCATCTATCATCATTCGTAAATCATGGATAACGCCAAAAGTTTCTCACATGGTTCTGCCGACTATGCCCGCCATAGGCCGCGCTATCCCGAAGCGCTATTTGCCTTTTTGAGCGACACCTGCCACCGCCACGAGCGCGCCTGGGACTGCGCCACCGGCAACGGGCAGGCCGCGGTCGCCGCGACGCGCTACTTCGACCGCGTGGCGGCAACCGACTTCAGCCTGGAACAGGTTCGTCACGGGCAGGCTCACCCCCGCGTGGCGTACAGCGTTGCTCCCGCTGAGCATGTTCCCTTTGGCGAGGCCGTCTTCGACCTGGTGATGGTCGCCCAGGCCATCCACTGGTTCGACCTGCCTGCCTTCTTCGGCGAGGTGGAGCGCGTCCTGCGTCCCGGCGGCCTGCTGGCAGCCTGGACCTACAACTTCCCGGAAATCACACCGCAGATTGACGCCATCCTGCGCCGGGAACTCTACACCCCCATTGACCCCTTCTGGGCGGCGGGCAACCGCATGGTCATCAACCGTTACCGCGACCTGCACCTGCCCTACGAGCACATTCCCGCGCCGGAAGACCTGTCCATCCGTGTGGAATGGACGCTGCCGCAATTCCTGGCCTATCTGCGCACCTGGTCGGCGGTCAAACGCTACATCGCCGAAAAAGGCCGCGACCCCGTCGCCCGCCTGGAAAGCGCCCTGGCCCCAATGTGGGGGCCGCTGGAGCAGCCGCGCCCCGTCCACATGAGGCTTTTCATCAAAACCGCCCGCAAACCCAGCCAATGAGCTGATGAACTGATGAACCAATGAACCAAAAGGAATCCCCATGCTGATAACACACGCCAATCTCATCACCTGGGAGGATGAAAACCGCATCCTCGAAGACCATGCCGTGCTGGTGCGCGAGGGGCGCATCGCCGAGATCGGCCCCAGCGCGGCGATGGAAGCCCGTCACCCCGCCGAGGAGCGGCTGGATGCCGGCGGGCAGTACCTGATGCCGGGCAACATCGTGGCGCACACGCACTTCTACGGCGCGTTCGCCCGCGGCATGGCCATCCCCGGCCCGGCGCCCAAAGACTTTCCCGAAATCCTGGAAAAACTGTGGTGGCCGCTCGACCAGGCACTGGACGAGGAGGCTGTGCGTCTTTCGGCGCAGGTCATGCTGGCGGAGGCCATCCGCCACGGTGCGACCACACTGATTGACCACCACGCCTCGCCCAACTTCCTGACCGGCTCGCTGGACGTGATCGCCGATGCGGTGGAGCAGGCCGGCGCGCGCGCCGTACTGTGTTACGAGGTCACCGACCGCTACGGCGAGGCCAAGGCGCGGGAGGCCGTCGAGGAGAATGTACGGTTTTTGAAGCAGACGACAGACCACAGACCACAGACCACGGGCAGCCGTCCGTCGTCCGTCGTCGGTGGTCACGTCCGCGCCTCCTTCGGCCTGCACGCCTCGCTCACGCTCTCCGACGCCACGCTGGAGGCCTGCGCCGCGGCGGCGGAGGGGCTGGATACCGGTTTCCACATCCACGTGGCCGAGCACGAAGCCGATGAGTACGATTCGCTGGCCAAATCTGGCACGCGCGTGGTAGACCGTCTGCAGCGCTTCGGCATCCTCGGCCCGAAGACGATTGTGGCGCATGCCATCCACATTGACGCCCGCGAGGCGGCGCTGCTGGCCGAAAGCGGCACCTGGGTGACGCATCAGCCGCGCTCCAACATGAACAACGGCGTCGGCGTAGCGGCGGTCGAATCGCTGCTGCGCCTGGGCGTGCCGGTCTGCCTGGGGACGGACGGCTTCTCCTCCACCATGTGGATGGAGTGGAAGACCGCCTACCTGCTGCACAAGGTCTGGCACCGCGACCCGCGGCGCATGAACGGGGCCGACGTGGCGCAGATGGCGGCCTACAACAACGCCGCGCTCGCCAACATCTTCTTCCCCGAAGCGCCGATTGGC
>DAOTWV010000109.1:0-21400 GCA_034435695.1 Anaerolineales bacterium | reverse complement strand
CCCGTACACCGTACGGCGTACGAAGACGCGATGGGAAGATTCGTGCCCATTCGTGCCCATTCGTGTTATTCGTGTTATTCGTGGACTACAGACCCAGCCACTGCGCCGCGGCCTCTGGCAGGTTGTGCAAACTGTCCACGCGCACGGTGCATTCCGGCAGCGATTCAAGGAACAGTTTGCCGTACCGCTTGGTGAGTACGCGCTTGTCCATGATGACCACCACGCCGCGGTCTTGTCGGGTGCGGATGAGCCGCCCGAACCCCTGCCGGAAGCGCAGGATGGCTTCGGGAATGGCGTATTGGTAGAAGGGGTCATCGAAAGTCTCGGCGCGGGCGGCGATAATGGGGTCGGAGGGCACATCGAAGGGCAGTTTGACAATCACCAGGATGGAGAGGTCTTCTCCGGGGATGTCCACCCCCTCCCAAAAGGCGCGCGTACCCAGCAGTACGGATTGTTCACTGCGCCGGAAGGTCTGCAGCAGGGCGTGCGAGGATGCCCCTTCTCCCTGTTCCAGCACGCTGATGCCATCGCGTGCCAGCACGGGACGGATAGCCCGCGAAGTTTGTTGTAACTGCTGGTAGGATGTGAAGAGCACCAGGGCGCGTCCGCCGGTGGCGCGGCACAGGCGAATCAGCCCCTGCTCGATGGCGCGCTGATGCCCGTGGCGGTCGCCGGGTTCGGGGATGTCTTTGGGGATGTAGAGCAGGGCGGAAGTCTCGTAATCGAAAGGCGAACCAAGCGCCAGTTCATCGGCATCGAAGGCGTACAACCGGTTTTTGATGTAATCGAATTCCCCGGCCGCGGTCAGGGTAGCCGAAGTGACAATCACCGATTCTTTTTCGTGCCACAGGTACCGTTCCATGAGTGGCCCGGTGTGCAGCGGGGCGATGTTGATTTTCAGCCCGCGCCCGTTGGATTGCACCTGTACCCAGTAGATGCGTTCCTCCTGCGGCTGAAAGACGAATTCCTCCAGCGTGGCGTAGGCGTGGCTCAGACGGGTGTACAGGTTGCCCAGGGCGCTGAAAGTGTCTTCGATTTCTTCCAGTTCGCTTTCGGCCATCTCGCCGGCGGCCTTGAGTACCTGCTCCAGGGCCTCGTTGAAGGGGGCATACGCGCGGCTGGCCTCCTCCCAGGCGACCTCCACGTCCGTCCAGGCAGGCTGGGTGCGGGTTCCGGGGAGAATGCGTACCTGCTGCCCGTATGCGCCCACGTTTTGCCCGGAACGCACCTCGTACAGGAACTGGTCCAGCATGCCGAAAAACTGGCGCACGAAATTCTGGTACTGGATGGCAGCCGTGGTGACCTGTTCCGCCAGATGGTGCAGCGCCGCCCCCTGGCTGGGCTGCAAAATTTCATCGCCCAGGTCGAGCAGACGGGAGAGCAGCCCGCTGGATGGCGTGCCGAGTTCGCGAATCATGCGCTCCACATCCCAGGCGGTAAGTTGTTCGCTCAGCGCGTTGGTAACGGCGCTTTCCAGGTGGTGGCCCTCGTCGATGATGACGTGGCTGTACTCTGGCAGCACGCGGTTGCCTACGGCCATATCGGCCAGCAGCAGAGCGTGGTTGACAATCAGAATGTGGGCGCTCTGGGCGGCCTGCCGCGCCCGGTAGAAGGGGCAGGCCCCGCCAGTGCGTTTCTGACAGGTCTCGGCGGTGCACCCTTCGTCCTCTGCCGAGATGCGCCGCCAGACTTCGCGCTCCACCGGCCCGTTCAGGTTGATTTCGGTGCGGTCGCCGGTGCGGCTGTGCTGCATCCACACCAGCACTTTGCCCAGGACGCGTAATTCCTCGGTCGTTTCCACCCCGCGGCGGCGCAGGTTTTCCACACGGCGCGGGCAGACGTAATTGCTGCGCCCCTTGAGCACTGCGGCGCGCAAATCATCCAGCCCCAGCGCTGCCCGGATATCAGGGATGTCTTTGTTGAGCAACTGGTCTTGCAGGTTGATGGTGTTGGTGGAGACCACCACGCGCGTCTGGTTTTGCATCGCCCACAACGCGGCGGGTAACAGGTACGCCACGGATTTTCCCGTCCCGGTACCGGCCTCCACCAGCAGGTGCCGGTGTTCTGAGATGGCGGTGGCGACCGCCTCCAGCATGGCTACCTGTTCCTGACGGTGCTCGAAGTGGGGAAAATGCCGTGCAAAGGCCCCGCCGGGGGTGAGCAGGCTGATGGCCTCTTCGATATCCAGCGGTACGGGGTGCTGCGGCAGACGCAGAGGAGGGTGTTCGCGCCCGCGCGAGAGCGGAATCAGGGGGGCGCGCATGGCCTCACGGCTGACCGGCCCGGCGTTCCGCAGGCGCAAGGCGTACTGGAACGGCCAGTAGCCATCCCATTGCAGTTGTGCCCCCTGATGGACGATTTCGGCCAGGATGCGCAAGGGGAGCGCCTGTGCCATCTCGAAGAGTTTGAGAAACAGCACATGCGTCACGCGGGCATCGTCCAGGGCGCGGTGCGTGGCTGGCAGGGAAATCTCCAGCGCATCGGCCAGCGCGCCCAGTTTGTACCGTCCGGCGTCCGGCATCAGAATGGAAGCCATTTCGTACGTATCGATGGCCGGATTGTGCAGCATGCCGCCGGGACGGCGCAAAAAGGCCAGGTCGAATTGCACGTTGTGCCCCAGCAGCGGTGCATCGCCCACGAAATCCAGCAAGTCAGGATAGACCTCCTGCAAGGTGGGCGCGCCGGCTACCATTTCGTTGTGGATGCCGGTCAACTGGGTGATGAAGGAGGGAATGGGACGTCCCGGATAGATGAGGGTGTTCCATTCGTCCTCGACGACTGGCCCCCGAAAACGTACTGCGCCAATCTCGATGATGGCGTCTTTTTTGGGGTCGAGGCCGGTAGTTTCTACGTCGATGGCGACGATGGTGGGCAGGTCGGTTTTCATGGCATGCATTATACCGCGTGCGCCTCTCCGCGGTATAATCACCCAGTCTGATTCCCCGATTCCTGACTTCCCCCCCTGGAGGCTCCATGATTGCAGAAACTGCCCGCCGCGTGCGGGAAAATGTGCAAAAAGTGATTGTTGGCAAGGACGAGGTCATCAACCTGGTGCTGGTTGCTGTGCTGTGTGAAGGGCACGTGCTGCTCGAAGATGTGCCCGGCACGGGCAAGACCACGCTGGCGCGTGCGCTGGCGGCTTCGTTGGGGTGCACCTTCCGCCGCATTCAGTTCACCCCCGACTTGCTGCCCACGGATGTGACCGGCCTGAGTTGGTTCAACCAGAAGGAACAGACCTTCGAATTTCGACCGGGGCCGGTGATGACCCAGGTGGTGCTGGCCGACGAAATCAACCGCGCCACGCCGCGCACCCAATCGGCGTTGCTGGAGGCCATGCAAGAGCGGCAGGTGACGGTGGAAGGCGTCACCCGCCCCCTGCCGCGTCCCTTCCTGGTGCTGGCAACCCAAAATCCGGTGGAACTGGAGGGCACTTTCCCGCTGCCCGAAGCGCAGGTTGACCGCTTCCTTTTGCGTGTAGCCATTGGGTACCCCTCGCACGAAGAAGAAAACGCCATCCTGGAGCGTTTTCGGGCTGATGACCCGTTGCCCGCCCTGCAAGCCGTGACCACGCCGGAGGAAATCACGGCTTTGCAGCAGGCGCGGCGAGAGATTCGGGTGGAGGAAAGTGTGCGCGATTACATCGTGCGTGTGGCGCGTGCCACCCGCGAGCACCCCGAAATAGACCTGGGGGCAAGTCCGCGTGCCACGCTCGCCTTGTACCAGGCCACCCAGGCCTGGGCGGCCATTCAGGGACGGGAATACGTCATCCCGGATGATGTCAAACGCATGGCCCCGCATGTGCTCACCCACCGCCTGATGATTTCCCCGCAAGCCCAGTTGCGCGGCCGCAAACCCGAAGAACTGGTCGCCGACATCGTGGATGCGGTGCCCGTTCCGGTCGAGGAATGACCTGTGGACCCCAAACGCTGGCTGCCCTTTTTAGGGGTGCTGTTCCTCCTGGGGGTGTTGACTGATACCCCCTTCCTCTCTTCGCTGGCGCTGGCGGTCGGGGTGGTCATTGCCCTGGCCTCCTGGTGGCGCACCCACGCCCTGGATGACGTCCACTACCGCCGGCGTTTCCACTACACGCGCGGCTTCCCCGGAGAAACCACCGCCGTCACGATTGAAGTGGAAAACCGCAAATTGCTACCGCTTTCCTGGCTGCGCATCCTCGACCCGTGGCCGAAGGCCGTGGGCACCGTGGACGAAAGCCAACTGGCGCCCTCGCACCTGCCTGAAGAAGGGCTGCTCACCAACCTGTTCAGTTTACGCTGGTTCGAGCGCACCCGCCGTCGGTACGAAATCGCCTTTCGCAAGCGCGGCGTGTACACGGTTGGCCCTGCCCGATTGCAATCGGGCGACCTCTTTGGTATGTACGAGAGCACGCGTACCCTGCCGCATACCGACCGGTTGACCGTTTTCCCTGCCCTGACGACCCTGCCGCACTGGGAACTGCCCACCAACGACCCGCTGGGAGAGCGCCGTTCCCGCCGCCGCCTGTACGAAGACCCCACCCGTCCGATGGGGGTGCGCGAGTACCACCCGGAGGACAGCCCGCGGCGGGTACACTGGCCTGCCACGGCGCGTACCGGGCAGTTACAGGTCAAGGTCTTTCAGCCTACCTCTGGGCGTGTGGTCATGGTATGCCTGAACGTGGCTACCTACGCCCGCCACTGGGAGGGCGTGGATACCGAACTCCTGGAACGCCTGATTAGCGTGGCCGCCACCCTGGCGCAGCAGGGCATCGAAGCGGGCTTTCAGGTTGGGTTGATTTCCAACGGGTGCATCAGCCATTCCGACCGACCGTTTCGTGTGCCGCCGGGGCGCAGTCATCGCCAACTGGCCATTCTGCTGGAGGCGCTGGCCGGCGTCAGCCCGGTAGTGGTCGCGCCTTTCGAGCGTTTCCTGCTGCGGGAAGTGCCGCATGTCCCTTACGGGGCTTCGCTGCTGGTGGTCAGCGCGGTGCACACGCCGGAATTGAGCGAGACTTTGCTGCGGTTGAAGCGCGCCGAGCGGCGAATCACGTTGCTCTCCCTGGGAGCGGAACCGCCTGCTCCCATTCCCGGTGTGCGGCACATTCACCTGGGAGGCAGGGAAAGCGTATGAACCGTTCCAATTCCTGGTGGCAGCACCTGGCTTTGTTGACCCTGGGGGGCATGGAGGTAGCGGCCTTGTCCCCGTGGGTGCACACCATCTCTCCGCCGCTGGCAGCCACCCCTTTCGGGCGCTTTGCGCTGGTGGCGCTGCTGGTGGTGGTGTTGCCCTATGGCATGTACCGCCTGGCGCGTGCCCTGCGGCTGCGCACAGACATCCAGCGCGTCCTGCTTCTGATTACCCTGGGGATTGCGCTTGCCCTCGCGCTGCGCTGGTGGATTGACCCCCAGGTGGAGCAAAGTCTGGAGGCGCTGTACCAGCAGCCTTTGGAGGGCATTCAGGAGGCGCCGCGGGTGTTGCCCGGCTGGTTTTGGGCGCTGCTGTTTGCCATCATCCTGTGGTGGCGCGGGCTGGTACTGGGACGGGAGCGGGTCGGCCCAATGCGGGTGATGCGTTCTTTCAAGGCCGGCATCATTTCCCTGGCGTTCTTCGCCCCCGCCGAGGCGCTCATGCGCCCTGCACGGCCTGATTTTTCCGCCGGCTTGTTGTTCGTTTTTCTGGCGTGTGGATTGCTGGCGCTGGTCACCAGCCGGGTGAGTACGCTGGAACGCCTGCGCGGCGGGCACCGCAACCCCTTCGACCGGCGCTGGATGGCAACCATTGGGGCGACCGCGTTGGCCTGGGTGAGTCTGGGGGTTGGTGTGGCGGCGCTGCTGAGCGGGCGTATGGCCTGGCTTGGCAGGGTGGTGGAGCAGGCCGCCGTGGGGCTAGGGGCGTTGATGGCCGCGCCTTTCATCCTGCTGCTGATGCTCATGCAGCCTGGCTTCGAGCGTCTGGTGCAGCAACTACCCCAGGCCGAGGGCACGCCCATGCCTACGCTGGCTCCCCCCAACCTGCCGGATTTATCCAACCTGCAGCAGGCGGAGGGCTGGGTGCCCCCGGATGTGCGTCCGCTCTTCCTTGTGCTGGGCGGCGCGTTGCTGCTGGGGATTGTGTTGTTTGCCTTGCGCAAGGCCGCGGCGCGCCTGGAACGCCCTGCCCCTTCGGCTTTTGCCGATTCCCTGGAAAACGAGAGCGTCATGGATGGGCTGCGCCGCCGCCTGGATGCACTGGCCGACAGGCTGCGCGGTGCTGCCGGACTGGATGCCGCCCAGCGCCGGCGGGCTGCGGAACGCATCCGGCAGGTGTATGCCGAATTCATGGATTTGTGCGCACGCCACGAGGTACCGCGCCCCCCGGCGGTCACCCCTCTGGAGTTCATCCCCCTGACCGAAACCTTGCTGCCCACTACACAACGCGAGGTGCGCCTGTTGACCGATGCGTACCTGCGTGTGCGTTACGGGCAACTGCCCGAAACGCAGGCCGATGTGCAGGCAGTGGAAGACGCGTGGTCGGCGCTCAAAGAAGCCCTGAAGACTTCTTCAAGGTAGGTGTTTGCCCGATACGGGCGCATTGGAGGCAGGTATGGCCCATGCACCGCCTCTGCACAATCGAAGAGTCCATCCCTGGCGCGAAACGGCTCGCTGGGCGCAGGCCGTGATGGCGTTGTGCTGGCTGGTGCCGTGGTACCGTGCCATGACGCCCGGTACACATGCCGCCGGGCAGGGGGAAACGTTTTTCCTGTTTTTGGGGATTACCCAGGGGGCGCATTACCTGGCGCGCGGGATGCATGCCCTGCGATTGCGTCTGCGTGTGCGCCGTGTCTTGCTGGTGCTGTGGATGGGGGCATCTGCGTTGTGCGTCTTTTGGCTTTTGTTGTACGCCCACCTTTCCGCGTCGTGGGAGGCACTGTTTACCCGTCCGGTACGCGCCTTTGCTGATGTGCAGGCTGTGCTGCCGGACGAATTGTTTGCCATTGGCATCGTAGTGTTGCTGACGTGGCGCGGGGCGTTGACGGCTGAGCAGCACATCGGGCCGCGGGCTTTCGTGGGGAGTTTTCGCCTGGGGGTGGTGATGTTCCTGCTGTTCTCGCTGGTCAACACCCTGGTGACGGGGGAGACGCCTGGGGTGCTGCTGTTCGTTTTCCTCTTTGCGGCTCTGGCGGGGATGGCCTCTGCCCGGCTGGCAGTGATGGGGGCGCTGCGCGGCGGACGGCACAGTGCCTTCGACCGCGGGTGGGTGCTGGCGATGACGCTGGCCGCGCTGGTGACCAGCGCCCTGGCCTTGTGGGCTACGCGCTGGGCGGATAGCGGCTTCGCGCTGGCGCTGGGACGCGTGGCGGCTGGCGTGGGGATAGGGCTGCTGGCGTTGTTGACGTTGGTGCTGCTGCCGGTGGTGATGGCGATAGTGTGGCTCCTCTTGCAGGCGCTTGCCTTGCTGCGGGTGGATTCCTGGCTTCCACAGGCGTTTCGTCACCTGGAAGACCTGTTCCGTGCCCTGGCGGAGTGGGGGGCGCAGGTGAGCGGTTTGCTGCGCGGTCTGTTGCCAGACCCGCGGCTGATGAAGCCGCTTTTGTTGTGGGCGCTGGTGGCCGGGATGGTCGCGCTGGCGTTGTCCTGGCTGGGCTGGCAGGTGGCGCGTCAACGGCAGACGGATGTGGAGGAAGCCCATCGCGCGCAATGGGAAATTTCAGGGGTGTGGCGTTTCCTCTGGCAGCGGTGGCAGACGCGGGCGCGTCTGCTCGTCTTGCAGGTTGCGCGTCTGCCTTTGGGGAGGCGGAATCTGCTGAGAGCGGAGCGCATCCGGCAGGTGTATGCTGAATTCGTGCGTGCCTGTGCCTTGCAGGGGGTGCCGCGTCCCCTGGCAACCACGCCGCTGGAGTTCATCACGCTGACGGAAGAATTGCTGCCTGCCTTGCAGGGGGAGGTGCGCCTGTTGACCGAGGCGTATCTGCGTGTGCGGTATGGCAAATTGCCAGAAAGTGATGCAGAGGTGGCCGCGGTGGAGCACGCCTGGATGCTTGTGAAGCAGGCGCTGCACGCGAAAAAGCCCGCCGGTTGAGGCGGGCTTTGCTGGTGCGGAGGGAGGGGTCAGTCGCAGCACATGCGAATGTCAATCAGTTGGGTGACCAGCGGGGCGATGATTTCGCGAACTTTCTCCAGTTCGATGTCATCTACCTTGAAGGTAATCAGCCGGTCGTTGGGGGTCTCGCCGGCGAATTGTCCGAAGGCAATGAAGTTGCCGCCGGCTTTGGAGATGGCAGCCGTCAGTTCGGCCAGTTCACCCGTTTTGTGGGGCACCAGGGCGGTGACGCGCACACCCATTTCGCGGGCACCCATCAGTTCGAGGAAGATTTTGAACAGGTCGGTCTCGGTGATGATGCCGACCACGTCGTCGCCGCGCATGACTGGCAGGCCGCCGATTTTGTTATCGGCCATGATGCGGGCTGCCTGTTCGATGGGGGTGTCTTCGGTTACGGTGATGACGTCTCTGGTCATCACATCGCGCACTTTGACCTTGCTGAGCAGGTAGTTCAGTTCCCACACACTGAGCGAGGTGGCCGGGGATGGGGATGCGTTGAGCAGGTCTTTATCCGAGACGATGCCGACCAGTTTGCCGTTTTCCACCACGGGGGTGCGGCGGATGTGTTCGCGCTTCATCATGTCAAGCGCTTCGGCAATGGGTAAATCCGGGGAAATGGTGATAACGGGGTGGGTCATGCGTTCACCGACGAGCATGGGATGCCTCCTTGGGAATGGTGTTCGCGTGCTGTGGCGCGTTTGTGGTTGTTTGAACGTGCAGACAATCTGCCTGCACGTTCAAAGATACCAGATTTTCGGGTGTGTATCCAGTGATTTCTGACCTGTTTGGGGGTGATTTTGGTGTGATGATTTTCACAACCCCAGGTAGGCGGCGCGCACGTGCTCGTTTTGCATCAGTTCGCGTGCCGGACCTTGCAGGGCCACTTTGCCCTCGGCCATCACGTACCCGTAATCACTGACAGCCAGCGCCATTTGTACGTTTTGTTCCACCACCAGCAGGGTGATACCGGTTTTCTTCAGGTCGCGCAGGGTTTCGAACAGGCCGAGCACCAGCACAGGGGCCAGGCCGAGGGAGAGTTCGTCAATCATGAGCACTTTGGGTTCGGCCATGATGCCGCGTGCCACGGCCAGCATCTGTTGTTCGCCGCCGCTCATGGTTCCTGCTTTCTGGTTGCGGCGTTCCTTGAGGCGCGGGAACATGGTGTAGACGCGTTCCAGGTTTTGCTGGTAGTGTGCGCGGGCGCGCTGGGGGGTGGCGCCCATCTCCAGGTTTTCTTCCACGGTCATGTCGGTGAACAGTTGCCGGCCTTCGGGGACGAGTACCAGCCCCAGTTCGGCTTTTTCGTGTGGGGAGAGGCGGCTGACATCCTGTCCCTCGAAGAGCACGCTGCCCTGCCAGGGTTTGAGTAGCCCCATGATGGTGCGCAGGGTGGTGGTTTTTCCGGCGCCGTTTGCCCCTACCAGGGAGGTCAGTTTGCCTGTTTCCAGGCTGAGGCTGGCCCCCCACAGGATTTGCACCTCGCCATAACCGGTGGATACGTCGCGAATTTCCAGGATGGACATCACTCTTCCTCCATCAGCCGTTGGGCCAGTTTGGGGTCGCCCAGGTAGGCTTCGATTACTCTGGGGTTGTTGCTCACCTCTTCAGGCGTGCCTTCGGCAATTTGTTGGCCGTAGTCCAGTACCAGAATGCGGTCGGAGACTTTCATGATGGCGTGCATGACGTGCTCAATCATGATGATGGTGATGCCCTGCTCGCGGATGCGGCGCACGGTTTCGACCATGGAGGCGATTTCCGAGGGATTGAGGCCGGCCAGCACTTCGTCAAGCAGCAGCAGGTACGGACGGGAAGCCAGGGCACGTGCCATTTCCAGGCGTTTCTTTTGCCCTACGTTGAGGCTGCCTGCCAGTTGGTCGGCGCGTTCAGCCAGGCCGACGAAGTCCAGCACTTCGCGGGCAATCTGGCGGGCGGAGCGCAAACTGTGATGTTCCCGGCCAAAGCACGCCCCCACCATGACGTTTTCCAGCACGCTGAGTTCGTTGAGCGGGCGCACAATCTGATGCGTGCGCGCCATGCCCATGTGGGCGACGTGGTAGGTCTTCTTGCCGGTGATGTCCTGCCCGCGGAAGAGCACGCGCCCCTCGGTGGGGGTGTACACGCCATTGATGACGTTGAACAGCGTGGTTTTGCCTGCCCCGTTGGGGCCTATCAGCCCCAGGATTTGTCCTTCTGGCAGGTCGAAAGTCACCTGGTTGAGGGCCTGCAGCCCGCCGAAGACTTTGGAAACTCCCTGTACTTGCAAAATCATTGCAGCACCCTCCGTAGTTTAGGCCAGCGCTGACGCACCCAACCGACCACGCCAGCAGGCACAAAGAGCACGATGACCAGCAGCAACGCCCCGGCGACGAAGAGTTGGACGTTCTTGAAGATTGGACTGGTAAGGAGCAAGCCGCGCATGCGCTGGTAGCCTGCCGCTCCCAGGATGGGACCGAAGACGGTACCGTAGCCGCCCAGCATGACCATGACAATCATTTCGATGGAGGTGTGCAGCGGAAAAGCATCCAACGGTTCCACGCTCCCGTTTTTGAAGAAGAACAGCGCGCCCACGATGCCGGGGAAGATGGCCGAAAGTACGTATGCCCAGGTCTTGGCATCGGGTGCAACCACGCCCATGACTTCCGCCGCGTCTTCGTCCTCGCGGATGGCAAGCAGACTGAGACCAAAGCGGGAGGTGCGCACCAGGTAACTGACGATGACTACCAGGACGGAGAGCGCCAGCATGATGTAGAAACTCAGTTGCAAGGCCTGGGCTGCACCGCCGTATTGCTGGTACACCTTGAAATTCATCGTCATGCCGATGGGGCCGCCAAAGGGTTGGAAGTTGTTGATGAAGGCGCGCATGGCTTCGTTGACGCCGATGGTGGCCAGGGCAAAGTATGCGCCGCGCAGCCGCAGGATGGCTTTGCCCAGCAGAAAAGCGAGCAGCCCGGAAGACAGCCCGCCCGCCAGCATGGCGACCCACAGCGATTGTCCGTGTGCGGTCATCAGGTAAAAGCCAACATAACCGCCAAAGCCGAAGAAAACGATGTGCCCGAAACTGACGTACCCGGTGTAGCCCAGCAAAATGTTCAAACTGGAAGCCAGGGTAACCGCCCGCAGGATGGTGAACATCACCTCCCGGCTGGCTGGATTGCCACTGATGAGTGGGGAGATGCCCAGCAGAAGCACCGCCAGGACAGCGATGAGCAGTCCGAGGTGGGGTTGTAGTCGTTTCATTGTTTTGCTCCAAACAGGCCGTTGGGACGCACCAACAGGATGATGACGAAGAGCACGAATTCAATGACCGGCACCCATACGGTTTGGGTAAAGGTGGGGATGATACCCTCCAGCAAGCCAAGTATCAGGCCGCCGAGCAGCGCCCCCACCGGGTTACCCAGGCCGCCGAGCACGCCGATGACGAAACTCTTGAGTTCGTAGGTGCCCCCTGCCAGGATGTTGAAGGGCAGGAAGGTGGCAATCAGCGCCCCGGCGGTCGCGGCCAGCATGGCCCCGATGCCGAAACTGAGCGCCAGTACCCGGTTGGATGGAATGCCCACCAGTTCGGCTGCCGCGCGGTTGTTGGATACGGCGCGGATGTACTTCCCCAGGCGGGTGCGGTAGAGGAAAATGTACAGGCCGGCCGTGACCAGGATGGCAATCACCGCCGCGATGATGCGCGTCCATTGCAGGGTAACCGGCCCCATGGTGATGCTCCCCAGACGAAAATCCACGTTGCGGGGCGAAGTGGTGAAGACTGCTGTCCCCACGCCGATAATCATCATGTTGACCGAAAAGGTGGCCAGCAAACTGGAAAGGTGCGGCGCGTCGATAACGCGTTGCACGGCGATGGCGTAAATCAGCATCCCCAGCAGCAGCCCAAAGACGGCAGCCGCAATGACCCCCAGATACGGCGGCAACCCCAGGGCATTGAACAGCAGGTACACGACGAACATTCCCAGGGCGATGATGGGGCCGTGCGCCAGGTTGATGACGTTCATCACCCCCCAAATCAGGGTCAAGCCCATGGCGGCGATGCCGTACACGAACCCCAGCAGCAGCCCATCGGCAAGAGAGGGGAGCAGCGTGTTGAGCAAATCCCGGATGGCATCCATAGGACCTCCTTTGAGGCTATCCAATTCGGACAGGTACTTTGTGCAAAATTCCCGGCTGTGCGGCGTGCTCCACAGATTGCGCCGATTCCACGGCTGTGTGGTTTCCCTGGGGATGTGTCGTGGACCCTGCGTTATCTGTGGATTGCCGGGTGGCGGGTTTCGCAATCTGCCCCGCAGGGGCGAACACACTGCGGGGCAGATTGTGTGGTTAGCAAGGCATCACAGGGGATGCACCGTAAAACTCAGTGCAGCGGATAGAGCACAGGGGCGGTCGCGCCGCCTTCCGGCCAGACAACTTCCTTGCCCAGCGTGTCGCCCTTCTTCTGCCACTGGATGTACACCATCGAGTGGCCGATTTGCAGCCCGTGGGCTTCGCTGGAGGTATCGAACTTGATTTGTCCGAAGAAGATGGTCAGGTCCATGTTGTCCAGCGCGGCCTTGATGGCATCCGGGTCGGTGGAATCGGCATCGCGGATGGCTTTTTCGAGTACCAGGCCGGCTGCATAGCCGCCCGCCGAGTGGTAGGAAGGCTCTTCGTTGTAGGCGGCTTTGTAGGCGCTGACGAATTCGTCGCCGGTGGGGCCGAAATCGGGTTTGAAGGCGGCCAGGGGTTCCCACTGGCTGGGGCCGATGATGCCGACGGCCGCATCGCCCAGGTCAGCGAAATCGGGTTCGGGCGGGGCAACCAGCAGGGTGACGAACTTGACGGGTACGTTCTTCTCGAACAACTGGCGGGCGAAAGCGCTGCCGTCCTGGAAGTGACCGCCGCCGAGGATAGCCTCCGCGCCCGAATCCTGAATCTTGTTGATGAAGGAACCGAAGTCGGTGGTTTCGGGGTCGTAACCCTCGAAGAGCACCACATCGTAGCCCTTTCCTTCGGCGTAGGATTTGGCGGCTTCCACCACGCTGGTGGAGAACTTGCTGTTTTCGTACACGAAGGCCACTTTCTTCACCGCCGGGTCGGTCTTGGCGAGCAGGTCTACGGCGCCGGTCAGGTAGCGGCTGGCGGGGGTGTAAATCTGGAAGACCTTGGTGTACCCCTGCTTGTAGGTGGCGTCGCTGGCTGCGCCGGTGGTGAGCATCACCTTGCCGTACTGTTCGGCAATCACGGCTGCGGCGGCGGTCAGGCCGGAGGAGTAGGGGCTGATGAGCAGGTCGGCATTGTCTTCGGTTGCCAGGCGGGTGTAGAGTTCTTGCACGCGGTCTTTGTTGCTCTCGTCGTCATACGAAACGGCTTTGAAGGTGACCACCGTGCCATCGCTCAACTTGATGCCCCCGGCTTTGTTGACCTGGTCCATCCACAACTTCAGGCCGTTGACCTGGCGCCCGGAAGAGACGTTGTACTTGCCGGTTTGCGAGGCAGTAAAGCCGATTACCAGAGTCTTGGCTTTACCGCTGCTTTCCCCCCCGTTGCCGCCTTCCGGTGCAGCGGGCTTGCAGGCTGCCAGCACAAGGCTGAGCGCCAGCAAGAGGGCGAACAAGATGCTGAAAGAGCGTTTCATTTATGAACCTCCTCGTTGGGAAAACCTGATGGGGTAGCGAACAGGAAGCGCACTGAAATCGCTTCCAGATACACCCAAAGTATAGCCAGTTTTGCACAAAATTTGGCTAAACGCGGCCAAAAGAAACTAAAAATTGTGTAAAAACCGCCCTTTTCACATGACGGAGCCGCGGCATTGTGCCTCTATCCGAAGAGTAACTGCTCAGCCCACCCGCCGGGGAATCAATTCCCCGGCTGAGGACACCAAAGTCGGGGAAACCCAACTGCATGGCGCCAGCCGGATTGCTCCGGCTTTGGCCGAGCAGCCCGACAATTTATCGTTGGGCGTGGGTGGCTGGGTTGTTACTCCGAAAAATCATTGGGGTGTATCCCCCTCCCCCTTTGTTCTATCCTCCCCAGGGAAGGGGAAATTGTGCCTTGCGTGCCCATCCCCTCTGGTATGTCCTGTCGTCTGAGCGCCGGGGTCAGGGTACGAAGGTGTACCCTACCCCGCGTTCGGTGAGCAGGTGCTGCGGCCTGGCGGGGTTTTCTTCGATTTTCTGGCGCAGGCGGCCAATGTACACGCGCAGGTACTCGGTTTCCTCGCCGTATTCCGGCCCCCATACCTGCTGCAGGATGTTGCGATGGGGAAGCACCTTGCCGGTGTTCTGCATCAGGTACACCAACAGGTTGAACTCCGTGGGAGTGAATTCCACTGGTGTGCCGCGCACCAGAATGGTGTGGGTTTCCAGGTCGGCGATGATATCCCCCTGGACGATGCGCGTCTGCTGCTGAGGCGGGTTGTTGAGCCATGCCGCGCGGCGCAACACGGCCTGCACGCGCGCCAGCAATTCTCCCACGCCAAACGGCTTGGTCAGGTAGTCATCGGCACCCAGGTTGAGCGCCTGGATTTTGTCGCTTTCCTCGCCCAGCGCGGAAAGCACGATGATGGGCGTGAGCGATTGTTGGCGGATGCGGCGAATGGTCTCCAGCCCGTCCATGTAGGGCATCATCACGTCCAGGATAACCAGGTCTATGAGCCGCTGCTGGAACAATGCCAGCGCCTCCAGACCGTTGGATGCAGTCAGGACTTCGAATTGCCGCACTTCCAGATTGCGGCGCACAAACTCGCGCAGGGATTTCTCGTCATCTACGACCAGGACGGTTACTCGACTCATGATTCTCCTCTTTGCGGGTATGGTTTTTGAGGCGGATTTTCGGATGGCTGCAGGGAGCCCGTATGGCGTTTTTGGGGGATGCTGAAAGCAAAGGTGGTGCCGTCTTCCCGATTTTCCAGCCAGATACGCCCCCCGTGGGCGCGTACGAACCCCTGGCAGATAGCCAGCCCCAGGCCGGCCCCAGGGGCGGAACGCGTCAGGCCGCTTTCCACGCGGTAGAAACTCTCGAAGATGCGCTTGCGATGTTCCGGGGGGATACCCGGCCCCTGGTCGGCGACTTCAATCTGGATGGCATCCCCCACCTTGCGGGCGCGCACCCAGATGGGGGTATCGCCTGGCGCATACTTGGCGGCATTTTCCATCAAATTCCGCAGGACAACCTCCAGGCGGCGCGGGTCAGCCTCCAGGGTACGCGCGTTGGAGGCAATATCCAGGTGCAGGCGGTTCAAAAGGGGGTGGCTGGAACGCCGGGCGACGCGGTACACCAGGTCTTCCAGAGGTATCCTGGCTGGTTCAATCTTCAAGTTGCCGGCTTCGATGCGCGAAAGGTCAAGCAAATCATTGACCAGCGCGCTCAAGCGGTCGGTTTCTTGCGAGATGATGGTGAGAAATTCGCGCTGGGCGGTTTCATCCCACTGTACGTCATCGGCCAGCAGGGTGGTGGCATACCCCTTGATGGCTGCCAGCGGTGTGCGCAATTCGTGCGAAACGGTGGAAATCAAACTGGATTTGAGATTGTCCAGTTCGCGGTCGGCGGTGAAATCATGCCACAACTGTCCGCGTCCGATGAGTGTGTCCTGCGAATCGCGCACGGTGAAGACGTGTACCCGCTGATAGGTCATGCCGCTATCCCCAACCAGGCGCACCTCGGCAGCGCCGCCTTCGGGCTGCTCGCGCAGGCTTGTAATGGCAGCGAGGCTTTCTTCGCCTTGCGGACAGCGTTCCAGGATGGCATTCAGGAGGGTGTCCACGGGGGTATTGGGCAGTGCAGCGAGGTCTATGCCGCTCAAGGCGCTGATGCGGCGGTTCGCGTACACCACGCGCCCGTGTAAATCTTCCAGAATCAGCCCGTCGTCCAGGGATTGGATGAGGGCCTGCAGGCGGCGGGTTTGCGCCTGCAAACGCATGTCGCTGCGCTCGTACAGGGTGGCGTTTTCGATGGCCATCGCTGCGTGGTTGGCGAAACTGGTCAGCAGGTTGATTTCGGCCTGGGTGAAAACGTGGGGCTGTGAGCGGTACACCACCAGGGCGGTGGGCGGGGCGTGCTGGGTGTGCAGGGGAATGGCGATGACGGCGCGGTACCCCTCGGCGCGGGCGCGTGGACGGGCATAGCGGAAGGATGGGTCGTTTTCCGTATCGCTGACCTGGATGGGTTCTCCGCTGCGCAGGGCGCGCAGTGTGACCGAAACCGGCTCCGCGGGGTCAATCACCAGCCGCTCGATGTAATTTTTGGTCAGGTTTCGGCTGGCACGCGCCCGGAAGATGCCGCGGCGCTCATCCAGGGCGATGATGGCGCTTTTATCCACCTGCAGCAGGCGTTCCACCTCCTCCAGGATGCGATTGAGCACAGTCTGCGTATCCAGTGTGGAGACCACCGAGGCGCTGGTTTCCAACAGGGTGGAAAGTTCCTGCAGGCGGGCCTGAATGGTCTGTTCCATGCGCAGCAAACTCTTGACCAGATAGCCCATCTGGTCGGGGCGTTGGGAGAGCATGTGCAGCCGCAAGCGCTCGGTGGGCGGCAATTCACGCTGCCCAATGGACTGGCTGAGTTCGGCCAAATCTTCCAGGGGGCGGATGACCTGGCGGGCAAGCGACAACCAGAAGAACAGGCCGATGAGCACGAAGCCCAACGCCCCCAACAAAATCAGGCGGTGCAGGGCGCGCTGGGTGGCAAAGGCGACTGCGGTAGGACGCCGTACCACCACGCCCCAATTCACGCTGGGGATGGAGAGGTAACTGACCAGGATTTCTTCCCCCGGCGGCGCATACGCGATTTCGCTGCCTGTTTCCCCATTCAGGGCGCGGTTGGTGATATCCGGCAGGATTTCGCCCATATCGCTGAGCAGCATCGCCGGGTTGTTGTGCGCAATTACCTTGCCGGTGGAATCCAGAATCATGACCTGGAAGTCGTTCCCTGGGGGGTAATGCCGCGCAATGTTGCGCAGGGCGTGGCTGAGGAACTGCAATTTGATGTTGGTGGCCACCACGCCCTGAAAGGCGCCCTCTTCGTTGTAAATGGGCATGACAGCCGTGGCTACTGGCTGCTGAGTGGTGGGGGAAATACGTCCCGCGGAGATGAAAGGGGTATTGGTGTGCAGGGCCTGTTGGTAGTAGGCGCGAAAGGAAAAGTTGATGCCCACCGTGGTGCGCGGCCCTTCAGGGTAGTGGTACACCATCAACCCGTCTGGTGCAAGCCGGTAAATCAAGTTGAGGTCTGGGCGTGTGGTGAGGATGGCCTGAAAAAGGTCGCGCATGCCTTCCGGGTCGGCCTGCTGCACGGCGGGGTAGGTCGCCATCTGGCGCACAGCCTGAAGGGCATTTTGTAGTACCGTGTCGGTTTCCTGGGCAATGGCGCGTGCCAGCGCCAGGTCGCTGGCACGCGCATCGGCTTGCAGGCGTTCTCCCAGGAAACGGTCGAAACTGAGCGCCGCTAGCAGTACCGGGATGAGCACCAGCGCGTAGTACAACAGCAACTGGAGACCAAGGTCCTGGTAAAAAGGCAGGCGCGAGCGGGAAGGCGACATAAGCAGAGGTCAGGCCGCAAAGGCCTTGAGGAAACGGGCGACGTGTTGCGCACCCTTCAGGTACAGGTCGATGCGGATGTTTTCGTTGGGGGCGTGGGCGCGCGAATCGGGATGCCCGATGCCGGCGGTGACAATCGGTACCCCCAGGTGGGTGACGAAAGCATGGTTGGGGCCGGAGCCGCCCGACATGGGGATGAGTTGCATGGGGTGTTCGTACACTTCGGCGGCGGTTTCGGCCACCAGGCGCACGATGGGAGCATCGGGGTCGGTGCGCGCCGCCGGGCCGCCGCCCAGGTAGGTGATTTCCACATCCGGGAAGCCCTCGGCATCCAGGTGGGCGCGCAGCCCCTCCAGAATTTGCTCGGTGGTCTGATTGGGCACCATGCGGAAGTCCACTTTGGCGGAGGCTTTGGCCGGCAGCACGGTCTTGGAGCCGGGTCCCTGGTAGCCGCTGGTCAACCCGCAAATGGTGCAGGTGGGCTGGAAGACTTCGGTCATCTTGAGTTCCACTTCGTCGGTGATGCCGTGCAGGAATTCGGAGATGCCAAAGCGTTCCCGGTACAGGTCGGCGACGGGCGGCAGGGCGGCCATCATTTGGCGGTCGCGCTCCGAAGGCGGCACGATGTTGTCGTAGAAGCCGGGGATGCGGATGCGTTCATCCGGCCCTTTGAGGCTGTTGAGCGCCCAGACGAGCCGCCAGGCGGCGTTGGGGAAGATGCTGCCCCCCAGGCCGGAGTGCACGTCCCGCGAGGCGGTCTGCACCGAGAGTTCGACGTAGCAGATGCCGCGCAGTCCCAGGTATTGCACCGGTGCGCCGCGGTGGTCTACGCCCCCGAATTCCCACAGACAGCCGTCGGCGGCCAGCAGGTCGGCGTGGGTGCGCACGAATTCGGGCAGGTGCACGCTGCCGATTTCCTCCTCGCCCTCGACGATGAACTTGACGTTGCAGGGCAGTTCACCTTCGGTTGCCAGCAGTGCGTCGATGGCGAACAGGCGGCTGACGAGGTGTCCCTTGTCATCGCTCACCCCGCGGGCGTACATGTGCCCGTCCCGGATGGTCGGCTCGAAGGGCGGGCTTTCCCACAGGTCGAGGGGTTCGGGGGGCTGCACGTCGTAGTGGTTGTAAATCAGCAGGGTTTTGTTGGGGTTGCGGCCTTTGCGTTCCCCGAAAACGACGGGCGCGCCCCCGGTGGGGAAGATTTGCACAGCGAAGCCGCGTTTGCGCAGCATTTCGGCCACCATTTCGGCGGCTTCTTTCATGCCCAGGTTTTGGGCGGCCACGCTTGGCTGCGCGCACAAGGCGGCCAGTTCGGACAAACTTTCGTCCAGGTGTTGGGTGAGGTATGCGTCAAGAGGGGACATGGGAGGTAGTCGGGTAGTCGGGTAGTCGGTTAGTCGCCTGGTCGGTTGGTCGGGTAGTCGGTTGGTCTGTTAGTCGGCTGGTCGTCTGGTCTGTTAGTCTGGTAGTCGGCTGGTCGGCCTTCATCATTCATCATTCTGCGTTCATCATTCTGCATTCATCATTCTGCATTCTACATTTCCCCTCACCCTCCCAGCGACCAGTGACCGGCGTAGGCAAAGGCCAGCATCTTGAGGATTTTGCCGCACGCGCACCAGAAGAGGAAGGGCAGGAGTGGTATTTTCAGGGTTCCGGCCGCGATGCCGGCCAGGTCGAAGAGCGGGTTGGGGACGAGGGCCATGACGAAAATCAGTGCGTAAGCCAGGGAGCGTTTGCGCTGCATCCAGCCGACGATTTGCTGGTAGCGCTGGATATTGTCCACGATGGCCTGTCCACCGTAGCCAGCCAGGTAGCCAGAGAGTTCACCAAGCGCGGCGCCCAATCCAGCGGCCAGTGCGATGCCCCAGGCCGGGAAGACGCCCCCCATGGCAAAAACCACCATCACCCCCGGTGCGGGCAGGATGATGGTGGCGTTTGCCAGAAAGGAGAGCAGGAAAATGCCCAGGTAACCGTAGCCGGCCAGTTCCAGCGCACGCTCCCGGTAGACGTAGATGCCGATGCTCAGGGCGATGACGGCAGCCAGTGTAACGAAGCGGATGAGGCGGGAGCGGGTGGAGGTGGACATGAGGTAGTCTGTTAGTCGCCTGGTCGCCTGGTTGGTTGGTCGGGTAGTCTGTTAGTCGCCTGGTCTGGTAGTCGCGTAGTCGGGTAGTCGTCTGGTCGCCTGGTCGGGTAGGCTGTTGGTTGGTCGGTTTGCTTATTTGCCTGCTTGCAAACCTGCAAACCTGTAACCTTGGCTACGCTTCCGTAATCGTAACGCTTTGCAGCGTCACTGCCGGGGAGCCGATGCGCATGGGGTCACGCGGCGGAATGGAGAGCAGCACATCCATCCCTTCGATGACCTGCCCGAAGACGCTGTGTTTACCGTCCAGCCAGGGGGTGGGGACGTGCGTGATGAAGAATTGCGAGCCGTTGGTGTTGGGGCCGGCGTTTGCCATCGAGAGGACGCCGGGTTTGTCGTGTTTCAGGGACGGATGGAATTCGTCGGCGAAGCGGTAGCCGGGGCCGCCGCGCCCCGTTCCGGTGGGGTCGCCGCCCTGCGCCATGAAGTCGGCAATCACGCGGTGGAAGATGGTGCCGTCGTAAAAGCCTTCGCGCGCCAGGAAGACGAAGTTGTTGACCGTGCGCGGTGCTTTGTCTGCGTGCAGGGCAATGACGATATCGCCTTTGTCGGTGTGCAGCGTGGCAGTGTACTTTTTGGCGGGGTCAATTTGCATTGCGGGAGGGGTTTTCCATTGTTTGGGCATGAGGGAGTCCTTTTGGTCGGTTAGTCTTTTAGTCGCCTGGTCTGTTGGTCTGTTAGTCTGTTAGTCGCCTGGTCTGTTAGTCTGTTAGTCGCCTGGTCTGTTGGTCTGTTAGTCTGTTAGTCGCCTGGTCGGCTGGTCTGTTGGTCGGTTAGTCGCCTGGTTGGTTGGTCTTTTGGTCTGTTAGTCTGTTGGTCGGTTGGTCTGTTAGTCTGTTGGTCTGTTAGTCTGTTGGTCGGTTAGTCGCCTGGTCTGTTAGTCTTCTGGTCTGTTGGTCGGCTGGTTGGCTGTTGTCCGTGGTTTGTGGTCTGTGGTCTGTCGTCCGTGGTCTATCGTCCGTGGTCTGTCGTCTGTTGTCATTCCAGCAGACGGAGAATCCGCGCCACCACCATATCCAGCGCCACGGTGTTGAAGCCGCCCTCCGGGATGATGACATCCGCATAGCGTTTGGATGGTTCGACGAATTCCAGGTGCATCGGGCGCACGGTCTTCAGGTATTGCTCGATGACGGATTGTGTGGTGCGGCCGCGTTCGCTGATATCTCGCTGCAAACGGCGGATGAAGCGGATATCCGGGTCGGTATCCACGAAAATTTTGACGTCGAACAACCGGCGCAGCCGCGGTTCGGCGAAAATCAGGATGCCTTCTACCAGAATGACCGGCCGGGGTTCGACCAGAACGGTTTTCTCCGTGCGGCTGTGGGTGGTGAAATCGTACACCGGCAGGTGTACCGCCTGGCCGCGCTTCAACTGCTGGATGTGTTCGATGAGCAGGTCGTTCTCCAGCGAATCCGGGTGGTCGAAATTGACCTGCGCACGCTGATTGGGTGGCAGGTGCGAAAGTTCTTTGTAGTAGGCGTCGTGAGGCAGGTATGCAATCCGGTCTGCGCCCACGCGCTCGCGTACCACGTTGGCAACCGTAGTCTTGCCAGAGCCGGAGCCGCCGGCCACGCCAATGACGAGGGGGGTATGTGCCTGGTTCATAGCGTACATTATACCCTGTTGCTGTGTACCACAGACGAAAGGGGGACCACGGATGAAAGGGGTACCACGGATGAAAGGGATAAAA
>DAOTWV010000108.1:0-4619 GCA_034435695.1 Anaerolineales bacterium | reverse complement strand
GAAACATGCCCTACTACCATAAACTCGGAGAAATCCCCCACAAACGCCACACACAATTCCGCAAACCGGATGGCGGCCTGTACCGCGAGGAAGTCATGGGGCTGGAGGGCTTCTCCGGCCTGCAATCCATCCTGTACCACCACTACCTGCCGCCGGCGGTGCAACGCGTGGAAGACCTGGGGGAGGCCGCGCCGCATTTCGTGGATTTCGGCCCCATCCGGCACCGCGCCTTTCAAACGGCGGAAATCCCCAAGGGCGGCGACCCGCTGGAAGGGCGTCTGCCGCTCATGGGGAATGCGGACGTGCTCCTGGGGGTCAGCCGTCCCACCCAAAGCATGACGTACTTCTACCGTAACGCGCAATCCTACGAGGTGTGGTACACCCACGAGGGGCGCGGCGTGCTGCATTCCCAGTTCGGCAATCTGCCCTTCGAGAGCGGCGATTACCTGGTCATCCCCTACGGAGTCACCTGGCAGATGCGCCTGGAGACGCCGGAGGCGCGCTTCTTCACCATCGAGGCGCGCGGCCAGATTGCACCGCCCAAACGGTACCGCAACGCCTTCGGGCAACTGCTGGAACACGCCCCCTATTGCGAGCGCGATATCCGCCCGCCGCAAACGCTGGAAACGCACACTGAGCGGGGTGAATACGAGGTGCGCGTCAAGGTGCGCGACCGCCTGACGCGCCACATTCTCGACCATCACCCCTGCGATGTGGTGGGATGGGACGGTTACCTGTACCCCTGGGCGTTCAGCATCCACGATTTCGAGCCGATTACCGGGCGCGTGCACCAGCCGCCGCCCGTTCACCAGACCTTCGAGGGGCCGAATTTCGTGGTGTGCTCCTTCGTGCCGCGCCTGTTCGATTACCACCCGGAAGGCATCCCCGCGCCGTACAACCACTCGAATGTCAATTCGGACGAGGTGATTTACTACGCAGAGGGCAATTTCATGTCCCGGCGAGGCATCGAGCGCTGCGACCTGACACTGCACCCCTTTGGGCTACCGCACGGCCCGCAACCCGGTGCGACGGAGGCTTCCATCGGCAAGCGCGAGACGCACGAACTGGCCGTCATGGTGGATACGTTCCACCCGCTGCACCTGACGGAGGCCGCGCTGCACCTGGAAAAGGACGATTACATGGCCTCCTGGCTGGAGTGACCCATGGAATACGCACTCGAATCGCTCTCCTGGCAAAGTTGTTACAAGTTGCTGAGCGGCGCGGTAGTGCCGCGTCCCATCGGGTGGGTTTCCACGCTGGATGAGGCCGGCCGCCCCAACCTGGCACCGTTTTCGTTCTTCACCGTGGTGTGCGCCGCGCCCCCCACGGTGCTCTTCTGCCCGATGGTGCGCGGCTCGGACGGGGCGCGCAAGGACACGCTCCGCAACGTGCGCGCTACCGGCGAGTTCGTGGTCAACATCGTCACCGAAGCCCTGCTGGAGCGCATGAACCTGACTTCGGCAGAGTTGCCCGCCGGGGAAAGCGAGTTCGCTTTTGCGGGGTTGACGCCCATCCCCTCGGCGGTGGTGCGCCCGCTGCGCGTTGCGGAAAGCCCCATCCACCTGGAATGCCGCGTGCAGCAGGTCATCGAAATCAGCGACCAGCCGGGGGGCGGGAGCATCGTCATCGGGGAGGTGGTGCACCTGCACGTGGACGATGCTTTGCTGGCAGCAGAAGACAAAATCGACCCGCAGGCGCTGCACGCCGTGGGCAGGCTGGGCGGGCCGTGGTACTGCCGCGCCGAGGCGGAAATTCCCCTGAAGCGCCCATCTCTGGAATAGGCAACGGGCAGCCAGGCTTCGGCTGCCCGATACGAAAATAAAAAAAGACATCCCCCGCTTTGTACGGGGGATGTCTGGGTTTACAGGGGGTACAGCATGCGGTAGGCCGCGTCCGCACCGGGGGGAACGTATTCCAGCGGCTCGAAATCCACACCGGGGATTTCCTCCCGGTCTACGATGTCCTTCACGTTTTGGGTCACCAGGATTTCCCAGGCGCGGGCGGTATCCTCCCCCAGTTTGCTGGCCGCGTTGACTTCTGCACCGAAGACATCATGGTCGCCGACGCGCAGCATGGCGCCGTATCCCAATCCCAGGCACAAGAGCAATTGCTCTTCCTCCGGGCGGCCTTCGTTGTAGGCTTTGGCGGCGTGCTGCATGGCAATGGCACATTCCACCGCCCGGCGCACCTTGCGAAAGATGACCAGCATGCTGTCGGCCTCCACTTTGAGCAGGATGCCGCCATACTCGTCCAGGCAGGGCACGAAGACGCGCTGCGACTCGTAGATGATTTGCAGAAAGTGGATGATGCCAAACTCCGCCACCCGCCGGGAAAAGCCGGAAAGGTCGGTGAACATCACCGCCCAGGTCTCACCGAACAGGTCCCAGATGTGGGCATCCACCGCGTCCTTATCGGCACCGGGAGCCATGCGTTTTTGAATCAAACGCTCCAGACGCTCCAGGGCGGCATTCGTATCAACTCGTACCGTGTAAGGCATATCACCACCTCCTGAACGGACATATCACTGCGACAGCCCGTTACCTATACGCATGGGTGTGGCTATTGCAAGTGCAGAACCACATGCGCCTCACGCCATAATTCTTCCAATTGGTAGTACGCTCGCTGGTCAGGCGAGAAAACGTGCAAGACCACGTCACCAAAATCTACCAACAACCAGCCATCCTGAGGGCGGCCTTCCACCCGTGAGGCTTGCTGATACGTCTTGTGCGCCATCTCACGAGCAGCCTCTACCAGGGCCTGTAAGGTGCGGTTGCTTGCCCCGGAACAAATCACAAAATAATCGGTAAAAGGTGAAAGGGCACGCACATCCAACAAAAGGATGTCCTCTCCTTTTTTTTCTTCCAGGACATCCACGATATCTTTTGCAAATTGCAATGTATCCAGAGTACACCTCCTGAACGTAACAACGTTGGGAATTTACTCCTTCCCGCGAGAAGGGAAGGCATTTGATTTAACGTCCTGGTATGCCGTTTTCGCCTCAGGAAAGCCCTTCTAGCGGAACGGAATACAGGCGGGTATACACCGCGCCGCCAGGACGTAAGTCACTGCGAAACAAATGTACTTCGTCCACCTGAGAAACGCCCACAAAACCCAGTTTGTGCTCCTGGAGTACGCGAGCCACTTTGCGTACATCCGATGAACTGGCGCTGCGCGAAACCCGTCCCAGGGTGAGGTGTGCTGTAAAGGGGCGGCTATCGCGTTCATAGCCCAGGCGTTCCATGTGCGCCTCGATATTGCGCTGTAAAGCGAACAATTCATCGGGGGCTTCTACGCCTACCCATAACACCCGCGGTCGGTTGGGCTGCGGAAAAGCCCCCAGGCCGCCAGCGCTGATAGCAAAGGCCTTCCGCCCGGCGGCTTCCTGACGCAACGCATCCTTCACCAGGGGCAAATTTTTCACAGAAACATCCCCCAAAAACTTGAGCGTAAGGTGGATGTTTTCAGGGGGAACCCAACGTACCACAGGGCTGCCTATGTTCATCTGCAAGCGCTCAATCACCTGCGACAACCGCAGCCGCACATCCTCAGCAAGGTCAACAGCAATGAAGGCTCGAACAACACTCATGGAACGGCATTTCTCCTCATCTGGATGGAAAAGACAAATCACCTGCCGGGGCGCTCACCGTCAGGCGATACTATACACCATTGTATAACGCAAAGCACACGAAGTCAAAATCTGGTGAAAGAATGGATGCACGCAGATGTTGTAGAAACCGGAAAAAGCAGCCATTCTCGGCGAAGCCCTGTTTGTGTCATGGCGAGCACCCCTCAGGGTGCGAAGCCATCTCCTCCAGTGGATAGCGAAGGCTGTCTGCCGCTCCACGCTCCCCGGTCGGGAGTTTGCTTCGGGCGCGGAACTTATGCCAGGCAGAGCAAGGCACCTTCCTCGCAAGGACACGAAAGGCGGGCATCTCTACATCTTTTGCCTGCACTCTGAAAGAATTGCTATACCGTAACCTGAACTACACCAATGGTATCCGCAAGCCACGTTAACGGGGCTGTTGCTTTGCTCGCGCATCCTTTGGATTCCCAGGGGATTTCTCAAGGTGCCGGTGATGAAAACCGGTGGTTACGCACCACATTGTCCACAGCCGAGCGCAACTCATCAAAACCCACCGGCTTGGTGAGGTACATCGCTGCACCCGCCTCCAATCCTTCTCGAATGTCGGTAGGCATGCTCTTCGCAGAAACCACAACTACCGGTATGTTTCGTAATTCCGGCTCCCGCTGCATGTAACGCAATACATCCAGCCCGGAAACATCTGGCATCATAATATCCAGAATAACCGCGTCAGGCCGATGCCGGGTAATCAATTCTATGCCGCGCGTTCCCCCATGACACTTATGCACCTGATACCCGCTCAAACGCATCATTTCAGCAAACATCTCAGCGGTATCTGGCTCATCTTCCACAATGACAATGACTGGTTTCTTCATTGCAGGCTCTCACAAGGTCATTCATTTCGAGGAATTTTCGGAGAACGGCGATATTCTGCCCCTCGGCCAATGAACCACTGGCGCACCAATTCGTTCAGTTTGTCCATCTCCATGCTGCCAGGGTGCTGCTCCAGCCATTCCAGGGCGGCCAACTCATCGCG
>DAOTWV010000107.1:0-2749 GCA_034435695.1 Anaerolineales bacterium | reverse complement strand
AACTCCCAAGAACTGTGCAATCAGGTATTCATCGCCACCACCCCTACCCAACATGCTTCTGCTTTGATATAGCATTGGCCCAAAGGAGTTGATCAGCGCCAACAGCAGACCAATCACTTTCACCTGTTCTCGTTCCCCAAAATAAATCAACGCAAACCCAAGAAGCATGGCTGCCACCTGAGCAAGCGGGCCTGCTGCCAGCATGAGCACCCATTCCGTATCGCTGTCTGGTAAGGTTGCCAGATGTAACCAGACCCGCTCCCCATCCGGGGCAGTAAACTGCGACCACCCTTCACGATAACTGGGTGTCTCTTCCTGTTGCACCAGCCCCGTGAAACTCATCACCGGGCCGCGCCGGCAAATTTCCAGAACCGCCCAATGCCCTGCTTCATGGACTATCTGCCCACCCAGATAGCCAAGCAGCGCCGCCAGTAGCACCAATCGCCCAAATTTCACACGCTGGTACGCCATTTAACCGTCTCTCACAGGGGCTGGCTAACGTGAGTTTCACCGGTGGGGCGGGTTGAACTCACAACATCCTTTGCCCAGAACCAATTGTTAAAAATCGCGCCGCTTACCCTGGGGCGTTAGCCCCGCCCGGCGAAAACGTGGTTGTGCGGCATTTTCTGTATCACAACATGTCTTGCGCACCTGAACGTTCCCAGTCTCTCATCCTCACGCAAACGCCGAATGCCATCCCCAGTGATGGCTCCACGACCAGATTTGGCTTCTGACTGTTCTCTTTCACGCACATATCGAGTATCAATCAAGCAGTCATACTATGACCAGCAATTCCATACGCACATCAGACACAGTTCTATCGTTGTGCATAGAATGGACAAGTTCATCGTGGCAGGGCACATCTCGTCAGTTTCCACTCAACTGTGAACCGGTGAATTGTTTGCTAAATAGTCGCGTGCTACATCTGCTCCAAACCAGCCTTCACCTTCTCGAACTTCTGGATACAGTCTTAGCAACTCTTCGCTTTCTTCCTTCTTCAGCGATTGAATGTCTGCATTTCCGGTTTTGCGCCTGAATTCTTCATCCATTGCCACAAATTTGTGATCACCATCTCGCCGGAAAAACACTCCACTTACCCAACCCTCGATTATTTCACCTGGTAATGCGACTTGCTCAGTCAGCAACAAAACGTCGTAATGTGGCTCAGGTGGTATTCCGCTACCACCAATCCACCCATAAACACCCCTAAAGCCTCTCGCATGTAACAATGACTTGTAAGCCGTTTTTGAGAAAACACCGCACTCTGGATCATAGGATACACGATACGCTTCACTTCGCGGCTGCTCCACCACTACCCACACCTTTAGAGGGTATTCAGGATGCAAGGGCAATGTGTCTATCAAATCTTTTTGTGCTTGCCATTCTGACTTCATGTGTTCTTACCCTGCTAACGTGAGCATTACCTGCCCGCCGTCTCTGGCAATCCGAGAAACTTTGAAAAGAACCACAGCGGGCAAATTTCGCGCTGCTTACCCACCGCCGAAGGCGGGTCGGCTTAGCACGGTATTGGGCGGGTTGCCAAGAATGTATTCATGGGGAGTGGGAATGAATAAACCAAAGATAAGCATCTTCCAATGAGGGAGTAGTAAGAATTGCGTCAGGGGCAGGAGGATCGGACGAACAAACCCGATAAGCAATCGCTCCATCTAAAGGCACTTGAGAAATGACCAAGATGGCATCGGAAGTTTCAGGTTTCTCTTTCGTCAACCAAATGCGTCCCTCCACTTGTTGGATAAGGTTCATGGGTGAGTCATGAAATAAAACTTGTCCATTGTGCATCACAATTAAATCCTCGCATATTTGATTGACGTCTTCAATAATATGGGTAGAGAGTATCACTGTGTGTTCGCCTAACAATTCCAAAAGTATGTTGCGGAAATGGACGCGTTCCCCTGGGTCAAGGCCGGCTGTTGGTTCATCAACAATCACGAATTTTGGCTCTCCGAGTAACGCAATTGCAATACCAAGTCTGCGTTTCATTCCGCCAGATAAAATCCTTATTTGCTCTTTACGATGAGACAACAATCCTGTCCTTTCTAGCGCCGCTTCGATTTGATATTTCCTTATTGCAGGATCGGCTATACCCTTCAGTATCGCCATGTAATCTATCTCTTGCTCCACCGTCAGTTTGAGATGGAACCCCGCTTCTTGTGGCAGGTAACCCAGAATTTTCTTCACATCATCTCTTCCGGCAACAGTGTTCAAGTTGTAGCCGTATACGTTAACCTCACCTCGGGTCGGATAGAGCAATCCAGCCAGAATACGCATCAGGGTGGTCTTGCCTGCCCCGTTGGGGCCTACCAAACCTGTGATGCCTCCGCCAATCCGAAAATTGAGGTTTTTTAGAGCCTGTTTGCCGTTAGGGTAAGTTTTTTCCAGGTCTTTTACATCAATCATGGTGATACCTTTCTTCCAAATTTTTGCAAGCCACAGCCCACATAGTTGCCACTTGAATTCCTGCGGATAGCAGCGGGAACAGCAAATAATAAAAAGGTACAATGGTGTTGATTGGAACGATAGAGGAATAGATTTCTCCCGTGTATTGCCTCAGCCAGGCACTGATCGTTTCCATAGCCATCATTCCCGAAGGAAATAGCACATTCCCCACCACACTATTGAAAGTAATGACAAATAAAATCACATATCCCAGGCTCATTAGTCCTTTGAGAATCAGCGAGTCGTGCTTTACCAAGGCCCCTAAAAGGATAGCCATAGCAGTCAAGTAAAA
>DAOTWV010000106.1:0-8773 GCA_034435695.1 Anaerolineales bacterium | reverse complement strand
CTATCCGGCGGGAAGGTCACGTTCCAGGCGTTGCCCGTGACCGTCAGGGTGTAGGTTTCGGGCAGGTTGCCGGCGTTGCCCACCCGCAGGGTGTACGTCAACGTTTCGCCGGGCTGCCCCCACAGGCGGCGGGCGCTTTTGGCGCTCAGCACCGGCTGGTAATCGGCCACAACGCTGGTGTACGAGGCGACCATCTGGGCGGCGGGATTGCCCTGGGAGGTGACCGTCACCTGCAGGGTATCGCTGTCCCCATAGGGGGCCGCGGCGGGGATGCTGACCGTCACCGGGAGGGTGACCGTCTCCCCAGGGAGCAGCGCGCCCACCGCGGGCGGCGCGCCGGCTTCCCAGTGGTTGCCGGAGAGACTCAGGGTGTAGGTGTCGCTCAGGGAGGCGCTGTTCGTCAGGTGCAGGGTGTAGGTCAACGTCTCCCCTGGCAGCCCGTATTGCGCGGCCTCCAGCGGATTCACCTGGAAGCCGTAATCCGGCATCCAGAAAAAAGCCGCTGTGGGGACGCCCCAATGCCCCAGGGCATCCTTCGCTTCGATGAAGAGCATGTGCCGTCCGGGCGCAAGCCCCAGCCCGGAGGGGTCGAATTGCGCCGTGAGCGCCTCGCTGGTGTTATCCCATGCGCCATCGGCGGGGGACAGGTTGTAGGTCAGCGTGCCGGTCACCCAGGAGGGGGCGTCGATGCTGAAGCGGGCGGCGGCCACGTTTTGGGCGGGTTCGAGGCCGCCCAGCGTGCCGTAGCGGGTATCGTCGGCCTGGGCGGTGATGGTGAGCGGCAGGCCGGGGACGGTGGTGGTGGGCGTGACGGTCACGTTGAGCACCTCCGGCCCGGCGGGGGACTGGTAGGGGCGGCGGCTGGCTTTGGCGGCGTACAGCAGGGCGGGCAGGTTATCGGGGTAGACGGTGTTTTCGAAGGCCGCGCAGGACTCAAAGAAGAAGTTGCCCAGTTCGAAGGTGTAGGCCGCGATGCCCAGTTCGCCGTAAGCCCAGTCATCGGTGGTGCCGGCGGCGGGGTACAGGTCGCTGGCCTGGGAGGGGGAGTAGCCGTTGAAGTAGGCGAATTTGCGCCCCAGGGTTTGCAACTGGGTGTGGTTGGGCGCCTGCGGGTAATCGAAGCCCCACGGCCACAGCACGAGTTGACTGTAACTGTGCAGGGTGATAAAGACGCCGGTAGCGTCGGCGGGCGCGGGGTCGCTCAGGCTGCTGCCGCGCTGGTCGGGGAAGATGCCGCGCACGTAGTTCTGGATGGCCTGCACTTCCGGCTCGGAGGCCGGGGAGGGGCCGCGGTAGGTCTCGGAGCAGGCGTATCCGCTGGAGCCGCTGCCGCCCCACATGAAGGAGGAATTGCGGTTCAGGTCGGTGCCGTAATCGGGGTAGGTGGTGCAGCCGTCGTCGTCATCGGTGTTCTTGCGCCAGTATTCGCCCGTCTCGGCCATCTTGCGCCCGTCGGGGTTGGCCTGCGGGACGATGTGGATTTCGGTGTAATCGAGCAGGAAGGTGGCATCGGGGTCGCGGCCGTAATTGTTCAGCAGGTACTCGGCGAAGCGCGTGGCGGTCTCGGCGGTGGTGAGTTCGCGGGCGTGGATGGCGGCCATGAGGAAGAATTTGGGCTTGGGGCCGGGGATGTTCTGGTTGGTGAGCACCAGGGCGTAGATGTCGTAGCCGGGGCTGCCGCCAGGTTGCGTTTTTTCCCAACTGTCGCCGATGTCCACCCACTGCGCCAGGGTGGGGTGTGCGGCGGCCAGCGCGCTCAGGTCGGCGTAGGTCTCTTCGACGGTGCGGTAGCACGGGTAGCCGGGGATACCGCTGACCTGGTAGGGGATTTCCTGCGGTGGCTGGGTGAGGAGGGCGGTTTTGGCGGAATCCGCCTGGATGGTGTAGCCGCGCGCCTGCAGGTCGGCGGCCTGGACGGGGGTGAGGGCGGCCAGCAGGTAGCCTTCCTGGGGGTGGACTTCCCACACATCCAGTTCGGCGCTCAGGGCGGCCAGTTGGGTGCGGCTGTGGAAGGCGATGCGCCCGACGAAGGGCGTTTGCGGCAGTTCGGGGGGCTGCGGCGTCTGGGCAAAGACGCTGGCGGGCAGCAGCAGGGCAAGGACGAGCAGCAGGGCGAGAGGGCGTGGCATGACAAATCCTAAGCGAGGGAAGGGAAGCGCGCCTGGCGGTTGAAGCGTTGCCAGGCGAGGCGGTAGTGCCAGGGGCGGATGTCGGGGAGGTTGGCGGATTGCAGACGTTGCAGCCAGACCTCCTCAGCAGCGTTGGCGCGTGCCAGCGACTGCCGGCTGTATGCCTGGCGGGTTTCGGCATCGGCATGAGCGAGTGCCAGCGCGCCCTGCAGTAGTTCGGCTTCCAGGGCATCGCGCTCTTCGGCAAACAAAGCCAGACTGGCGGCATGGTTGCGCAGCGTCAGGCGGTGCAGATGCTCGTGCCGCCAGAACAGGGTTTGCGGGTCGTAGGTAGCGGTGGGTGCAGGCCCCATATCGGGCAGGGGCAGGTCTGGCCAGAAAGGTTTGTACACGCTGGTGCACGGGGCGGATGTGCCGGTGGCGAGCACCAGCGGCGGGCTGTCTGGCGGCAGGATGGCCACCAGGGAGGCGGTGCTCTGGTAGCCGCGCAGGATGGTCAGCCCGGCGTGCATGCACACGCTGGCACCGTACACGCCGCGCTCCACGGGACGCGTTGCGTCCTGGAAGACGTGGTCGCGCAGGGTGGCGGCCATATCGGCAGGTGTGATGCCGGGAGTGGCGCGCAACTGTTGGGCGGTGTGGCTTGCGCGCTGGCGGCAGAAAGTCAGCGTGGTGTGCAGGAAATCGGAATAACAGGCCCCGAAATCGAAGTCCTCGGCGCTGCGGCACCAGCCGCGTTGCACGGCGTAAGAAACCAGGTCGGGGGAGGCCATGTCCCATTGGTTGGCGGTGGTGATGCCATTGGAGATGGTTCCTACCCCCTGCACCCTGCGGGCAGCCCAGTGGCGGTCTACCGTATCCAGCACCCAGGCCTCGTGCGGGTCGGCAATCAAGAAACTGTTGTGGTAGTAGTCTTTGATGTACAGGCCGCACTGTCCGCCCTGGCCGTGGGTTTCCAGCAGGGTGGTGATGACGTGGATGGCTTCCTGCGCCGTAGCGGCGCGTTCCAACCCCAGGCGCACCAGGTCCATACCCAACAGGCCGCCTTGTTTGTTGGGCGGCACCTTGCTGTACACGGCCTCGTTGCCGATGGCCACGCCGTGCTCGTTGACGCCCATCTCCGCGCCCCAAATCCAAAAGGGGCGGGAGAGCAGGACGGCATGCGTGCGCCGCGCCTGCGGGATGGTGATGTAGGTGCACTGGAGGGTGCTGTCTGGGGGATGCTCCTGTGCAGGAGCATGAAACAGGTATTGGGCTTCGTTGGGTTCGCGGTCGGAGTTTTTACCGAACAGCGTCACATGGGTTTGGCTGGCTTCGGGGGTGACTACGAGAGTATCACACATGGCAGGGGTCGAAAGGAATGCGGAATGAAATTCCCCCCGCTCCTCGGGTGCTACCCTTCCTCTGACTCCCTGACGGGCGGCGGCTCAGAGGGCGCAGGCGGGGAGGTTTGCACGACTTCGGCGTTCTCGATGGTCTCCTGCGGCGTTTCCAGGGCGCCAATCTGAATGAGTGGACGTACCTGTACCTGTACCGCGCTGACCACCTGGGAGGGCAGCGCACGGGCGCTGGCCTGGATGGTGTAGCGTCCCGGCGAGACTGGTTCGCCCTGCAGGTTGTACCCGTCCCAGAAGAAGCGGTGCCGGCGGGCGCTGCGGCGGCGGTTGCGCACCAACACAGCCTGGCGGGTTCCGCGCTCGTCCAGCACCTGCAGGGTGACGCTGGCCTCGCGGTTGAGTTCCAGGTAAATCGTCAAGCGCTGCTGGCCGCGGGGGCGGGTAGGGGCAAAAGCCTGCTGCTCGGTGGCCAGCCCCAGCACCACGGGCTGTTGGCGGCGCAGCATGAGCAGGAACAGCCCCAGAAGCACCACGCCCAGCCCGGTACCCAGCATGCCCAGCGGAATTTCGCTCAGGTTGCGCACCATGCGGCTGAATGCGCTGGGCGGCACGGGCGGCGCATAGGAGACCACGCGGTTCAAGGTGGTGGTATTGCCAGCCTGGTCGCGGGCGATGACCTCCACGATGTTTTCGCCCTCGCTCAGGTTGAGTGCGATGCTGAAATCCCCCTTTTGCCCCACAGGGACAACCCGGCGGTTGACCAGAATGGTCGTGCCGGGGTCGGTGGTGCCGCTCAGTTGAATGACCGGTGTGTTGAAGCGCTGGCCTTCGGTCAGGTTGATTCCCAGGGCGGGCGGAGCAGTCTTGATGTGTACCACGCGTTCCACGCTGCTCAGGTTACCCACGTCATCGCTGGCGGTGATGCGGATGACGTTTTCTCCTTCATCGAGCAGCAAATCGTAAGAAAAGGTGCCATCGGCGGCCACGGAGACCGGCTGGTTGTTGACTGTCAGGGTGGTGTCGGGCGGGGCCTCGCCGCGCACGGTGACAATCGGGTTGTTGAACCAGGCCTGGTCGGGCGGGGCGGTAACCAGCACGTCCGGCGCGGTGGTCACCAGTTCCACCTGGCGCTGGATGCTGGCGGTGTTTCCGGCCTCATCGGAAGCGCGCAATTCAAAACTGTTCAGGCCGTCTTGCAGGCGATATTGCAGCAGAAAACGTCCTTCGGTGTCCACGGTAACCGGTGACGGCGCGCCCGTCAGCCACACGCTGGCGCCCGGTTCCGTGACCCCCTGAATTTCCAGAACGGGAGAGCGTACCCGCATGCCATTGGGCAGGTTCACCAGTTGCAGCGTGGGCGGAGTGGTATCCACCTCCACCAGCGCACTGCGGCTGGCAGAGCGCACCGCGCCCTGGGCGTTGACCTGCAACTGATACAGCCCGTCTTGCACGCGCCGCCCGCTGTCGTCGCTGCCGTCCCATGAAACGAAGCCCTGTCCAGTGGGTTGCGCTTCCCCCTGCAGCAGGGTGCGCACCACATGCCCGCTGGAATCCAGCACCTGGATGCTGACCGTGGCGTCGTCCGAGATGCTGTACGTCAGGGTGGTGAAATCCCGGTCCTGGTCGCCGTTGGGAGAGATGAGCGACTGGCTGGTGGTAAGGTTGATTTCCGGGGCGCGCACCCATTCAGCGGCGAAGGTGACTGTCAGCAACAAACCAACCACCACGATACTGAGCACCGTGGTGGCAATACCGGCATAACCTTCCCCCTGTATCCGTTGCTTGATGCGGTTACGAGCGTGTTGGGAGGTATCCTGGCGCATGGGGAGGTGAGGAGATGAATGGGGTGAGTCAATCCAATTCTAGCATAATCAAATCACTTTCGTCATCATTTTTTTCAAGATTTTCGCTTTGGGGTAAGGAATCTGGCAAAACGATGCGTTGGGGCGCGGGATTCTCTGGCGCGGGGCGGGTTGTGGGCGGGGGCAGGGGAAGCGGACGCTGGAAGAAATCGCGCAATACTTCCAGCCAGGTGAGCGCCAGGGGAGCGAAGAGCATGTTGAGCAACAGGGGAAGCCCCTGGGATGCGAACCAGCCCGCAGGGTGCTGCCCCAGCCACAGGGAGAGGCCTCCCTGGGCGATTCCCAGGAGCAGCGCGCCCTTGAGGGTGGTCAGCAGCACCCCGGAGGGGTGGCCTCCCCGCGGGTTTTCCTGCATCCAGCGCCCGACCAGCGCGCCGGCAAGACCCCACAGGGCGATTTGCAGCAGGTGGTAGAGCAGCGCAGTGGGGTTGGGTGCCAGCGGTGCGGCCAGCGCACCGAGCGTACGCCAGGAATTCAGCCCCGCAAACCGCGCCTGCAGCACGGAGATGCTCCAGGGGTGTCCGGCCAGTTGCAGAAAATCGGGGGCGAATCCGTGCAGTGCTGCCAGGGTCTCGCTCCAGGCGGCGGCGAATACTCCCATCCACGCGCCGCCGGCCGTGCCCAGGTACAGCCCGCCGAAGAGGGGCGCAACCCACAGCAGACGCCAGCGTGCCAGGAACGGCGCGGCCAGCAGCAGGGCGGTGGCTCCCAGGTGGCGGCTGGCGGCGCGCTGCGCCAGGATGAGCACGCACAACCACAGGACGGCCAGGTAGAAGGAGATGTGGTACACGCCGTACAGACTCCCCAGCCCGGCCAGCCAGAAGGCGGCCAGCGGCGACCACAGGCCGCTCAAAGCCACCGAGAGCGTCAGGGCGATGTCCCAGTAGGGCGGGTAGGCGGGGTTGTGACGCATCCATGCGCCCAGCAGGGCGGCCAGGGCGCCGGCGGAGAGCAGGCGTTGCATCTGGGGCATGTGCCTGCGGAGGTATTCGTGAGGAGGGCGGAGGTAACGCAGCAGCATGGGTTCAGGCGGCGGGGCGGGCGTGGGCGCGTGCCCAGCGGCGCAAGGCAGTTATCTGGCGTTCCATGGTTTGCGCCAGGGGGATGGTGTTTTCCAGGTTGCGCAGGATGTCTTCGGTGCCCAGTTCGTGCCCGGCCTCGAAGGCATCGTACAGGGCCGCGATGATGGCCTGTTCGATTTCCGCGCCGGAAAAGGTTTCGCTGCGCCGTGCCAGGGCAGCCAGGTCGAAGCGGCGCGGGTTTCGTCCGCGTCGGGCGAGGTGGATGGCAAAGATTTCCTCGCGTTCCTCGCGGCGCGGCAGGTCAATGAAGAAGATTTCATCGAAACGGCCTTTGCGCAGCGCTTCCGGCGGCAGGGTGCTGATGTCATTGGCGGTGGCCACCACGAAGACGGGGGCGGTTTTTTCCTGCATCCAGGTCAGGAAACTGCCGAAGACGCGGGCGCTGGTGCCAGCGTCCGAGAGATGGGAACTGGCCATGCCCGAAAGCCCCTTGTCGAGTTCATCCAGCCACAGTACGCAGGGGGAAACGGATTCTGCCAGACGCAGGGCGTTGCGCATGTTTTGTTCGGAGGAGCCAACCATCTGGCTGAAGACGCGCCCCAGGTCGAGGCGCAGCAGAGGCAACTGCCACTGGCTGGCAATCGCTTTGGCAACCAGACTTTTGCCTGCACCCTGGACGCCGAGTAACAGCAGTCCCTTGGGTTCAGGCAGGCCAAACTGGCGGGCGCGCTCGCTGAATGCCAGGGCGCGCTTGGCAAGCCAGTCTTTGAGCAGCGCCATCCCGCCGACTGCGGAGAGGTCTTCCGTGGAATCGAAGTATTCGAGCACCTGTGAGCGGCGGATGATTTGTTTTTTCTCTGCGATGATGACATCGGGCGCCAGGGTGCGGCGCAGCACCAGCGATTTGGCAAAGGCGTTTTCGGCCTCCGTGCAGGTCAGGCCCTGGGCGGCGCTGAGCACCTTTTCGCGGCTTTCGGCATCGAGGTCGAGGCGGACGCTGCCCAGTTCGCGTGCAGAGCGCACAACGCGTTCCAGCGACTCGTCCAATTCGGCGCGTGTGGGCAGGGCGTAGTCCAGTACGGTGATGTCTTTTTCCAGTTCGGGGGGGAAGCGGAGCACGGGGGCCAGGATGACCAGCGTTTTTCGGCTCTCCTTGAGACGGTTGACGATGTCGCGCAATTTGCGGACGATGACGGCGTGTTCGGTGAAGGGGCGGCGGTCGTCCAGAAAGGGGTGGAAGTCCTTGAGGACGAAGACCGCGGCTTCCGTGGATTCTGCGATTTCTTCGAGGGCATGCAGCGGGTCGCAGGTCAGCGAGTCCCTGGGAGGCAGGGCGCTGCCATCGAGGGGATGCAGGCCGTCGGTAATCGTCCATCCATACAGGGTTTTGCGGCGCTGTGCGGCCACCTGACGCAGCAGGGTCTCGATGCGTCGCTCCTCCCACGAGACGATGTACAGGATGGGGTACTTGGCGCGGATGAGCAGGTCGAGTTCTTCAACGCGGGAGAGGGAAGTGTGGCTCATGTGTTTACTATAGCACAAAAGGCGATATGTGTCTCATCAAACTGGTTCCCTGAGTGCACTCAAATTCTGTAGAAAGATTCCTTTTCTCGCGTGTAACAACTCAGCCACCCACGCCCGACGATAAATCGTCGGGCTGAGCGGTGCCCGACGGGGAATTGATTCCCCGGCGGGTGGGCTGAGCAGTTACTCTCGCGTTTCCTTTGCGTGTCATCGCCAGGAAACCCACCCCGAAAAAACGGCGCTCAAACGGGAAGAAGCCCATGGCCAGTGTCGTTGCAAACACATTCGCTGCGCTCAGTGTAACCTCCGCGAAGCGTAGTGTGGCAATCTCATCGCAGACTGGAAAATCGTTTCGTTGCCTGGTCTGGTAATGTAGCGCAAGGCTTCGCCTTGTGCGGATATGATACCGACTTTGCTCCAAGGCTGTCTCTCAACCAATTTTTGTAAATATCATTCGATGATGCTCAGGGCAGGTGACAGGCGCTACCAGCGGCTCCTCGCGATGACAAAGTAAGTTTCCTGGTAGGGCGTGAAGCCCCCGAAGCGTTTTCCCGACCGGCAAGCGCAAGGCAACGGTCACCGCCCTGGTGGGTGCGCGCCATGACACGAAAAGGGCTATGGAAAAAGTTCGGCTTTCCCGGTTTCTACACCATCTGAGTGCACCCTGGTTTCCTGCGGCAATTGCAACTATGGGCCAATGCATGCGCAAACGACGCAGATTACGCCGATAGAACAGAAAAATCCGTGCAATCTGTGTAATCTGCGGCTACCATGCGGGCAAATTTGGCATGGCCGGCTTTCCTGCTCAGGGGGAGCACTAAGAACCTATCCGAAAATTTCTCCCAGGCGTGTCACCGCGAGCAAAGCGAAGCGGTCTCCTTCGTTGGCGGTACAACTGC
>DAOTWV010000105.1:0-11700 GCA_034435695.1 Anaerolineales bacterium | reverse complement strand
TTTCAAGAGAACTATACGTTAGTATGGGAAATGCCCACCACGGTGTTTGGCAGCCACGCGTTGCAGATTTTCGCGCTTTCCAGGGAACCGTAGTATGACGGCAGAGATTTTATGGGCGCTTGTGCTTCAAGGGTGCTGGTGGGGGTTGGCTTTATGCGTTGGAAGTCTGGTTTTGCGATGGTGGCGATGTTCCTCTCTGGATACATTGGAGTGGTGGGTGTTTTCCTTCGCCTCAGGTACTGGCGTCATATCTTATGGCATCTTTGCTCTGGGAATGATGGGGCTTTTCAATAAATATGCCATGATGATATGGCTGGTGTTGCTGGCGTTGCTATCCATGCGGGAAGGACGGCGGCTTTTCAGGGATGCGCATACTTTTTGGAGACAGTTCTGGGAGCACCTTGCCTCCTCTGGGGCGTTGCCCATGGCTGTATCTGCTGCGGGGGCAGGTATATTCGCTTTCTCAGCGCTGCAGGCGTTGACCCCACCAGTGTTTCACGATGCCTTGATGTATCATTTGCAGGCCCCCGTAATTTTTTTGCGGGCCGGGCGTATCCTGCCCTTGCCGCACATCTGGCAGGCAAATGGCCCCTTTACGATAGAAATGTCCTTTTCCATTGGCATGGCATTTGGGAATGATATTTTCCCAAAACTTGTGCACGTTACCTATGCCTTTATGCTGTGGATTGCTACCTGGGTTGCTGCTCGCAAATTTTTCAATGCGCGTGTGGCATGGTTTTCGGTGGCTGTGTTATTGAGCATCCCTGCTTTCCCCATTTGGGCTGCTGGGGCGTGGGTAGATATTGGGGAGGCGTTATACGAATTCCTGGCTTTTTATGCTTTTCTGGTTTGGGCTAGAGAGCGCAAAGTCGCCTGGCTACTACTGAGTGCCGGGAATATAGGGTTGGCAATGGGAACGAAATACCTGGCCCTGGGGGCGTTTGGGATTCTGGGGCTGGGGGTTTTGTGGGGTTCTTTCAAAAATGCATACCGCTCCCTGGTGCAAAATGTTCTCTTTTTTGGTGGAGTTGCTACGGCAATTGCTGCTCCGTGGTATGTGAAAAATTGGGTCTGGCTGGGAAATCCCGTGTTTCCATTTTGGTTTGGGGGTGGCGGGTGGCCTGACATCCGAACGACGTTGCTTACGACGTATTTGCACAGTTTTGGTTTGCACGCAACCTGGCTGGATTGGTTGTTGATGCCGGTGAATTTGTATCGGTATGCCGATAAATTTGCCACTATGGGATTAGAGTTGCCGGGCTTACTCTTCCCAGCCGTTGTGCTACTGGCATTTGTGCCTCGCGATGCTGTCCTCAAGCCCATTGGCCTGTTGACACTGGCACGTATTGGGGTGTGGGCTTTGGGCGGCTCGCTTCAGACGCGTTTTTTGTTGCCTGTATTTCCTCTGGTAAGCATGCTGGCGGGTTTTGCCTTGTGGGCCTGGGTACAACAAGACCGCTCTCGGATGTCGAGAAAGATTTTGGTTACTGCCAGCGTTGGTGGCACACTATTTGCCTCTCTGGCCTTGATGGGGATGGTGGTCATCTCGAACAGGTCGTATGCCCCTGCGTTGGGGTTGGAGAGCAGGGAAAGTTTTGTGCGCCGAATGGTAGCCGATTACTCCGCGCACCACTTCATCAATCAGGAACTGCCAGAGGGCAGCAGAGTGTTTCAGTTGTGGGATGGCCGGGGGTATTATTGTTTGGATAAGTGCCTTCCAGATACCACGCAATCGCAATGGACGGAGTTGACTTATATGCAGGGCTTTGACCCTGCTTCTGTGGCAATGGCTCTCGAAGAACAAGGGATTACTCATCTTTTGTTCAGTTTCAAAGACCGAAATTATTTTCTACTACACGACCCTCTTGGCCTGCACGCTCAGGCCAATGCGTTTTACTGGCGAGAATTTCGTCCAAAATGCCTGGATGATGTGTACCGTGACCCGGCGGTTATCATTTCTCGCATAACTTGTGTGCAAAAAGGAAACTGATGAAAACACCCTCTCGCACCGCGTTTTTATGTAGCGTGGTATTTTTGTTGGTACGGTTCCTCCTCCTGGCCTCCCTGCCCCTCGACGCCCTGACCGGCTACGGCGACCACTGGAATTTCTACGCCCAGGCAGCCCTCCCCGGATGGCCGTACCTGCACTTTTGGACGGAGTTTCCCCCGCTGTTCCCCTTTCTTGCAAAGGGGCTTTACCTGCTGGCAGATGGGCAGGAACATGCGTTCTCGTATCTGCTGGCGTTGCTTTTTTCGCTGGCGCAGGCCGGCGGGGTGTTTTTCTTCGCCCGATTGGCGCTGCGTTATTGGGATGTGCCTGCCGCCCAACGGCGTATTGGCCTTTTTGTCCTGTTGACTCTGGCGTTGCCCTATGGATGGTGGTATTTCGACCCGCTGGCGGCGTTCTTCTTGTTGTGGGGATTGTGGGAGATAGAGCGTGGCCGTCCCTGGCGCGGCGGGCTGGCGCTGGGCCTCGGCGGGCTGACCAAACTCTTTCCCCTGCTGGCGCTGCCGGCTGCCTGGCTGCGTCTTCCCCGCAGAGATGCGGCGCGCCTTACCACTGTCGCCCTGGGGTTGATGTTGCTGGGGTATGGGGGGCTGTACGCCCGCTCCCCGCAGATGACGGCGGCCTCTCTGAGCGCGCAATCTGCCAAAGGCAGTTGGGAGACGGTCTGGGCACTGGTGGATGGCAACCTGGGTACCGGCAATCTCAATCCGCTGGTGGACCACCTCCGCCCTGAAACAGCCGGCCTCCCCACCGGAAATCCGTCGAAACTGCCCGTGTGGGGATTGCTGGTACTCTTCGGGGGGCTGGGACTTTGGGGGTTGCGCCGCGCCCACCCAAAGGGAATCCGCTCTCTGGCCGCTGTGACAGGATTTACCTGGGGAGTCTTCCTGCTCTGGTCGCCGGGGTACAGTCCGCAATGGGTACTCTATCTCTTGCCGCTCATTCTGCTGACGTTACCGGAACGTATGGCCTTTTTGATGAGCACTGTCTTTTCCCTGCTCAGTGTGCTGGAGTGGCCGGTGATGCTCTCGCGGGGCTGGTTCCAGGGGCTGTATGTGCTCATCCCGTTGCGCACCCTTGTCCTGGTATTGTTGACGGTAACCTTTCATCAGCAGGCAAGTGAGGATACAATAGACCTCTCTCCCCATTCCCCTGCTCAGGAGGCTTCCCGTTGAACCGTCTACCTCGTACACGCTTTCAGGATGCGTTGTATCTCTTGCTCGCGTTGGTGTCATTGGCGCTGATTGGTGCGTTGGGTTGGATGAATTACCGTTTTGCCATGCAAAGCCCAGGAGGCAATGATTTCCTTGTCCACTGGGAAGGGACGCGGGCGCTGCTTTTCGATGGCATCAGCCCGTATAGCGACGAGGTCGCGCTGCGCATTCAGCAACGTGCCTATGGGCGTCCTGCCCAGGCAGGGGAGCATGAGTTGCGGGTGGCCTACCCTCTGTATTCGGCGCTGGTTTTTGCTCCCTTTGCCCTGATTGGTGAGTACACCCTGGCGCGGGCCGTCTGGATGACGGCGCTGGAACTGGCGCTGATTTTGCTGGCTGTACTGTGCATCCGGTTGACGCGCTGGCGTCCTGTGCCCTGGCTTCTGGGAGTGTATCTGCTCTTTGCGTTGACGTGGTACCACGCCGTGCGCCCGTTGATAAACGGCAATGCCGTGGTGTGGATTGCGCTCTTTCTGACCGGCGCGGTGCTTGCCTTGCGTACCGGACAACAAGAGGCTGCTGGCTTGTTGCTCTCATTAGCCACCATCAAGCCGCATCTGGCCTTGTTGCCGGTGCTTTTTATGTTGTTGTGGGCTGCCGGGCACAGGCGCTGGCGTTTCGTCATCTGGTTTTTTGGTACGCTGATTTTTCTGGTGGCGCTGGGGATGCTCTTTCTTCCCGACTGGCCGCTGCAAAACCTGCGGGAAATTCTGCGGTACACCAGTTACAACCCTCCTACCACCATGCAGGCCGCGTTGCAGGAATGGTTGCCGGGCGTGGGTAGGCAATTGGGATGGATTCTCTCCGGGAGCCTGGGTATCCTCTTGTTGGTGGAATGGGCGCGTGCCTGGAAAAAACCTTTCCGCTACTTTCTGTGGACTTTTTGCCTCACCCTCGTGATAGGGCAATGGATTGGCATTACTACCGACCCCGGAAACTTTATCTTGCTGTTCTTGCCGCTGACGCTGGTTTTGGCAGAGTTTGAACGGCGTTACGGGCGCTCTGCTCGCTGGTGGAGCCTGGTTTCCATGTTGATACTCCTGGTCGGCCTGTGGTGGATTTTCCTCGCCACGCTGACTCAGGTCAACGGACAGCCGCAGCAGAGCACCGTCATGTTCCTGCCGCTGCCGCTCTACCTCTTCTGGGGCCTGTATTGGGTGCGCTGGTGGGCAGTACGTGAGGCAGTGCAGCCCCTGGTGGATGGATTTTTCGCATGAAGCGCATGCAGTCTGCCGGGACCAGATGGCGATGGGTGGTGTTGATTGCCGGGGTTGCCCTGGCTGCCCGTCTCATCCCCGGTCCGCGTACGATTGACGATGCCTACATCACCTTCCGTTATGCCCGCAACCTGCTGGCCGGGCATGGACTGGTGTACAACCCTGGGGAACAGGTGTTGGGAACCACCACGCCCTTGTATGCCTTGCTGATGGCTTTTCTGGGGGTGTTTTCCGGCGGGGTACATGCTCCCTTCCCCATCCTGGCCGTGGGCGTTAATGCCCTGGCCGATGCGGCGACCTGTGCCCTGCTCATCTGGCTGGGATACCGCCTACGCCACCCCTGGACGGGGTACCTCAGCGCGCTGGCGTGGAGCATTGCTCCCTGGAGCGTGACCTTCGCAATTGGGGGATTGGAAACCAGCGTGTATGTCTTTTTGCTAACGGCCACTGCCGCGGCCTACCTGGCAGAGCGCCCTGGTCTGGCTGCCGTGTGCGGTGCGCTTTCGCTGCTTACCCGCCCGGATGCGCTCATCTTGCTGCTGCCGTTGGGGGCAGATGCTTTGTGGCGTGTGGCGCGGCGAAACTGGCGCTGGTCTGTTTCGGAACGCAGGCTGGGCATCCTGGCTGTAGGGTTGTTGCTCTTGTGGGGGGGCTTTGCGACCGGGTTTTACGGCAGTCCGGTTCCGCATTCGTTGGTGGCCAAGAGTTTTGCCTATCACCTGGCGCCTTCCGAGGCCGTGGTGCGCCTCTTGCAGCATTATGCCACTCCTTTTTTGCTGCATACGCGCCTGGGGATGCTCTGGGTGGCGGTAGGCCTGATTTTGTACCCTTTCCTTTTCTTTGTGGGGGTGCGGCGTGTTCTGTCCCGACACGCGGCGTTGTGGCCGTGGTTCGCATACCCCTGGTTGTATTTTGCCGCTTTCGCGGTTGCGCATCCCCTGATTTTTCGCTGGTACCTTACCCCGCCGCTGGCCGCGTATTTTTTCGGTATCCTGCTGGGTGGGGAGACGGTATTTGCTGCATGGAGAGCCGGAAGACGGGGAATTTCAGAGGACGCGGTACGCCTTTGGGGCACCCTCGCTACCGCGGGGGTGTTTCTGCTCTCCTGTGGGGTTCCGCTTTCCACATGGGTTTCCCATCCCGACCATGGGCTGAATCGTCCTGCGCCGGATATGGCCTGGTATAAACTGGAGTTGCTCTACCATCGTGCGGCGCACCTTGTGATGGCAGATGCACCTGTCGGTAGTCGGCCTGTGTTGGCGGCTGGGGATGTCGGCGTGCTGGGATATGATACCGATTGGCCTATTCTCGATTTGGTGGGCTTGAATTCTCCGCAATCCGTGCCCTATTACCCCCTGCCGGAGGAGATGTACGTCATCAATTATGCCGTCCCCCCCGCGCTGGTGTTGGATGCCCGTCCGGATTACCTGGTTGTGCTGGAGGTGTACGGGCGCAAGAGCCTCTTCCGGGATGCCCGTTTTTCTGCTGCCTACAGCCTGCTGGCAAAACTGGATACGGATATTTACGGTAGCGATGGCATGTTGATTTTCCGTCGTAATGTTCCCTGACCTATGCGCTCTCTCGACCGTTGGTTGCTCTTTCTGGCCGGTTTGTTGCTTTTTGGGCTGGTCTTCCTGTTGGAGCCAGCCCCCGGCTACATGGATGCTGACTATTATGCCTTGAATGGGGTGCGTATAGCCAATGGCTCGTGGGATGAGCCGTTTTTATGGCATTACCTGGATGACCCTGCAGGAGTGCCGCACCCTGCTTTTTCTTACTGGATGCCGCTCCCGGCGTGGATTGCTTCCCTGGGGATGGCGCTGACTCCCTTTTTGGGGGATGCCGCTGCTCGCTTGCCTTTCGCCCTTTTGAGTGCCTGCCTTCCTCTGTTGACTGCCTCACTGGGGTATGCGCTCACCCGGCGACGTTTGGATGCCTTGCTGGCGGGCGGGCTGGCTTTGCTGCCGGGGTTTTATCTGCCTTTTTTGCCAACCAGCGATTCTTTCGTTCTCCTGATGCTTTTTGGCGGGCTGCTTTTTCTGTTGGTGGCGCAAAAACCTGTGGAAGGTATCAGGCCAGCGTTTCAGGCGGCCTTGTTGGGGACGCTGGCCGGGTTGTTCTACCTGACGCGTGCCGAGGGGCTGCTCTGGCTGGCGGTGGTGGCTTTTTTGCTCTGGCATGTGCGTTCTGTGAGGGGGGCTTCGGCCAGTGTGTGGCTGTTCCTGGGGGTAGGGTTTTCTCTCACGACTCTGCCCTGGATGGCGCGCAATTATGCCGTTTTTGGTACGCCGTTTTCGCCGGTGGGGTTGAAGCCCCTGTGGTTGACTTCCTATGACGAACTTTACATTTACCCGGCTGCTTTGCTCACGCCTGCCCGCTGGCTTGCCTCTGGCTGGAAGAGCATCCTGCAGGCCCGTCTGTGGGCTGCAGGGCAAAATCTTCAGACGGCTTTGGCGGTGCAGGGGGAGATTTTTCTGTTTCCTCTGGTGGTAGCGGGTGCCTGGCGTTTGCGGCGTTCCAGGGTCGTTCAGGCCGGGGTGGGGGCGTGGGGATTGCTCTTTTTGGTTATGACGCTGGCTTTCCCTTTTGCAGGGGCGCGAGGTGGCTTTTTTCACGCCGGGGCAGCGCTACAGCCTTTGTGGTGGGCACTGGCACCCGGTGGTTTGCGCGTTTTTGTGTCCTGGGGGGAACGGTGGCGAGGATGGCGGCCTGTGGAGGCGCAGCGCGTCTTTGCTTTTGGGGTACTGGCGCTTGCGGCATTGCTCACGGGGGTGTTGTTTTCCCAACGGTTGTTGGGGGGGGCGTGGGGGAGCAGCGAAGCGCATTACCGACGCATTGAAGCCCGCCTGGAGGCCGCAGGCGCTCCTCCAGGTGCGGTTGTGATGGTCAACAATCCGCCCGGCTATGCGCTGGTTTCAGGGCGTTTCACGATTGCGGTGCCCTATGGTGATGCAGATGTCTTGCGAGAGGTAGCAATTCGGTATCGCGCCCGGTACCTTGTGCTGGAATCTAACTACCGGGGCGGGCCGTTGGATGCGCTCTATCACTCTCCGCCAGATTTCTTGCGCCTGCTTTTTACTTTCGAGGATACCCGTGTCTTTGCCATTCTTCCCTGATTTTGCCATGTTCTCTCGCAAAAGTGTTTTCGTTTTTCTGGTAGTGGCCTTTATGGTGATGAGCGGCTACCTGCTGGCGGCGTATGGCACCTACCGCATTGGCTTTCCGTTAGACGATGCGTGGATTCACCAGACGTATGCCCGCAACCTGGCGTTACGGGGCGAATGGGCATTTGTACCCGGAAAACCCTCGGCGGGTTCTACTGCGCCCTTGTGGACAGTCTTGCTGGTGCCAGGCTATTGGTTGCATCTTTCGCCATACGCATGGGCGTTTGTGTTAGGGGGACTGCTGTTGGCCGGGCTGGCCTGGCTTGGGCAGGATGTTCTCAGGGGGTTGTTGCCCGCGCTGCCGCATTCATGGCATTTGGCAGGAGGGATGGTGCTGTTGTGGGAGTGGCATTTGGTGTGGGCGGCGGCTTCGGGCATGGAGACGTTGCTAGCGGCGGTGTGGGTGTTGCTGGCCTTGTGGTGGATGTATCGTGAAGTGCCGTGTCGTTGGGGGCTGTTGGGGGCGTTCATCGGTCTGGGGGTATGGGTGCGTCCCGATTTGGTCACCCTCTTGGGGCCGGCGTGGTGGGTGATGTTTTGGCGTGATTTGCGCATAGCCAAAAAGGCCGGGGCTGGAGTGGCAACGTTGCGCAGGATATGGAAGCCTGCCGGGCAGTTGATGGTGGGGTTTGTGCTCGTCTTCGTGCCGTACCTGCTCAGTAATCGTTTGTTGGCTGGGGCGTGGTGGCCGAATACCTTCTACGCCAAGCAGAGAGAATATGCTGCTTTGCAGGCAATTCCGTACTTTGTGCGTCTGGGAAAGGAATTCCTTCTCCCGCTGGTTGGGGGAGGAGCCTTGCTGCTTCCGGGTTTTGTGTACATCGTGTGGCGTATGGGACGGCAAAAGCACTGGGAATTCTTTGGGGGGGTGTTGTGGTTTTTAGGTTATCTTGGTTTGTATGCCTGGCTGCTGCCGGTGACCTATCAGCACGGACGCTACATCATGCCTGCCATGCCAGTATTTTTTGTGCTGGGGGCGGCGGGAATGCTGGATATCGTTTACCGGGGAGGACACACTTTGTGGGGGCGTGTGCTCTCGCGAGTCTGGTTGCTTTCCCTGGGGGTGGTGCTGGTGCTTTTTTACCTTTTGGGCGGGCGCGCCTATGGACGGGATGTCGCCGTTATCGAGAGCGAAATGGTGGCTGCGGCTCGTTGGGTCAATGCGAACACACCAGAAGGGAGTCTGGTGGCCGCACACGACATTGGGGCGTTGGGATATTTTGGCGAACGAGATATCCTGGATTTGGCGGGGTTGATTTCTCCGGAAGTCATTTCCTTTTTACGTGACGAGAAGCGATTGGCAGTGCATTTGGATGAAGCCGGCGCAGCATACCTGGTTACTTTTCCGGGGTGGTATCCTCATCTGACGGCGTGTGCCCAGATGGTGTACCGCACGGATGGGGTGTTTTCGCCGCAACTGGGGGGAGAAAATATGGCCGTGTACCGCTGGCGTTCCGCTTGCGTTTCAGATAAATAAAAAGCGTGTACATTTTGTTGATGCTCGCGGGTACCTGTGCTATACTCTTTGCTGAATTGAGATAGAACAAGAGAGGCGCCCATGGATAAAATCACCATTATGGTCGTAGATGACCACCCTATTTTCAGGCAAGGCGTTATCGATGCGCTCTCGCTAGAGCAGGATTTTGAGATTGTGGGGCAATCTGCCAATGGCGAAGAGGCGCTGGCGCTCATTCGTGAAATTATGCCCGATGTGGTTGTGCTGGATATCAACCTGCCCGGTATGAATGGGCAACAAATTACGCGGCGCATTTCTTTGGAGCGGTTGCCTACGCGGGTGGTGTTGGTGACAGCGTATGACGATGAGGCGCAAGTGATTTTTGCATTGCAGGCTGGGGCACGAGCGTATTGCGCCAAGGAAATTTCCCCTGATGACCTTACGCGGGTAATCCGGATGGTCATGGAAGGGAAGTATTTTGTGCAAAATGAGGTCCTGGATGAAGATGGCGTCAAGGCGTGGCTGGAAGCGCGAGGCGTAACGGATGCAGGGGGGCGCAAGCGTTCTGGTTCAACCGGTGAACTTGCCCCGCTTTCGCCGCGTGAGATGCAGGTTTTGTATTACCTTTCGCGGGGGTACAGCAACAAGGAGATTGCGGCTGAATTGGAAATCAGTCATCAAACGGTGAAAAATCACGTCACTGCTGTGTTGCGCAAATTGGGGGTAGGAGACCGTACGCAGGCGGTAGTGTACGCTTTGCAACGGGGTTGGGTGCGCCTGGATTCAGACTTGCCGCAAGAAGACTGACCTTGTCAGCATTGTTGCCGACAAAGTAGAGGAGTGTTGCATGAGCGCAGATACCACAGAAAACACATTTGCCGAAATTCAGCAATCGGTGCGCGCTGAATTGGAGCAAAACACGCGAGAACTCAAAGAAATTGAGTTGATGATTGAGCAAAGTCAGTTGGAAGTGGAAAAACTGATGCGCCGTAATAATACGGTCACTTCCAAGTTGCAGCAAATTCAGGCGCAATTTGATAGCATGCCCCGGAGTGACATTCGGGCGGCGTATGATGCTGCCCTGGATGCACAACAGCGCTTGTTCGTTATGCGGGGGCAGTTGGAAAAATTACAGAGCGATAAAAAGCATCTGGAGCGATACCGGGAAATGCTGGAAAAGTTCTGGCAGGTGCTCGAAACGATGCCGGTTTCTCCGGGGGGAGGCGCACGTCCTACACGTTCGCTTACTGCAACAGCAGAAAAACTGGAAACCATGATTCAGGCACAGGAGGCGGAGCGGCAGCGTCTTTCCCAACAAATGCACGATGGGCCTGCTCAGGCGCTTTCCAACTTCATCTTGCAGACTGAAATTGCCATGCGCCTGTTCGATATGGACCAGGAAAAGGCGCGTGCCGAATTGGTGAGCCTGAAGAGTGCGGCCACTTCCACTTTTCAGAAGGTGCGCAGTTTCATTGCCGAGTTACGTCCGATGATGCTGGATGACCTCGGACTGGTGCCTACGCTGAAACAATACGTTGAAAATTTCAAAGAACAGGCTGACATGGACGTGCGCTTGAATGTCACGGGAGGGGAGCAGCGCTTGTCTCCTTATCTGGAGGTAATGATTTTTCGTGCTGTCCAGGAATTGCTTGGGAACGTCGCCCGCCATAGCCAGGCAACGCTGGTCAAGATTTTGCTGGATATTTCGGAGAAGCGCGTACGTATCAGCGTGGAAGACAATGGCCGCGGTTTCAATCCGCAGGACTTGCTTGAACACAAAGGAATGGGGCTGAAGTTGATAAAAGACCGGGTAGACATGCTTGGTGGGCAGATGGATGTGGATAGTGCTCCTGGGCAGGGAACGCGCATCATGTTTGAGGTACCTGCTTCCTGGTCGAACAATTTGTAAAATCTGCTCATTTTCCCTGCTTTGCCTATTGCAATTTTTCAAAAAATCCATATAATGTTGCATAGGCTACACTTTTTATCTGGCCTGCATCCTATAAGAAAGGAGGTAAATTTATCATGTTGTTCTCCCCCAAAGAAAAGGGCCAAGGTCTCGTTGAATATGCGTTGATTCTCGTCCTCGTTGCTGTGGTTGTTATCGTTATTCTCGCCCTGCTCGGCCCGGCGATTGGTAACATTTTCAGCAACATCGTCAACAATATCTAATTTCGGCTATCGTTTTTCCATTACTGAAAAGCCCACCGCTTGCGGTGGGCTTTTCTCTTGCGTGTGAGCATGTTTGTAGAACGGATGGCTTCCAGGAATGGGGGGCTTGTACTCGTTTCATAACAGGATTTTGACGAAATTATCCTGATGCTGCTGGTCAAGAGGCGTATAATCGGGTAGACTTATATTTGTAATGGCTATCTGTTAAAAAGGTCGTGAGGGTGATGAGGTACCAAATGGGCATTGACTTTAGCAGTGGGAACGCGTATGATAGCATGTATAGAATGTTGCCTCACTGACCAGGCAGGTAATAACGACCAATCAATGCAGAACTGGAGGCTGTAATGCGTCGAGGAAGAATTTTTTTCCTGTTGGGACTTGTGCTCATCCTGGTGCTGGTTGCCGCTGGGGTTTTGGTGTTTCGCATGCAAGGCGGAAGTGGCCAGCAAACGTCACAACCGCAACCCAC
>DAOTWV010000104.1:0-1949 GCA_034435695.1 Anaerolineales bacterium | reverse complement strand
GCCGATGTGGTGCTCATGGCCGATGACCTGTCCCACCTGCCTTACGCCATCGGCCTGGCACGCCGCGCCCGTCAGGTGGTCTGGCAAAATCTGGTTTTTTCGTTGAGCGTGATTGTGCTGCTGGTGGCGACCACTTTCGGCGTGGGGCTGGCGTTACCGCTGGGAGTGGTAGGGCACGAGGGCAGCACCGTGCTGGTTGTGCTCAACGGGCTGCGCTTGCTGCGCTACGCTCCCAAAGTGTAAAAAAGCAAAGCGAGGGGTGTCTGCGGCTGCAGATACCTCTCGCGTTTTGTATCTATCCGTAACTGCTCAGCCCTCAGCCGGGGAATCAATTCCCCGGCTGAGGGCACCAAAGTGGGGTAAACCCGACTGCCTGGCGCCAGCCGGGTTGATCCGATAAATCGTCGGGCGTGGGTGGCTGAGTTGTTACATCTATCCAAAAAATGGTTACTGTGGTGCCATTGCGAACACATTCACTGCGTTCAGTGTAAATTTCGTCAATCCGAGTGTGGCAATCTCCTCGCAGACTGGGGAATCGCTTCGGCACCTGCAATGTAGCGCAAGGCTTCGCCTTGCGCGGGACAGGCCGAAGGCCTGTCCCGCGATACCAACGTTGACCCAGGGGCTGTCTCGCAACCAATTTTTGCAAGCATCATCTGACGATGCTCAGGACAGGTGGCCGTTGTGCTCCTTGCAGTATCTATCCGATACTGTAGCGCAAGGCTTCGCCTTGCGCGGGACAGGCCTTCGGCCTGTCCTGCGATACCGACGTTGACCCAGGGGCTGTCTCGCAACCAATTTGTGCAAACATCATCTAACGATGCTCAGGGCAGGTGGCCGTTATGCCGCCTTACAGTGACACCCCCAGCAGGAATTTCCGGATAGGTTCTTTGTCAGTTTGCCCAGGCCTGGAACAGCCTTTCCAGGGTGCCCCTGCCCGTCCACAGCAGGCCGGACATCCCTGTCCAGCGCAGAGACGGGCCGGATACCGAGTGCAGGTGCCCGTCCCACATGGACAGGCAAAAAAAACGGGGCAGTCGGCTGACTGCCCCGTGACGCTCATGGTCTCCAGGCGGGGTCAAATTCCCAGGAATCGGGCAAATCCAACAATACCTGGGGTTCACCGCCAGAGGCGCTCACAATCCAGATATTGTGGTCTCCTGCGCCAGGCCAACTTTCATACACCACCCACTGCCCATCGGGGGAGTAGGAGGGGCCGCGCTTGGGGTCGGTGGAGGTCATCAAGGGTACGGTAGCGAAGCGGTCGGTAGGCGAGGCATACCAGGTGGGCACTGCACCAATGGCCTGTCGGAAAGTAAAGACCATCTGGTTCCCCAGCGGTGACCAGCGAGGGCGAGAATACAGGCCAGCGTTATCGGAGAAGGGCTGGGCATCGCTGCCATCGGGGTTCATCATCCAGATGCGTTCACCGCTGCGGGCAGAGGAAATGAAGGCGATTTTGCTGCCATCTGCCGACCACTCCGGCTGCATGTTCTTGGCGCCTTCGGTAGCCAGGGGCATCACTTCGCCGGTATTCAGGTCGTAGAGATACACCCAGGGTTTGCCAGAGCCGCGCAGCGAGGTAAACACGATTTTGCTGCCATCGGGCGACCAGGAGGGGTCGTAATCGCCAGAGGATTTGTCCAGCAAGGCAGTCAGGCCCGTGCCATCCGCGTTGATGACGAACAGCCCACTGCCCAGGTAAGATTCCTGGTAGCCGTCGCAGGGCGAGACGAAGACCAGGCGTTCCCCATTGGGTGCCCAGTCGGGCTGGCAGGCGCCACCAGCGACAAAAGTCAACTGGCGCAGGTTGCTGCCATCCAGGTTTACCAGCCAGATTTGCGGCTCGCCGCTCATGTTGGAAACGAAGGCCAGTTCTCCGCTCCCGCCGCCCATAGGCGTAGGCAGGGGGGTGGCGGTCGCCGTGGGAGTCCGGGTTGGGGTGGGGG
>DAOTWV010000103.1:0-9166 GCA_034435695.1 Anaerolineales bacterium | reverse complement strand
AGGGAGAGGGGATGGGGTGAGGGAAAATGGCCCCTCCTCCGCGGGGGTAGGGGTTGGGGTGAGGGAGAAGGCACTGCCGCTCATCGGTTTCCTGGCGCTGGTGGTGCTCCTTTACCGCCCCTACGACCTGTGGTTTGGCTCCGGGTACAACAAGGTGGACTGGTGGTTCGGCCCCAAGACGCCGCTTTCGGCCTATTTCGTCCACTGGGGCGGTTTCCTGTTCGTGATTGTCTCGTGGATGACGTATGAGACGATTCGCTGGATGGCGCGCACGCCGCTTTCGGCACTGACCAAACTGCGCCCGTACCGCAACGCGATTTACGGGACGCTGGCGGCCTTTGGGGGGCTGATGCTCTTGCTGGGGCTGCCCATCCCTGGGGTGCAGACTCCCCCGCTGCGGGACGCGGTACACGTGGCCTGGGTGGTCATCCCCCTGGGGGTGTGGGTGCTGGCGCTGCTCTTCGACCCGCATCTGGATGTGCGCCGCAAGGTGGTGCTTTTCCTGACGGGCAGCGCGTTGGCGCTCACCCTGGTGGTGGAGGTCATCGTGCTGCGCGGCGATATCGGGCGCATGAACACGGTCTTCAAGTTTTACTATCAGGCCTGGACGATGCTGGCGCTGAGCGCGGCGGCTGCCGGGTACTGGTTCTTCCGCGAGGCGCTGGAACGCTGGCGCGGCACTTCGGCGCTGGCCTGGCAGGTGGTGGTAGCCCTGCTGGCCGCTGCCATGCTGCTCTACCCCCTGCTGGCCGGGACGGCGAAGTTCAAAGACCGCATGACCGATGAGGCCCCGCACACCCTGGACGGCATGGCCTACATGCCTTACGCCACCTACTACGACCAGTCCGGCCCGTACCCCTTGCAGCCGGATTACGACGCCATCCGCTGGATGCAGCAGCACGTGGACGGTTCACCGGTCATCGTGGAGGGCAACACGCCCGAATACCGCTGGGGAACGCGCTACACGATTTACACCGGCCTGCCGGGCGTGGTGGGCTGGAACTGGCACCAGCGGCAGCAACGCGGCGGGGTGGTGCCCGCCGATTGGGTCACCAACCGCATCGGCGAAGTGACCACGTTCTACAGCACGGATGACCCGCAGGCTGCCCAGGCCTTCCTGCGCAAGTACGATGTGCGCTACTTCGTGGTTGGCAACCTGGAACGCGCCTACTACCCGCCCACCGGGCTGGCAAAATTCGCCGCCTACGATGGTGTGCTGTGGCGCGAAGCGTACCGTTCCGGTGATACGGTGGTGTACGAGGTGATGCGTTAGGCGCCCCGTCGTCTGTCGTCCGTTGTCCGTCGTCTATCGTCCGTCGTCCGTTGTCCGTTGTCCGTTGTCCGTCGTCCATTCCTCACTTACCATGTTCTCTGCTCTTCTCTGGTACCTGCTCCTTACGATGCTGGGCTGGATGGCTTTTCCGCTTGCCTTCCGGTTTTTCCCGGCATTGCGTGACCGCGGCTATGCCCTCAGCCGTACGCTGGGGTTGCTGCTGTGGGGCTATGTGTTCTGGCTGCTGACCTCCCTTGGGGTGCTGTACAACACACCGGGCGGTGTGTTGACGGCGCTGGCGGGGATGGGGGTGCTCGCCGGGCTGGCCTCGCGCAAACGCCGGGACGCCATCCGTCAGTGGGTGATGACGCATGGCCGGGTGGTGCTGACCACGGAAATCCTGTTTGCCCTGGCCTTTGCCTTCATGACGGTGGTGCGCGCTGCCGCGCCGGAAATCCTGGGCACCGAAAAGCCGATGGAACTGGCTTTCATCAACGCCATCCTGCACTCGCCGACATTCCCGCCGCATGACCCCTGGCTTTCGGGGTATGCCATTTCGTACTACTACTTCGGCTATGTGCTGGTGGCGATGCTGGCACAGGTCACGTTTACTGCTGCGCCGGTGGCATTCAACCTGGGGTTGAGTACGGTTTTCGCGCTGAGCGCCGTTGGCGCGTATGGGGTAGTTTATGACCTGTTTCCTGAGCCCCCCGCAAGAGAATCCAGCGGCACTGGAGCGGCTTTGCTGGCCCCCGTCTTCCTGCTGCTGATGGGGAATGCCGAAGCCCTGCTGGAGGCCATGCACGCCCGCGGCTGGTTCTGGCGTCCCGATGGCACCTCGCCCTTTTGGGCCTGGCTGGACATCAAAGACCTGACGTCCGCACCGCAGGCGCTGGCCACGCATCCGACGCGCTTCTGGTGGTGGTGGCGTGCCTCACGTGTGTTGCAGGATTATTCGCTGCGCGGCTCGCCTCGCGAAATCATCGATGAGTTTCCGGCGTTTTCGTATGTCCTGGGAGACCTGCATCCGCATGTGCTGGCGATGCCGTTTGCGCTGCTGGCCGTCGGGCTGGCACTCAACCTGTACCGGGGCGGGGTACGCGGCCGCATGCGTTGGTGGCGTCTCACGCCCTCCGGCTTTGGGCTGGCGGCGCTGGTGCTGGGCGGGATGGCTTTCCTCAACACCTGGGATTTTCCCATCTACGTCGGGCTGTTCGCGGCGGCTTACGTTCTGCGGCAGGCGCATGCGACTGACTGGTCGTGGGAGAGGCTGTGGGAATTCCTGACTCTGGGAGGTGCGCTGGGCCTTGCCGGCGGTCTGCTGTACCTGCCGTTTTACGCCGGCTTTTCGTCGCAGGCAGGCGGAATCATCCCCAATTGGGCGTATCCCACGCGGGGTGCGCATTTGTGGGTCATGTTTGGTACGCTGTTTCTGCCGTTGATGCTATGGCTGGCGTGGATGCTGTACCGGGAAACCCCTGCCCTGCGCGCTGGATGGCAATGGGGAGGGGGGCTGCTCCTGGCCGGGTGGTTGTTCGCGTTGTTGCTGGGGCTGGGATTGGCCATGTTGCCGCAGGCTAATGGCGCGTTTTTTGGAGAAATCGAAGCCGATTCGGTGCGGACGGCGCTGACGGCCTTCTTCGCGCGCAGGGCGACGCAGCCGGGAGGCTGGCTGACGTTGTTGGCGTTCCTGGTGCCGCTGGTAGCGCTGCTGGCTGCTGCCCGTCGGGCGCGCCAGCCGCTTTTCCCCGTGCTGCTGGCCTTTTTTGGCATCGCGCTGGTGCTTGCCCCGGAATTCGTGTATCTGCGAGACCAGTTTGGCTGGCGCATGAACACGATTTTCAAGTTTTACTACCAGGGGTGGTTGTTGCTTTCGCTGGCGGCGGCGTATGGAGTGAGCACGCTGCTGGGGAGTGCCGACGTCCCCTGGAGAGCGGTAGCCGCCGCGGGCCTGGTAACCGTGCTTGGCGCGGGGTTGCTGTATCCCTACTGGGCTTTCTCTGCCCGTCTGGAGGGGCGCTCTCCCGATACCTGGACTTTGAACGGCGGGACCTATCTGGAAGCCCAGAATCCGGATGATATGGCCGCCATCCACTGGCTGGAATCCGCTCCGCCAGGGGTGGTAGCCGAAGCCGTGGGGGGCAGTTATTCCGCCTTTGCCCGTGTGGCGACGTATAGCGGTCACCCGACTGTGTTGGGCTGGCCAGGGCACGAAAGCCAGTGGCGCGGCGGAGCCACCGAGATGGGCAGCCGCGAAGCCGACATGCGCCAGTTGTACGAAACGCCTTCCTGGACGACGGCGCAGACGATTTTGCAGACCTATGGCGTGCGCTATGTGTTCGTCGGCACGCTGGAGCGACAGGCTTATCGAGTGCAGGAATCAAAATTCCGCGCGCACCTGGAATTGGTGTTCGAGCAGGGAGGGGTGCGCATCTATCGTGTGCCGTGAATTTCCCCTATCACGCCGATTTGGAGCCGCTTCGGTAATTTGTGTGTACGCGCCTGTTCAACGCCAGCCGCGGGCAGCGGCCTCGGCTTCGAGTTGCAGGAAGGCCGGCTTGTCGCTTCCGGCACCCTTCCAGGTGCGCATCCCCAGGGTGCGCAGGTATTCGCCGAAGGCCCGGTTGTTGACCCCATAGTAGCCCTGGAATTCGCGCACGGCTTTGGGCGGCAGGTCGCTCAGCCAGGTGAACGAAATCAGGGGGATGGCCTCGGCGTGGGCGTCCCAGGCGCGGAAAACCTGACGGATGAAGGCGGCCTGCTGTTCCAGGGTGCTGTTGCAGGTCTCTCCGGATGGGTAGCCGGCTTCGAGCAGGTAGACGGGTTTCCCCTGGGCAATCGCGACCATTTGGGCGACGTCATCCGCCACAACCTGCGGCGGGCGGACGGTGAAATCGCTTTTGAGGGGGTAGTAGGTGAGCATCACGGCATCGCTGGCATCCCAGAGCGGGCGAATCCGGGCCGGGATTTGCCGGGCGCCACTGAACATCACTTTGGCACCGACGGGAACCCCCGGCCAGAGGGCGCGGGCATGCGCGGCGCTGGCGGCGAAGAAAGTGGTGTAGGCCTCCCAGTTGGCGGCCTGCGTGCCCAAAACGCCATCGATTTCGTTGCCGATAGCCAGGGCGGTCAGTTGTACGTCGGGGATTTGGGCGGCGATGGTATCCAGCAGGGCGGTGAAGCGCGCAATCACCTGCGGGTCATCCCAGGGGAGGCCGCGTAAGTCAGCGGGGCGGCGGTCGGCAACGGTATCCAGCACGCTGATGGTCAGGGTGACTTTCAGGTTTTGGGCGGGGTAGTACTGGTTGATGACCGGCAGCCAGTTGGGGTCGGGGTTGAAGACGCCGGGGGAGGTTTCGATTTCATCCCAGAAGAGGCTGACGGGCACGGATTCTGCGCCCAGGGATTGCACGAGGGCGATGGCGGCATCGTAATCCTCGTTTTCGGGCAGGGTGATGGCGACTTCCAGGCTGCGGCTGCCGCGCGGCAGGACATCGGCGCTCACGGTGGGCAGCGGCCCGGAAGTGGGTGCGGGCACGGGCGTCGCCTCACCGCAGGCCAGCGAAACGAGCAGGACTATCAGCAGTGCGCTCCAGAGAGGTGCTTTTTTCATTGGGTATGCTCCTGTTGCAGAGTGTTACAACGTGACGGCCGCGCTTATCCCTCGGCCTGCGCCTGACGCGCCGCAATCAGGTCGTCGCCCCATTTCTTGCGCTTTTCGTGCATCTCCCTGGCGGTGACGGCGCGCATCTTTTTGATGGCGCGCATGGCCGCTTTGGGGGAGTACCCGCACCAGCGCAGCAGGCCGTAGGCCACCATGCCGGTGCGATGCAGCCCCGCCGAGCAGTGAATGACCAGGTGTGCGCCCTCGTCCAGCAGGCGCGCGAGTTCGGGCAGCGCGGCAACCAGCCGCTCGTGGACTTCCCCCTGAGGGTATTTGGCATTGGGCATCGGCAGCCAGACCCATTCCAGGCCATGCCGGGCGGCCATTTTCCCGTACTGTGGGGCGCTTTCGTGTTCTCCCAGCAGGGTGACAAGGTGGGTCACGCCCCGCTGTTTGAAGCGGGCGTAATCTCCTCCCCCCGGTCGGTGGTACAGGGACAGGCGGCCGTTGCCCACCTGCACCGGATGGAGGCGAGTCTTTTTCTTGCGCTTGCGGTGCGGCAGCACCTGTTGCAGCCCCCGGAAGAACATCCACAGTCCGAAAAGCACCCCGACGATGAAACCGGTCAGCGCGAAGACGGTCCCCGCGCCTGCGAAAACCGCCTTCGCCAGCGGATTGAGCAGCACGAACATACCGGCTGCCGCCAGCCACCAGCGCGAGACATCCGGGGTGGTCAACTGCCGGTTGGATGGCTTCAATCGGTGGGCGCGCCGCAGGGTGCGCCGGAAGCCCCAGATTGCCAGCGCATACAGCAGCCAGACTTCGGCCTGCCCGCCCAGCCCAGGGATGCGCTCCGGCGCAATGGCAAAGGTCATGAAAAGGTAGTACCCCGCCAGCCAGACGGCCAGCCAGCGGAACTGCCGCTCGTCGGGCAGCAGGGCGTCCAGGGTGAAGACCTGTCCGCGTGTGGTGCGCCGCCACCACAGCACCAACAGCGTGAGCACCAGAATGCACCCCAGCGCCGAAAGCAGCGATTGTCCGACATCCGGGGAGTTGACGCTTTGGAAGAGGGCGCCAAAGGCCAGCAGCGCCAGCCAGCCCCAACGGCTGCGATAGAAGCGCCGCAGATGGAGCGGCAGGGCGTTGACTACTTCCCGCGAGCCGGTCAACAGGCGTTCCGCCAGCACGGTGGGGGTGATGAACGCGAACCAGGGGTGCCACCAGAAGACCAGCACCAGCGTTTCGACCAGCGCCAGGTCGCCCACGTGCAGGCTGGCGTCGCCCCAGCCGGGCATCCACAGCACCTTGGTGTTGTAGGCCTCGTACAGGCCGAAGAGCATCCCGCCAAAGGTCAGTGCGGCCAGCCTGGGGCGGCCGTGCCGGTAAATCAGCGTCAACAGCAGGAGGGCGTGCAGCCCGTAGAAGGGAATCAGCACCACCAGACCCCAGAAATGGAAAAAGGGGAACATATCGGAGCCGGCGAGCACTTCGGCGAAGAAAACCGAAAAGGCCGAGAGCAACAGCCAGAAGAGGTATTTGTGACGTTTATCGGGAATGTCCATGCGGGTTTTCCTGTGAAAGGGGGAATTGCAGAGGGTATAATCTGGCAAATGGTCACAGGGTGTACTGAAAGTTGAGGTGCCATCCTGGTGGGCAGCAAGGCGTCAGGAGCGTTTGCCACACCTGGGGGAATCTGTGCCAAATCAGCATTCCATGATGCCAGGCTGCACAAAGGCTCATCAGCACCTTTTTCGTACTCCCAGATTCAGAGACATGCACTTGAAAGGAGGGCTTATGCCTGTCTGTTCACATTGCGGGGGAAACGTCTCTCCCTACGACCGTGCCTGTTCGTATTGCGGCACAGAAAACCCGGCGTATCGCCCGCCGGAGGCCGCCCTCAGCGCGCTGCTGGAAGAGGGGCTGCAGGCATTTCGGGCAGAACAGTTTTCTCGTGCCATCGAGTGCTATGAACAGGTCATTGCACTCGATGCCGATATTTTCGATGCCTATTTTTACCTGGCGGCCTGTTACGAGGGGCTGCACTGGCACGAAAAAGCGATTGCAGCCATGGAGCGTGCCCGTGAGATACGTCCCGGCAACGCACCGATTTACTATAACCTCGCCATGCTGTACCAGGAAACGGGGCATGATACCGCCAAAGTCCGCGCCATGCTGGAGGAAGCCCTCAAGCGCGCCGATGGTATGTCGCCGGATTTCCGCAAACGGGTGGAGAAAGAACTGCGGAAGTACAAGAAAAAATGGTTCTGGCAGAGGTAAGGCCGGCTTTGCTGTGTACTACTGCAATCCAGGGCATATTGTTGCGGCAACAGGGCAGGGAAAATGCGCCAAAGCATGCGTAGGGCAACACTGTTTTTCCCTGGGGGCCTGTCCGAGAAATAGAATTGCCATCTTGCGACCGGACACCTCGCATCCTGAGGAACACTCCTGATGCCGTTGTATCCGCAGATGCCGCATATCGTACCGATTTTCCCGCTTCTCCTCGGCGTAGTCCACGTAATCTGCGGGTAACTGCTCGGCCCGACGATTTATCGTTGGGCGTGGGTGGCTGAGTTGTTGCATCTGCGGATTGAATCACGAGCGGTACACAAACTGTCCGGTGGCGAGAATTGCCACCAAATCGAAAATTGGCACGGGATAGGCGGTAGTCGCGGGTATAATTGCTTCCATGCAAGAGCCTGCCAAACGTCTTTCGCGACAACCTGCTTTGTACCTCATTATTTTGTCGTTGGCGCTGTTCCTGCGCCTGTATCACCTGGGGAGCGCACCGCTTTCTGATTTCGAAGCGCGGAGCGCACTGCAGGCGCGTGCATTGCTGCGCGGGGAAGCGCTTGTGCCAGGGCCGCAACCTTTGACGCTTATGGCGCAGACGGCGGCCTTTTTCTTGTTTGGTGAGTACAATTTTACGGCACGGTTGCTCTCTGCCTTGCTGGGGAGCCTGTTGTGTGTGCTGCCCTGGTTCTGGCGGCGCGTGCTGGGAGAGCGGACTGCATTGCTGTTGGCGCTTGGACTGGCCTGTGCCCCTGGGCTGGTTGCGATTTCCCGGCTGGCAGGTGGGCCGGCGGCGGCGTTGACGTTGGGAGCAGCAGCCCTGACGGCATGGTACGTCGCACCGGGGAGCGCCCTTGCCGGAGGACTTGCCGGCTTGTTTTTGCTGGGCGGGCCGTGGACGTGGAGCGGCCTGCTGGGGGCGGCGCTGGCCTGGGGGCTGGCGCGCGGAAGCGGGGTCTTCTCGGAGATGCAGGGCTCCCTGAAAGGCGATACGCCACAAAGGGCGCGTTCCGCCTTTCTTTGGGGGGCAGCATTTTCCTTTTTGCTGGGGAGCACCCTCTTCCTGCGTTTCCCATCTGGCCTGAGTGCGTTTTCCCAGAGCCTTTTTGCCCTGGGGCGGGCTGCGTTTGTCCCTTCTGGTGTGCCTTTCGGACGCCTGCTGGCGGTCTTTTTCTGGCAGCATTTGCTGGCCGTGAGTTTTGCGTTTGTCGGTGCTGTGCTGGTCTGGCGGAACCGCGTTGTCTGGGGGCGCTTTGCGCTGTTGTGGGTGTTGAGTGCGCTCCTGGTGGGGCTGGCGCTTGCCGGGCGGCAGGTGATGGACGCGGCGTGGGCTTTGCTGCCGTTGCATGTCCTGGCGGCCTACGGGCTGAACGCCCTGTTGGCGCAAGAAAGCCCCCGACAAGTTGCTGTGTGGGGGTTTTGCGCATTGACGGTTGTGCTTGGGGGAATAGCCTGGTTGAGCATGGCCGGGATGCCCGCAGGCGACTTGCCGTTGGAGGCTACCTGGCAACGATGGGGCTTGCTGGCCGCGGTTTTGATGGTGTGGCTTATCAGCGGCTTTTTGACTGGCCTGGGATGGGAGCGCGCCGTGCCCCTGCGCGGCGGCGCGCTGGGGTTGACCATCTTCCTGGGGATGGTGCTTCTTGCCCAAATTTGGCCGGGGAAGCCCCGCGACCGCATGGCGCTCTGGTATCCTGGGCCTCAGCCAGCCCGGCTGGATTTGTTGACGCGTACCCTGGGCGATGCCGCGGAATATGCCAATGGCCGGCGGGACGCGCTGCAAGTGCGCCTGGATGTGGATTCTCCCGCTTTGGTCTGGGCATTGAAGGATTTTAGCCTGACGCTGGCCTCGGATTCTGATGTGGCAGCCATGGCGCTGTCTCCCGCGGTTATCACGCCAGAACAAGCCGCCTCCCCTGATACGCAGATGGTTTACCGGGGGCAGGCCTTTGCCTGGCAGGTGCTACCTGCCTGGAGCGGGACGCTGCCTCCCAATGCCA
>DAOTWV010000102.1:0-1914 GCA_034435695.1 Anaerolineales bacterium | reverse complement strand
TTGTTCGCCATTGCCACCACCATCAGGGAGGAATCCCTTAGATGGTAGCAATCCGCCGTTTTATTTTGCCAAGCTACAGATCAAGCCATTGCCTTATCTTGTAAACAAGGAAAAAGAAGGCGGCCAGAACCACATAGACGAAAATAACGTCATCGAGTCTGTTCATAATAGACTCTATTATAGCGAGCCGCGCGAGCCTTGATAGCCTCTTCGATGCGTTTCACGGCAGCCTTGTCGCCTCGAATCCGCGCAGCCTTCTCCTGCTTATACAGCCGCCGCATGATCTTCTCGGTTGCATGCGCCCTCATTCCGAGGCGGATCATATCCTTGTGCTCCGCCATAATCTTGCGCTTCTGATCCGGCGAGGCATGCCTGTAAAGATCGTAATATCGAAGCGGGTCTTTGATATTCTCCCGATAGTCAAACACGATTTGGCGCGGATCAACGCGCGCTTGGAATCGGCGAACAATCGGAATATCGTTCGGGCCGATCTCGTCTTTCTTTGCCAGATCAATCAGCCTCGTGACGGTTGCGCCCAGCCCGCCCGTGGCATAATTCCACAGATACCGGATCGTGCCCGGCCCAACGTCAACCGCTCCCGGCTTCACCACATCCCCGCCGGTCACGCGATTGATAGCCGCCGCGATGTCATGCCAGATCGAGCCCTCGTAGCTAGAGAAATATGTCTCCGAATCCGGCAGATCATACGGAGTGTATGGGCTTTTCTCCTTGTTGATCTTGTATCCGGCAAAATTCTCATTGGTAATGCCGATTTCGACAATGGGCTGAAAGATAGATGGGTAGATGTCTCCAATCGGGTTTGTGGATGTCCACACCGTCGTTAGCATTTCGATAGCGGCCTTCAAAGGCGACTTGCCCTTAGCCCCGCCTTCCGCATAGTGATGGACTAGATCATTTAGTAGATAGCCCATGTTCGGTAGGATATTCAGACCATAAGGCAGCGGAATGGTCAGAATGTCATCATTATTCGGGCCATAGGCAATGACCAGATTACGGCGCTTGGTATAATCTTTGAGCAAGTCCCATTTGTCGCGGCCGTCGTCGCTTTCGCTCATTGTTGCGCGGGCAAGTTCGGCGAGCAAGAAGCCGGTCGCAATCGAAGATGCAATGAACATGCGACCTTTCTTACTCTTGGCTAGATTCTTTCCGATATTGAACACAACGCGCCCACCCTGAATCGAGGCGTTATAGAACAGCCACAACGCATTAGCCGCCGTGCCCCACTCGCCCTTGCGGTTGAAGTCCACGGTCAGGTTGCGCACCACATAGGCCGCATCCTGTGCGGACACGCCGCGATCTCGGAGCGCTTTGTAGGTTGACAGGCGGACTGCATTTTCCACCGCAGCGTTTACACCTTCCACGGCATGCAGCAGTCGCCGGAAATCACGCAGCGTCACCTTTCCGGTTTTGGCCTTGTGCTCAAGCTCACGCTGCATCTTCTCCACCGATTGCATGGAGAAGAAAGAAACCTTGCCGCCGACGGCACGATATTCGTCATAAATATCCGAAAAATCAGATCGCCCGCGCTTGAATTCGTGATTGTAGATAGCGACAAACGCCTTGCCCCAACCGGTCAGAACGTCGCGCTTCAATCCTTTCATCACTCGTTCAGGATTTGAGTGCATGCCCTCCAGATGCTTCGTTTGGGAGAACAGATTGGCTAATGCTGTTTGAATATCTCGCGCAGCATTGGTCAAAACAAAATCAGGATTGAAGGATGTATAAACGCCGGCAAGGAAACGGTTTGCATAGGAAAGCGCCTTGATAACCGGCCCGACTTTCTCAACGCCAAGCCCTTTCAGCTGGCGGGCAAGCGCCTCGTCCCTGATGTCCAGATAGTATTGTTCACCCTTGATCTTGAACGCAAAAACATTATCGCGCTGCGTCCAGCTT
>DAOTWV010000101.1:0-2368 GCA_034435695.1 Anaerolineales bacterium | reverse complement strand
ACTGGCGAGCAGTTGTACCGCCAACGAAGGAGACCGCTTCGCTTTGCTCGCGGTGACACGCCTGGGAGAAATTTTCGGATAGGTTCTAAGCCCAACTCGTCGTAATGGCAAGGGAATGCCCTCTCTCGTGTCATGACGGAGGTTGTTATTCTCTTGTCGCTGCCACCGTTCCACCAATCGGGGGACGCCTGTTCCCTCTGGTACAATTCGGAAAACGACAGGAATAGAGAGGTGCTTATGGTGCGTCGGTGGTGGGCAGTGTTGATTCTGGGCGTGTGGCTGATGGGATGTCAGCCGCGCTCCACATACCCCAAAGTGCATCTTCAAGTGGCGGAAGGGAATCCGGTCGTGGATGTAGAGCGCGCTTCGGGAAAATTGCCGCTGCGCGTAGCCGTAGCGGCTGTGATTTCGCCGCGGGCCACTTTCGACATCTATAGTCCGCTGCTCGATTACCTGGCCGCCCGTCTTGACCGTCCAGTGGAGTTGTTACAGCGTCCCACCTATGCCGAAATCAATGAACTGATTCGCACCGGGCAGGCAGACATCGGCTTCGTCTGCGGCGGCGCCTTTGTGGAGGGGGAGCGAGATGGGTACATGGAGTTGCTCGCCGTGCCCCAGATTGAGGGGAAGAGCACTTATCAGGCCTATGTCATTGTGCGTGCCGAAAGTCCGTACCAGAGCCTGGAAGATTTGCGGGGGAACACCTTCGCCTTCACCGACCCGCTTTCCAACTCCGGTCATCTCTATATTCAGTACCGTCTGGCCGAGGCCGGAGAGACGCCGGAGACTTTCTTCGAACATACCATCTACACCTTCAGCCACGACAACAGCATCCACGCTGTTGCGCAGGGGCTGGTGGACGGGGCGACAGTAGACTCGCTGGTGTATCAGAGTTTGTTGCAGGATGAACCGTTATTGGCCGAACAACTTCGTGTGGTGGAGCAATCCCCGCCAATGGGCATTCCGCCGGTGGTGGTGCACCCTGCCCTGGACAGCGATTTGAAAGCCACCCTGCAGCAGGCGCTTCTTTCCATGCACCAGGACACTCAGGGGAAAGATGCCCTGACCGTGTTGCGCATGGAACGCTTCCTGCCGCCCAACCCGGCAGCCTACGAGGATATTCGCCGGATGTCCCGCGAGGTGCGCGATTGGGAGCCATGAACGACCATCTGCGTCAGAGACTCAATCGTCTGTGGCGCTGGGTGACCGGCGTCTCCATCCGCTACAAATTGTTGGGGATGGTGATGGCCGTTATCCTGCTCTCCGGTGCGGCCATCACCGTGCAGGTGCAGGCACAACTTCGCCATGACTTGCAGCAAAGCCTGGAGGAACGCGGCATTGCTCTGACACGCGCCCTGGCCGAAGACTCTACCAACCTGATTCTCACCCAGGACATCTTTGGCCTTTACCAGAGCCTGCGCACCACGCTAGAGACCAATCCCGACGTACGTTATGTATTCCTGATAGACCCGCGGGGACAGGTGATTGCCCACTCTTTTCCCAGCAGGGTTCCGCCTGATTTGTTGACGGTCAACGTACTGGGAGGAGAAGTCCCCTGGCAGACGCAGGTGCTGGAAAGCGAAGAGGGGCTGATTACCGATGTGGCAGTGCCGATTTTTGAGGGGAAATTGGGCACGGTGCGCCTGGGATTGTCCCACCAGCGCATGGAGAAAGCCATCGCGCTGGCGCAGCAGCGGGTGGTGCTGACCATCCTGGCGGCGCTGGTGGCGGGGAGCATCGCCGTGCTGGTGCTCACCCGCGTGCTCACCCGCCCCATTTTCGACCTGGTGGAAGCCGCGCGTGCAGTAGGACGCGGCGACCTGAGCATCCGCCCCCCGGTGCGCATGGAAGACGAGATCGGCGAACTCACCGCCGCTTTCAACGCCATGACCCACGACCTGGAGCGTTTCCGGGACGAACTGCTACGCCAGAACCGCGAATTGAGCACCTTGAACGCCGTAGCGCAGGCCATCTCCGGGGCACGTTCGCTGGATGAAGTGCTCGACCGGGCGTTGTCAGAGGCGCTGCACGCCCTGGACTGCCCTGCCGGCTGGGTGGTGCTCCCCACGGCGGAAGAAGCCGGGCGCATCGCGGCTCAGCGCGGTCTGTCGGCAGCCTTTTTGCAGCGCGAAGAAGACCCCACCGACGGGGAATGCCGCTGTCATCGCATCCTGCGTGCCGAAGAACCCTGGCAACAGCCGGTGTTGCGCCGGGACTGTCCCCGGTTGGCGCGTGCGGCCCGCTCCGGTGACCCGGAGAGCCGCTTCCACGCCCATCTGAGCGTGCCCCTGATTGCCCACGATCAACCCATTGGGGTGCTCAACCTGGCGTTGCCCGCCGGACGGCGCTTCTCGGCGGAGGAAACCCA
>DAOTWV010000100.1:0-2023 GCA_034435695.1 Anaerolineales bacterium | reverse complement strand
GAAGCAATCCCCCTCAGACCGCCAGGAGACTGCTTCGGCGGTTATGCCGCCTCGCAGTGACATCCCCATAAGAAATTTTCGGATAGGTTCTAAAAGACTAACAGACCAAGCGACTAACAGACTAAAAGACTAACAGACTACCCGACCAATGACCTCCCCAACCCTTTCTATCATCGCCCCCATCTACAACGAATACGAAAACCTTCCCGAACTCTACCGGCGCGTCAAAGAAGTGATGGAAAACGCCGGTGAGACCTGGGAACTCGTGCTGGTGGATGACGGCTCCAGCGATGGCTCCACCGAGCGCATTCGTGCCCTGGCGCGCGAAGACCCGCGCGTGCGCCCCGTCATCTTCGCCCGCAACTTCGGGCATCAACTGGCCGTCACCGCCGGGCTGGATTACAGCCGCGGCCAGGCCGTGGTCATCATCGACGCCGACCTGCAAGACCCGCCGGAACTCATCCCGGAAATGATGGCGAAGTGGCGCGAAGGCTACGAAGTGGTGTACGCCGTGCGCACCGAGCGCGAAGGCGAAACCTGGTTCAAAAAGGCCACTGCCGCCCTGTTCTACCGGCTCATCAACCGCATCACGAACGTGGACATCCCCACCGATACCGGCGATTTTCGCCTGCTGGACCGCAAGGTAGTGCAGGTGCTCGGCCAGATGCGGGAACGTCACCGCTTCCTGCGGGGCATGTCGGTGTGGGTGGGCTTCCGGCAAACGGGCGTGACCTATCGGCGCGCCCCCCGTTTTGCCGGGGAGACCAAATACCCGCTGCGCAAGATGCTCAAATTTGCCAGCGACGCCATCACCGGATTCTCGTACTTCCCGCTGCAACTGGCAACCTACCTGGGGTTCATCTCCGCCGGTGTGAGCATCATTGCCATCCCCATTGTGGTTGCCATGCGTCTGGCGGGTTCACAGGCTTTCTTCGGACAGGCAACCACCCTGATTGCCGTCCTCTTCCTGGGCGGCGTCCAACTTATCTCCCTGGGAATCCTGGGGGAGTACGTTGGTCGCCTGTACGATGAAGCCAAAGGGCGCCCGCTCTACGTGGTGCGCGAAACCCCCGAAGACTTTTCCCCTGATTCCTCTACCCCTGATACCCCATGATAGACCTGACCCTTTACCCCAACCGACTGCAACGCGCCGTGGCGCGTGCCCGCGAACGCGGCATCATCATCCCCACCTTTGCCCAGATGAAGAATCCGGCGCTCATCCCGGATGACATCAAGGAAGAATTGCGCGGCATTGGCCTGTGGGACGTGCACCCCCGCAACCTGTTCCGCATCACCTGGCACAACGAACCGGTGCCGCACGGCGGCGGGTTCGGCGGCGTGAATTACCTCGAATTCCCCTCCGAGCTGACCGGGGTGCCGGCGCGCATCATCGCCCTGGTGGGCAAATGGTTCCCCACCGGTGCGCACAAGGTCGGCGCAGCCTTCGGCTGCCTGGTCCCGCGCCTGGTGACCGGCCAGTTCGACCCGACCACCCAGAAGGCCGTCTGGCCGTCCACCGGCAACTACTGCCGCGGCGGGGCCTACGACTCGGCCCTGCTGGGCTGCGAATCCATCGCCATCCTGCCGGAAGGCATGAGCAAGGAACGCTTCGAGTGGCTCTCGCAGATCGCCGGCGAAGTGATCAAGACCCCCGGCTCCGAATCCAACGTCAAGGAAATCTTCGACAAGTGCTGGGAGCTGCGCCAGTCGGGCGAAGACCTGATGATCTTCAACCAGTTCGAAGAATTCGGCAACTACCTGTGGCACTACGAAGTCACCGGCAGCGCCATGCTGGAAGTGCTCGAACAGGCCCTCGGCCCGGGCGATACCTTCCGCGCCCTGACCTCGGCCACCGGCTCGGCCGGCACGATCGCCAGCGGCGACAAACTCAAGGAAGCCTTCCCCGACAGCAAGATCGCCGCCAGCGAAGCGCTGCAATGCCCCACCCTGCTGCAAAACGGCTTCGGCGCGCACCGCATCGAAGGCATCGGCGACAAGCACGTGCCCTGGATTCACAACGTCC
>DAOTWV010000099.1:0-1652 GCA_034435695.1 Anaerolineales bacterium | reverse complement strand
GAATGGTGAATGCAGAATGCACTCTCTACCGTCCACCGTCTACGGTCTACGGTCTACCGTCCATTCTACCATTGGCAAAGCGGGGTGAGCGTGCTACACTTTGCCTGAAACCGTTTCCAATTCACCCAGGAGGTACACGCTATGCCCAAACACCCCCCTGAACCGTTCCGCATCAAGATGGTGGAGCCAATTCGTCTGCTCTCGTCTGAGGAACGGCAGGCTGCTTTGCAGCGCGCCGGGTACAACGTCTTCGCACTGCGCTCCGAAGAAATTTTCATCGACCTGCTGACCGATTCCGGCACCGGTGCGATGAGTCAGCACCAATGGGCTGGCATCATGCAAGGCGACGAATCCTATGCCGGGGCGCGTTCGTACTACCATCTGGCGGAGGCCGTGCAGGACATTTTCGGCTTCCGCTTTTTCGTGCCCACCCACCAGGGGCGCGCCGCCGAAAACATCCTCAGCGCCCTGCTGGTCGAACCCGGTCAGAAAGTGCCCTCCAACATGCACTTCGACACCACCGAGGCCAATATCCGCGCCCGCCAGGGGATTCCCGTCAACCTGGTGATTGACGAGGCCCTGGACCCATCCAACCCGCACCCCTTCAAGGGGAACATGGACATCGGGAAGTTGCGCACCTTCATCGAGGCCACCGGCCCCGAAAACATCCCCCTGGGGATGATTACCGTCACCAACAACGCCGGCGGCGGACAGCCGGTCTCGATGGAAAACCTGCGTCAGGTGAGCGCGGTGTACCGCGAGTACGGCATCCCCTTCTTCATCGACGCCTGCCGCTTTGCCGAAAACGCGTACTTCATCAAAACCCGCGAGCCCGGCTACGCCGACAAAAGCGTGCTGGAAATCGCCCGCGAGATGTTCTCGCTGGCCGATGGTGCCACCATGAGCGCCAAGAAGGACGCCATCGTCAACATCGGCGGTCTGCTGGCGATGAACGACGAAAGCCTGTTCGAGCGCGCCAAACAGGAATTGATTTTGCGCGAAGGCTTCCCCACCTACGGCGGGCTGGCCGGACGCGACCTGGAAGCGCTGGCAATCGGCCTGCGCGAGGGCGTGGACGAGGCTTACCTGGCCTACCGCCTGGGACAAACCGCCTACCTGACGGAAAAACTGGCCGAATACGGCGTGCCGGTCATGCAGCCGGCCGGCGGGCACGCGGTGTACGTGGATGCCGGAAGCCTGTTGCCGCACATCCCGCACCACGAATTCCCCGGACAGGCGCTGACCGCCGAAATGTACCTGCACGCCGGCATCCGCGCCGTGGAGATTGGCTCGGTGATGTTCGCACACCCCGACCCGGAAACCGGGGAGATGGTTTACCCCGAACTGGAACTGGTACGTCTGGCGCTGCCGCGCCGCACCTACACCCAAAGTCACATGGACTATGTGGCCGAGTCGCTGGCCGAAATCGCCGAAAAAGCCGCCTCCCTGCGCGGCTACCGCATGACGTACGCGCCGGCGTTGCTGCGTCACTTCACGGCGCGCTTCGAGCCGCTGTAAAAAACACGGTCGGGAATGCTCCCAACCGTTGACACAGCCCGATGATTGCAGAAGCCGCCGGAGGCGATGCCTCCGGCGGCTTCGCGGGCGCTACATCTCTTGTCGGCGCTGGAGGAGCACCCCAATCACCACGC
>DAOTWV010000098.1:0-14818 GCA_034435695.1 Anaerolineales bacterium | reverse complement strand
CGGGTAGTCCGTGTGTTTCCGTGTTATTCCGTGGCCGTTTTGTGCCCATTGGCCAGGGATTCGATGCGCAGGCGGGTTTGCAGCGTGGCTGTGCGTCCATCCTGATAGGTGATGGTGGTTTCCACGTCCACGTGGTCGTTGTGGCTGTATAGAGCGGAAATCAGGTCGTCGTAACGCTGGGCAATCAAGCGGCGGCGTACCTTGCGGGTGCGGGTCAACTCAGCGTCGTCGGCATCGAGTTCCTTATGCAAGAGCAGGAAGCGGCGGATACGGGCGGCGGGCGGCAGGTCAGCATTGGCCTGCTCCACGTGGCGGCGCACCAATTCGTACACTTCTGGCTTTTGCGAGAGGTCGGTGTAGGTGGTGTAGGCCAGTTGATTGTTTTCTGCCCACTTGCCCACGTTGGCAAAATCAATGTTCACAAAAGCAGAGACGAAAGGCCAATCGCCGCCGAAGACCACTGCCTCCTTGATGTAGGGGCTGAATTTGAGTTTGTTTTCGATGAATTGGGGACTGAATTTAGTGCCATCGTGCAGTGTCATCACATCTTTGGCACGGTCAATCACAATCAAGTGTCCGTCCTCATCGAAGTAGCCGGCATCCCCGGAATGCAGCCAGCCCTCCTCGTCCAGCGTTTCGGCGGTGGCTTCTGGATTGCGGTAGTACCCTTGCATCACGGCTGGCGAGCGCACCAGAATTTCGCCGTTCTCGGCGATTTTGATTTCCGTCTCCGGGATGGGCGTCCCCACCGTCTGGAATTTGATGTCGCCGTCCCGGTGCACCACCGAGATACCACTGGTTTCCGTTTGCCCGTAGATTTGCTTCAAGTTGACGCCCAGCGCGTGGAAGAAGCGGAACACATCCGGCCCCAACGCAGCGCCGCCGGTGTAGGCGCGTTTCAGGCGGCGCAAGCCCAGGTGGTCTTTTATCATCTGGAAAACCAGCCAGTCGGCCAGGAAATACTTGATTTTCAGCGCCGTGGAGGGAGTCTCCTTGCGAAAACGGGCATCTGCCATCTGATACCCAATGGGCATCGCCCAGTTGTACAGGGCTTGCTTCAGGCGGGTGCTGTCTTCGATTTTGACCTGCACCTGGCTTACCAGGCTCTCCCAGATGCGCGGCGGGCTGAACATCACCTGCGGGCCAATTTCACGGATATCGTGTTGTACTGTCTCCGGCTCTTCGGGGAAGTTGATGGTAAACCCGACCTGCAAACCGCAAGCCAGCGCCATCATCTGTTCGCCAATCCAGGCCAGAGGCAGGAAGGAGACGAATTCATCTTCGGGAGCAACCGGGTCTACCTGCATCAAATTACGCCCCATGCTCAGCAGATTGTGGTGGGTGAGCATGGCCAGTTTGGGGTTGCCGGTCGTTCCCGAAGTCGTGGAGAGAATCGCCAGGTCGCTTCCCTTCCCCTGGGCGACGCGTTCCTCCCACCAGCCGGGGTGTTGCTCATCGTATTTCCGTCCCAGGGCTTCTACTTCGGGGAAGTACATCAGAAAATCTTCGGTGTAGTTGCGCAACCCTTTGGGGTCGTAGTACACCACCTTGCGCACCCCCTCCAACTGGGACCACATCTCCAGAATTTTATCCACCTGTTCCTGGTCTTCCACTACGATGAAGGAGACATCCGCATGGTTGAAGATGTAAATCATCTCGCGCACCACCGAGTCCTGGTACACTCCGATGGATTTTGCCCCTACGGATTGTGCGGCCAGTTCGGCAATCACCCATTCCGGCCGATTGTCTCCGATGATGGCGATGGTTTCCTCTGGCTGCAGTCCCAGGCTGACCAGTCCCAACGCGAAATCCTTGACGTGTTGCAAGTATTCTCCCCAGGTAATGGCCTGCCAGATGCCATAATTGCGCTCTCGCAGGGCGATGCGGTTGGGGGTCTTGCGGGCATGTTCAAGCAAGAATTGGGGCAGAGTTTCTGCCATAGGGTCTCCTCAACGATGTTACTTGCGGGTGAATGCGTGTTGGTCTTCTCCCAGGTATGCCTGAATAACCTGGGGATTCTGGCGCACCTCATCGGGGGTGCCTTCGCCGATTTTTTGCCCGAAATTGAGCACTACGATGCGGTCACTGATATCCATGACCACACCCATATCGTGTTCGATGAGCACGATGGTCACGCCGTGTTCCTCGTTGACATCCAGGATGAAGCGCGCCATATCTTCCTTTTCTTCGGTATTCATGCCGGCCATCGGTTCATCCAGCAACAAGACAGCGGGCTTCATGGCCAGGGCGCGTCCCAACTCGACCCGCTTTTGCAGGCCATACGCCAGTTCTCCCACCGGTTTCTCGCGGATGGCTTCGATTTCCAGCAAGTCGATGATGTCCTCCACAAAGCGGCGGAATGCGATTTGTTCCTGTTGGGCTTTGCCCCAGTAAAGCAGCGAGGAGAGCAGGTTGGAGTGCATGTGAATGTGCGCCCCCGCCATGAGGTTGTTCAATACCGACATGTGCCGAAATAGTTCGATGTTTTGGAATGAGCGGGCAATCCCCAGGCGCGCAATCTGATGCGGACGCAAGTGGGTCGTGTCGTACACATGCCCATTCCCGGTGTGATATAAGATTTTCCCCTCTTGCGGATGATACAGTCCGCTGATGCAGTTGAGCAGGCTGGTTTTCCCGGCGCCATTGGGGCCGATGATAGCCAGAATCTCGCTCTGGTGCAGGTCTAAACTGACGTTGAACAGGGCAGTAACGCCGCCAAAACTGAGCGTAAGATTTTGCACGCTCAGTTGCAGGTCACCGGGAGAGAGTTTGCTGCTGTTGAGTTGATGAGTGAAACCGCGTAGCATAGGCGCTCCTTGCAGGGGTAAACGATGTCACCATCGTAGCAAGGAACCGCTACCAAAGCGTTAACGCGAGCGTTAACGTCGGCAATATTTCCCCCGAAGGCGGATTTTCTACGGATTTGGCCCCCTGAGAGGCATATCCGGGATGACCACGGCCCCATGACGTTCCCCCCCGGCCTGCCCCTGGGCGGCGCGCAGTTCCTCGGTCATGCCCAACTCCTCGAAGATGGTCGTCGCCCGGAAGTGGCAATCCACTGCCCAGGCCATTTGGCCGGCGCGGTCATACAGGCGGCGCAGCGCCAGGTATGTGCGCGCCAACTCTGGACGGGCGCGTACCTGGCGCAGGGTTTCCATCGATTCAATCAAGAGGTTTTCCACGCGTATCCAGTCTGGACGCGCTTCCTGCACCAGGATTTCGGCCAGCAGGCGAGCCGTCACTCCGGCTGCCCAACGGTTGCCGGCTTTTTGGGTGACCTCCAGGGCATGTTCGGCCTGTGCCTGGGCGGCAGCCCGTTGCCCATCCTGCAAAAAAGCCTGCGCCAGGAACATCATCGGCAGGTAGGCGAAGACACGGTAGTCACTGCGCCGCGCCCATTCCACGGCGGGAATCAAGTGTTCCAGGCCCTCGCGCGCGTGTCCCAGCCGGGCAAGCGCATGCCCGCGTAACCCCAGAACCATGAAGCCGAGGGGGGTCAATTCGTCTCTGGATGGTGTGGGGACAGGTTCCAGCGTGTGCAGGCATGTCTCCCAGTCGTGGTAATCGGCATACACGAAGGCCAGTTGCATCAAGGCAAAGGTAAGGGTGTTACGCGCTTCGCCCACAGCACTCTCGCCGCTGAATTCCTTTGCCAGTGCGACGCCGCGTTGTGCGGCCTCCCAGGCGCGTTGCCAGGAACCGACGCGCGCATACGCCACCCCCAGATACCCCAGCACAATGGGCAAATCGGGTGGGGGCAGGGTTTCTCTTTCGGCCATGTTGACGTAGCGCACCAGGTAGGCAATGGCATCATCGAATGCGGCCTGCGCGATGCCTACCCGTCCCAACATGCGCAACGCAGCCCGCAGAAGGGTGCCATCCTGCAGTTCTTCAGCGACTCGCAGCGTGCGCCGGGCGTAGTCCCCCGCGGGGCTGACCTCGCCGCGTAGCCACAGCATTTGCGCGATACGGCGAAAAATTTTCCCCAGACGTTCTTCATCCCCCAGACTTTGCGCCAGTTGTTCCGTCTGGCGCAAAATTTCCAGGGCGCGGTGTACATCGCCGCTGAATGCGTAAGCCTGCGCCAGTTGCAAGTTCAAATCCACGCGTTCCTGCCGCTGGGCGGGGCCGGGCATTTGCCCCAGCAGGCGTACCGCCTGTAACCCCAGTTGGCGCGCTTCGCGGTAGGAGCGTACCTGCAAAGCCTGTTCCCCTGCCCGCGTGAGATACGGCAGCGCGTCCAGAGGGCGGTCGCTGCGCGCGTAGTGGTATGCCAGCAGGTGTACGTCTACTGGCGGGATGACGCGCTCCAGCACCTCGGCAATGCGGCGGTGGATGTATTGCCGCCGCGCCCGACTCAAGCCGGCGTACACCACCTGCCGGATTTTGTCGTGCGAGAAATCGTAGCCGTCTTCCGTTTCGCGCATCAGGCCGCGTTGCACCCAGGTTTCCAGGGCGGCAATCAAATCTTCCTCCTCGGCCTGGGTGACTTCCGAGAGCAGAGAGAAAGTGCAAGCCCTGCCGATGCAGGCTGCCACCCCCAGCCATTCGCGGTCTTGCGGAGAGAGGCGGTCCAGACGGGATTCGATGACGCGTTGGATGGCGGGCGGCAACCCCACAAACGCGGTTTCCCCCGCCAGGCGCACCTGCCCACCCGTGGGGTGTGTTCCCTCCTGCAAGGCGCGTACGGTCTCGATGATGAAAAAGGGGTTGCCCTCTGTCTCCTGGTACAGGCGCTCCAGGAGGGAGGCCTCCGGTTTCGGTGTTTCCAGCAGATGTGCGGCCAGGGCGGCGGTTTCTTCACGGTTGAGTCGCGGCAGCGCGATTTCCTCTACCAGTTGGCTGCGTTCCAGCGCCCGCAGAAACCGCCGGCGTTCTTCCGTGAGGTCTTCCCGGCGGCATAAGCCGATGACGAGCAGCCGGCTTTGCGGAGCGCGTTGTGCCAGGGCGGCTACCCAGTCCCAGGTCTGGCTATCCGCCCAGTGGAGATTATCCAGCACCAGGCACAGGGGAACTTCATCCAGGAGGAGAAAAAAATTGGCCAGGGCATCCAGCAGCAACATGCCATCTTCAGGGCGTGTGCTGGTGATGTGTTCTGCATAAGGAAGGCGGGTGCGCAATTCGGGAGAGAGACCGCTCAACAAGGTGAGCCAGTGCGGCGGGGATTGCAGCAAAGCAGGGGGCAGGTAAGAGACAGCGCTTTTGAGCAGGCGGCGTACCGGGGCATAGGGCGTCATGCTTTCCAGTTCGTTGGCTGAGGTGGGCAGGTTCACCCATTGTTCGTGGCGGTGCAAGGCTTCCTGCATCAAACGCGTTTTGCCGATTCCGGCCTCGCCAGTCACCAGAATGAATTTTCCGTTACCCTGGGCGGCGTGTTCGAAGGCTGTTTCCAGCATTTGCAATTCGTGTTTTCTGCCACACAGGGGGATATCGGGCGGTTTGAGCGGGGCTGGGCGAGGGCTTCTGGGCGGCGCGGGCTGGAGAACAGAAGCGTTGTCCTGGATGCGGGCATAAAGGGCCTGGGTTTCTGGGGCAGGCGTGGTTTGTAGTTCGGCTTCCAGCGTTTCGCACAGCAGGCGATATTGCTGGATGGCCTGATGCCGTTGTCCGAGCGCCAGACAGGCCTGCATGACCAGGCGGTGGGCAGCCTCGTCCAGGGGTTCGGCTTGTGTCCACTGCAGGGCATATTGCCGGGCACGAGCGGGGTCTCCATTTTGCAGCCAGCCGCGCGCCAGGCGTTCCAAACTTTGCAGGTACCGTTGCCGCCAATGCTGCCGCGGTTCTTCGCACCACTCGTCGTACAAATCGGAGAGCAGGTCTTCGCGGTAGAGTTGGATGGCGCGCTCCACTTCGGGTAATGAGGCGTCAGGGCGGGTGCCAAAGGCAAAGGCTTCCACGTCCACCCACAGAGGGGCGTTTTCGAGGATGCAGACCACAGAGCCATCGGCATAGAGCAGGGTATCGGGCGAAATGTGGGCTTCCAGGGCGCGGCGCACGCGGTGCAGGTATTGGCGCAGGTTGCGGCGGGCGGCGCTTTCCGTGGCGCGCGGCCAGAGCAAGAAGGCCAGGCGTCGCCGGTCTATGCGCTCGCCGCGGTGCAGCACCAGGTAGGCAAACAGGGAGCGCACTCTGGGGGAGCCAAAATCCACGCGGCGGTTTTCCCCCACGGTGACGAGCATGGACTGGAACAGGTGCGCACGCAACATTGGCCTCTACCCCATGCGCCGCATACGGCGCCCGCCCAACAGGTGCATGTGCAGATGGTGTACAGCCTGCCCGCCATCGAAACCGGTGTTGACGCTCAGGCGGTAGCCGCTCTCTGCAATGCCCATCTCGGCGGCCAGTTGGCGGGCCACGCGAAACATACGTCCCAGGGCGGGTTCGTCTGCCGCGTCCACGTGATTCACCGAAGCGATGTGCCGGTTGGGGACGATGAGCAAGTGTACCGGTGCGATGGGATGAATATCCCGGAAGGCGGTCACCAGGTCATCCTGGTACAACACCTCGCCATGGGCTTTACCGGCTACGATTTTGCAGAAGATGCACTCCATTTCAGCCTCCTTCTTCCGGCAGGGCCACCACACTGACCAGGCGCTCTGGTGCGAGGTAGGTTTGCGCCACGCGCAGCACGTCTTCGGCGGTGACGGCGCGCACCAGGGCTGGCAGCCGGGTGTAGTAATCCAGCGGATAGGCAAAACGTTCCAGTTCCAGCAGGGAGGAGGCCACGCCGTGGTTATCGGCAAAGCGAAAAGCCTCGGCGCCCAGCATGCTGGATATGCTATCTTCCAGTTCCTGTGCGCTTACGGGATGCTGACGAAAGCGTGCCAATTCGGCATGCAGGGCATCCAGCGCCTGCCCGGCGTTTTTGGGGGCGGTGGCGCAGGCAAAAGACCACATCCCAGGCCCCTGGAATGTGGCCAGCGTGCTGTTCACGCTGTAGACCAGGGCGCGTTCTTCGCGCAGGTGGCGTCCCAGCCGGCCTTGCATCCCAAACCCGGCCAGAATGTCGTTGGCAACCGCCAGCGGCAGGTAATCTGGATGGGTGGGGGGGATGATGGTGCCACTGACGGCGACGACGGCTTGCCGGGCATCTGGGATGGACAGATATTGGGGCGCGGTATCCGCTGGAAGGGGGGCGGTGGCGGGTACCCTGGGGCGCGGCTGATATTCCGGGTTTTGCCAGCCCTCCAGGGTACGCGCCAGGCGCTCGAACGCCTCCTGGGGCTGGATTCCGCCGGTGACGGCGATTACGCACCCCTGCGGCGCGTACCAGCGGTTGTGAAAATCCTGGATGGCCTGCCGGTGGATGGTTTGCACGCTTTCCAGAGAACCATTCCCATCGCGGTGATAGGGGTGTCCGGCGTACAAAGCCTGACGCACGCGCAGGCCGACCATTTCGCCGGCTGAGTAGCGGCGTTCTCGCAGGTATGCCAGCCACTCCACGCGCATGCGCTCCAGGTGCTTTTTGGGAAAGGCTGGGGTGCAGAGGGTCTCTGCCAGCGTTTCCAGCAGCAGGTCATAGTCCTCCCGCAGTCCCTGCCCGCCGAAGAGGGTCATTTCGGTGCTGTTGTTGTAGCCGAAGTGCGCTCCGACGGATTCCAGGCGTTCGTACAACTGCATTTCATCGTGTGCCTGGGTGCCGGTCATCAGTAGCGAGGCGGTCATCTCTGCCAGGCCCTCCATGCCCTCCGGGTCGCAAAGCGAACCAATGGGCATGTAGCCGGCCAGCACCAAAGATGCGCTATAGGGGTTGTGCCGCGCCAGGAAGGTGATGCCATTGGGTAATTGGCGGCGAAAGATGTCGTGTGGGTTGGGGGTGGCGATGCGGTCGGGCATGAGCGGGTCAGCGGGTTGTGGGGCGGTACACGCCGATGATACGCTGTTCGGGACGCAGGTACGTCTGGGCAATGTGTTGTACATCCTGGGGGGTGACGGCGGAAAGACGTTCCAGGAAGGATGTGTGCCAGCGTCCGGCATTGACTGTGAAATCAAAGCCCAGCCAGGAGCCTTGCCCATAGATGGATTCGCTGCCATAGGCTGCCAGGGCGCGTGCCTGTTTGATGGCGCGCTGCACTTCTTCGGCTGGCGGGGGCGAATCTTGCAGGCGGGACATTTCACCCTCCAGAGCGTGCAGCACATCTTCCACACGGCGGTCTGGGTGCAGGGTGCAGGTGAACGTGAACAGGTAGGGGTCTATGGTGGGCATCAGGCCGCCCTGGAAATTCAGGACGTAATCCCCCTCGATGAGGCGACGATAGAGACGCGATGTGCGGTTGGAGACGCTGCCTCCCATGAAGGCCAGCGCCGTTGCGCCATGCAACAGCGCGTCTGTGACCATGAAGGGCAGGAAATCGGGATGGGAAATGGGCGGCGCGGGGTACACAGCGTACAGGTAAACGTGATGGCCGGCGCCTTCTTCTACCAGGATGGGGTGGTTGCGCGGGGGCGTTTCCTGTGGGATGGGCAGGTCGGGTATGGGGGCGGCTGGTACTTCGGCGAAGGCTGCTTTGAGGGCCTCCAGCACCTGTTGCGGGTCGAAGTCGCCGCACCAAACCAGGGTGGCATTGGCGGGGGTGTACCAGCGCCGGTAGTGTTCGTATAGCGCCTGGCGGTCGATGGCTTGCAAGTCCTGCACTTCTCCGATGACGGGGTTACCGTAGGGGTGGTTGGGCAGGGCGGTGCGCATGACTTTGCGCATCAGACGGTAGGTAGGGGAATCTTCGTTTTGCAGGCGCTCGGTGAGAATGACCTGGCGCTCTTGCTCCACGTCTTGGGGGCGGAAGAGCGCATTGTGCATGCGGTCGGCTTCCAGGGGATAAAGCAGTGCGGCGTTGGCGCTGGGCACGACTTCGTAGTACACCGTCCAATCCAGGGTAGTGCTGGCGTTCCAGAAGCCGCCGCAGCGGGCAATCTGACGCTCCAGCCACTGAGATGGGTACTGCGGCGTGCCGTGGAAGAGCATGTGCTCCACCCAATGGGAGATGCCAGTGCGTCCTGGAGGGTCGTTGCGCGCCCCAACCCGGTACCAGATGGCCTGGGTGACAATCGGGGCGGTGTACATGGGGCGCAGTACTACCCGCAAGCCGTTGGGCAGGTGTTCGATGATGAGGTCGGTGTGGGGCATGAAGAATCAGGGGGCAGCCTTCAGGGCTTCGTTCCAGGAATCGGGGAGTGTTTGCAGCAGTTGGCGGTAGGGTGCTACGACCTGCTGCAGGCCAACGAAGGGGTCGTGCAACTGGGTTTCCTGCAAAGGGATGTTTACGGGGACGGTCAAACGCACGGGGATGGTGGTATCCACCGGCACGTCCATGTTCAGCGCCACCTTGAGCACGGTTCCCTTTGGCAGGGTGATGTCTGCTTGCGCGTCCTGGATGTAGAGGCCACCGGTGTTCAGATTGACCGTCACATCCTGTACGAAGGTGTCCTCAGTCAGCACGACATCGGTTTGCTGGTTGAGGGGCAGGGTGAATTGCACCGGAATGGTGTCATCCACCTGTACGGTAGTCTGAATGACGGCCTGGTCCATGCGCACGAAATTGGTGTATAAGCCGTCAATCAACTGGTCGTTGACCAGTTTTTTGATGGTAAACAATTGCTGCAAGAGGACGGCTATCACAATCAGCAGAATAACGTTGAGCAAGAGTGAAAGGCTGCTGCCCACTGTCCAGAATGCGGGCTGCAGCCGTCCCTGCCACAGCCATTTGCGGGGTTGTTGCGGGGATGGTGAAGGTTCCATCATGGGAGGCCTCCTGTGTGGAAACGAACCGGAAAGGGGGCGTACTATGCCGTGCTATAATTCATCATCGCACCAGGGGTGCGACATGCCAAAGGAAAGATTTTCAGGAGGTTTATTGCAACTATGGAAGTAAAGCAGCGATGTGTCGCCGTGATAGGCGCTGGCCCTGCAGGCCTGTATGCCGCCCGTAAACTGGCTGCCGCGGGAGTGCGGGTAGCCCTTATCAATCGGGATATCAAGCCCGGAGGGCTGGCGGAATATGGCATCTATCACGACAAGCACAAAATGAAAAGTGGGTTACGCAAGCAGTTCGAGCGCATTTTGGGCGAGGAAAACATTGCGTATTTTGGAAATGTCGTCGTGGGCGAAAATGGAAACCTGCGTTTGCAAGAGTTGCAGGAAATGGGTTTCGATGCCGTTCTGGTAACTGTTGGTGCGCAAGGCACCAAGTGGCTGGGGCTGGAAGGCGAAGATTTGGAGGGGGTGTACCACGCTAAAGACATAGTATATCACTACAACCAGTTGCCGCCTTATAGCCAGCAATCCTTTGCCATCGGGAAGCGTGCTGCCCTGGTTGGGGTTGGCAATGTGATGGTGGACATTGCTCACTGGCTTACACATGATGTGCAGATTGAGTCGGTGACCGCTGTGGCGCGGCGCGGCCCGGCTGAGGTCAAGTTTACCAAAAAAGAGTTTCAGCATATTGCTGCCTACCTGGATATGGAAGCCTTCGAGGCCGAAATGGCGCGCGTACGGGAGCGCATGGAGGCCATCGGGCAGGATGTGGAGGCCGCCAAAGCATTCATCCTTTCGGCTTTGCCCAAAGCCGACCCGAAAATTTCGGAGACGCGCTTTGCCTTTGCCTTCCTCAGTTCCCCCCGCCGCATCCTGGGGGACGAAAATGGCCGGGTGCGTGCTCTGGAAGTCGAAGATACCGCCCTGGCGTTGCGGGAAAACGGTGATACCAAAACCGTGATGCTGGGCACGACCCGCTTGCTGGAAGTGGATACGGTGGTTTTCTGCATTGGCGACCGGGTGGATAACCGCTTTGGACTGCCAGTGCAATGGAACGAATTCGTCAAAAACCCGGAGCCCCGCTTCCCCGTCAATGGTGTGTCTTACGAAGCCTACGACCCGGAAGGCGGACGCCCCATCGATGGGGTTTTCGTCGCGGGATGGGCGCGCAAAGCCAGCAGCGGCCTGGTGGGGGTCGCCCGTAAGGATGGTGAAAATGGCGCTGAGGCAGTCCTGCAATATCTGGAAACGCGCCCCTCGCCTGGAAAAGCCGCGCTGGAGACGTTGCAGCAGCGGCTGGCCGGACACCCCGTGGTTGACAAGACGGCCTGGCGTAAACTGGTGGCCGCGGAGCAGGCCGAAGCCAGCCGTCGAGGGGTGGACTTCTTCAAATTCGATTCCAACGAAGAAATGCTGGCAGTCATGGGGCTGGCCTAGCCCCTGAGCGTTGTTCTCGTCGGTAGCCGACAGTTTCGGAGGCGGATGGCTGCTTTGCGGAAACCCTGAAAAAGCCGCGACCACCGGGGTGAATTCGCTTCCTGAAAGATGTTTTGTAACTGCTCAGCCAACCCGCCGGGGAATCAATTCGCCGACTGAGGACACCAAAATCGGGGAAACCCGACTGCATGGCGCCGGCCGGATTGTTCCGGCTTTGGCCGGGCAGCCCGACGATTTATCGTTGGGCGTGGGTGGCTGAGTTGTTTTCATCAAAACTGTCAGGCTGCCGGGCTTGTCTCGAAAAAACGCAGGGTAGGGCAGCGACGCAGGCGCTGCTCTACCCTGTCCTTTTTCTCCCGGTGCTGTTCCCAGGGGGGCAAAGATTACAATTCATCGAGAGCGCGTTGCAAAGCAATGCGCTCTTTTTGTGTACGCACTTTTTCCTTCAGGTAGGCACGCGTCAAGGCCTCCACGCATTCAGGGTCGAAGTGCGAGCCAATGTTTTGATGCAGGTAGGCCAGGGCATCTTCGGCCGAGAGCGCCTTGCGGTATGGGCGGTCGGAGGTCAGCGCGTCGAAGACGTCCGCAGCCGCCACGATGCGCCCCAGGAGGGAAATTTCCTCGCCTCGCAGGCCGCGTGGGTAACCGGTGCCGTCCAGACGCTCATGGTGTTCGGCAATGGCGGGTAATTCCTCTTGCAGGGTGTGTACCTGTGCCATGATGCGTGCCCCAATGGTGGGGTGTTCTTTCATGCGAGCGAACTCGGCGTCGGTCAATCTGCCGGGTTTGCGCAGGATTTCATCGGGAATACCGATTTTCCCTATATCGTGTAGCAGGCTTCCGATGCGTACCTTGTGTACGAAATCGGGTGGCAGGTTCATTTCCTGGGCAATGGCGATAGAAAACTCGCTCACCCGGCGGGAATGCCCTTCGGTGTACGGGTCTTTGGCATCGATGGCAGCCACCATAGCCTGAATGACGCCCAAAAAGAGGTCGTTGGCATCCGTGTAGAGGTCGGCCACCTCCAGGATGGTCGCCGCCTGATTGGCCAACAGGGTGAGCAGATTGGCGTCCTGTTGGGTAAAGCGGCCAATGCGCTTGTTGATAGCCTCCAGGCCGCCGATGATGTGCTCGGCGCGCTGTCCCAGGTCTTCGCCGAGGGTGATGGATTGCACCCGTAATGGCACCGCCAGGATGGAGTGGGTCAGGAAACCGCTGGAGCGGTCCACCTGCTGATAGTGGCGCGTGTCTTGTTGGGTGTCGTGGGTGATGATGGTTTCTCCTGTGCTGACCACGTGCCCGATGATGCCCTTGTCTGCCGGAATGCGCACCTTTTCGACGGGAACTTCCTTCCAATTGCTGGCCAGATGCAATACCAGTTCCCGTGATTCATCTTCCAGCAAGAAGAGGGAACTGGCTTCGGCGTTGAGCAACTCGGCAGCGTAGGTAATCAAGAGCCGCAACAGGCGGTCTTTGTCCAGGGTGGAACTCAATTCACCAATGACGGCAATCAAGGCCTGGAGGCGGGCGTTATCACGCCAGCGGGCGAAAATCCCCGCAGCCTTGTCCAGTTCGGAGACCAGCCGCTCGGCAAGGAAGGATAATTCGGGGTAGGGGGTTTTCTGTGGGTTGTAGAGTTCAGCCAGGGCAATCAGCCTGCCCTGGGATGCAAAGGGGACGACCAGCAGGGATTGAGCGTTGGGGTATAGGCGTGCCCCAGGGGTGCGGGGCCAGTCTTCCTCTTCTTGCACCTGCGGGTACCATGCGATTTCTGGATTTTCTGGCTGTAGGGCGAGCAGGCCGAATTCCAAAGGGTAGCATTCTCCTACCCCGCGCGCCTGTGGATGGATGGCAACATGACACAAGACCTCGTGGACATCGCTTTGATACTGATACATCGCCCCCGCCTCTGCCTGAGCGACATCCATCAGCAAGGCAAGGGTGGCGCGATACAACTCTTTCATGTCGCTGGTGCGGGCGATTTGGTTGGCGCGTTGGAGTAAACTCCCCCAGGGTTCTGGTAGTACTGCGGATGCCCGCGTGTGGGGCGAGGGGTGGGAGGTAGTCATTTTTTTACTCCCTTCCCGCACAGAGGCGAATCTGCGGGGTATGTGTGACACTTGCCCTGTCTGTGGGGGCAGGCGGCCTGTCTGATATTTGCGCTGGATAACGGCCAGGGCTTACAAACAGGGATACCGATATGAAAGTGTGTTTCTGCGGGTGCACGGCAGGCTATCGCTACACCTTGCCGTGGATGGGAGGTCTGCTAACCGGGGCGGGATTCTCTGGATGGGTGTGCCCGCGGTTTTCTTACGAGTAAACCCACAGCGCGTTTGTGCTGCTCAAAGAGAAAGAAACGCAGGAATGTGTCATTGCTTCACTGCCGCCAGGCAGTGACCTGTGCCCCAAAGGGGGAAGCAATCTCCTCGCAGACTGAGGAATCGCTTCGGTACCTGGTAATGTAGCCCAAGGCTTCGCCTTGCTACGGTACCGACTTCGCTCCAAGGGCTGTCTCTCAACCAATTTGTGTAAACATTGTTTGACACTTCCCAGGATAAGCGACAGACTCAACCAGCGGCTCCTTGCGATGACAAAGTAAATTTCCTGGTAAATTTCCTGGCAGGCATGACATGCAGCCAATGCGGCGTTGGGGGGCAACGTACTGCACGGCTGCGCTTTGCCGCATTATTTTTCAGGCGTGTGCGCTGACGGGAGGTCTCCGGGTATGCCAGTCTGTGGCCTGTTGATAGGCATGCGCGATGCGCAACAGCGTTTCTTCGCCGAAGAGCGGCCCCATCAACTGCATGCCGATGGGTAAGCCGGCGGTATCGAAACCCACTGGGAAGGCCAGCCCCGGTACGCCCGCCAGGTTTGCTGTAATGGTGAAGATGTCTTCCAGGTACATCGCCAGCGGGTCGGCGGTGTGCTCGCCAATGCGGAAGGCCGTGGTAGGGGCGACAGGGCTGGCAATCACATCCACCTGCTCGAATGCCTGGGCAAAGTCTCTGCGAATCAGGGTGCGTGCTTTTTGTGCCTGTCCGTAGTACGCATCGTAGTACCCGGCCGAAAGGGCGTATGTTCCCAACATGATGCGCCGCTTGACCTCTGCGCCAAACAAGGCCCCGCGTGTCTCGGTAAACACATCCCACATGTTTTCTGCGTTTTGCCGCGGCCCGTATCGAATGCCATCGAAGCGCGCCAGGTTGGCCGATGCCTCTGCCGGAGCAATCAGGTAATACACTGGCAGGGCGTATTCTGTGTGCGGCAGGCTGACCGGGAGTACCTGTGCGCCCAGGGTTTGCAGCGTTTCCAGCGCCTTTTCGATGGCCTGGCGTACTTCCGGCTGAATGCCCTCGATGAAATACTCCTGAGGCATGCCAATCCGGATACCGTTCAAATGGGGTGTTGCAGGCAGATGAGCGGAAGGAGGAGGCTGCGCTACACTGGTGGCATCGCGGGGGTCGTGGCCTGCCATGTGGGCGAAGACCAGTGCCAGGTCTTGTGCAGAGCGGGAGAAGAGGCCGACAGTATCCAGGGAGGAACCATAAGCGATAAGCCCGTAACGGGAGACGCGCCCGTAGGTGGGTTTCAGGCCAGTCACGCCGCAATACGAAGCCGGTTGCCGCACGC
>DAOTWV010000097.1:0-4372 GCA_034435695.1 Anaerolineales bacterium | reverse complement strand
ATGTTCGCCGGGCACGCCAGTTTGCGCGACCTGTACCGCGTCAGCACCCCCGAACTGGATGCGCTGGTGGAAATTGCCGCGGACTTGCCGGGATGCTACGGCGCCCGGCTGACCGGCGCGGGCTTCGGGGGCTGTACCGTCAACCTGGTGGAATCATCCCTCGCCCGGCAGTTCGCCGACTCCCTTCGGGAGGGGTACCGCACCCGCACGGGACGCGCCGCCCGCGTGTACATCTGCCAGGCGGCCCGCGGCGCGCACCGCGTGGCGTAAGATTTGCCCCGCGAGGGGAGTCTGGACGATGGACGGTGGACGGTGGACGATGGACGACAGACGACGGACGGTGGACAACGGACGACGGAAGACGGACGACGGACGGTAGACGACAGACGACAGACGACAGACGACGGACGACGGACGACGGACGACGGACGACGGTCACCGCGCCTCGCACGTCGCACGTCGTACCCCGCACATCGTACGCCGTACCCCGTACCTCGCACCCCGTACTCCGTACCCCGCACCTCGCACCTCGCACCCCGTACATCGTACGCTGTACCTCGCACGCCGCACTCCGTACTCCGCACGCCGCACATCGCACCCCGCACCTGATACCTGACACCTGGCACCTGGCACTTGACACGTGACACATGATACATAACACGCTTGCCCGTTTGAACCGCTACCCCGAAGCCGCGCCGCACCTGCCGGCGTTGGATGCCTTCCTGCGCCGCGCCGCGCCCTACGAACTGTACCGCGTCAACCCGCTCTACCTGGGGGAACAACTCGACTGGATGCCCAACCTGACGCTGGACATGCTCACCTATGCGGCCGCGGAAGACCTGTGGCGGCTGCATTGGGAGGCGCGCTGTCCTGCCTGCGGCGGTTTGTTGCAAGAAGGCGAACACCTGGGCGCGTTGCATGGACATCAGGCTTGCATGGCCTGCGGCTGGGAAGGCGAAATCGCCCTCGACCGGGAAGTCACCGTAGATGTCACCCTCAACCCGGCGGTGCGAGACCTGCCGCCAGCGCAGCGCGACAACCCGGCCTTCCGGCAGGCCGTTGCCGAGCGGCTGGGGCATCTGCCCGCCCTGGCGCTGGTCAACCGTCCGCTTTTCCGCGAACTGCTCGGCGCGCAGACTTTACCCCCCAACCAATCCCTGGGCGTGCAAAAACTGGTGGTGTTTTTCTCCGACCTGAAAGGCTCCACCGCACTCTACGAGCGGCTGGGCGACGCGCGTGCCTACCAGTTGGTGCGGGCGCACTTCGACGCGATTTTTCAGGCGGTGGAAGCCGAGGGCGGCGCGGCGGTCAAGACGATTGGCGACGGCGTGATGGGCACCTTCTTCGAGCCGGAGGCCGCCCTGCGGGGCATCGCCGCCGCCCTGCGCGGCCTGGAGGCCGTCAACCGGCGCGAGGCACTGCACGGCGAAGACCGGCTGCGCCTGAAAGTGGGGGTCCACATGGGGGCCTGCATCGTCGTCACCCTCAACCACCGCCTGGACTACTTCGGCACCACCGTCAACGTGGCGGCGCGCCTGAGCGACCTTTCGGCGGGTGAGGAAGTAGTGCTCAGCGAAACCGTACTGGCAGACCCCGCCGCGCGGCAACTTGCGGAATCTCTGGGGGAAACACAGCCCTTGCACACCACCCTGCGCGGCCTGAGCCGCCCCATTGCCGCCTACCGCCTGCGGGTGTGAGTTGCCCTACAGGCGACTGCCAATTTGTAGTTTCAGGAGGCATGCCACCATGACAGTGCGTAAAGTCATCAGAAACTTGGCGTTCGTGGTTTGGGCATTTCTTGGTGCCTGTACGTCTGCAAGGGCCACTGCTGTACCCGTATCCTCCACCGCCAGACCAATGTCCTCGGTGGCACCGTCCACAACCACGCCTGCCCTGGTTCTGCCAACGCCATCACTTACCACCACGCCACTACCTGAATTTACAAATACCCCTCCACCACCTTCCCCGACCGCGACCCCCAGCATTACGCCGGCGCAGGTGAATGATATCCCTGTATCTCCCCTGGCGCTGAACGAACACAACGCTGCACAGCAAATGCAGTTGATTTCCCGTATCGGGAAAGGACAGGTTACAGCCGTTGCCTGGTCGCCAGCCGGTGATTACCTGGCCGTAGCAACAGGCAGAGGTGTGTACCTGTTTGCCACCAACACCTGGAATGAAATCCGATTACTTGAGACCGGATGGTTGCCGCGAGATGTTGCCTTCAATCCGGATGGCTCCTTGCTGGCCGTCGCTGGAGGGAAATATGCCTCTGTGTGGAAGGTGTCTACCGGCGTAAAGATACAGGATATGCAGCCAGATGATACCCTCTATTCATCGGTTACGCTTGTTTTTGGCCCTCACAACCTGTTGGGGCGGACGGGTTACATCCTTGGAGCGGGGGACCCTCAAGCAGCGGTCACGCTTTGGAATACTGAAACGGGGGAAATTCTTAAAACATCATCTCTCTTCACTGGCGGAAACGGTGTAGCCTTCAGCCCCGATGGGCGATTAATGGTATTTCCTTCTGAAACGGGGTTTGAGACGGAAATTCTCTCCGTGCCCGACATGAAAGTCCTCGCAACTGAGCCGTGGAGCGTAGGCAGTGTTCTATTCGATACCAGTGGAAATACCATCCTGACTACACCACCGCATGTGGTAGAGCATCCCAGGCTCAGCGCGTGGGATGTGAATACAAAAAAGGGCATGCTCGTTTTGTATCAGGATTCTGCTGTGCCGTGCTGGTACCTGAAAGTTACGGGACCTACTGGTATTTGCAGTGGCGAGGATTCCATCTGGGTACTGAACCTGCAAAATGTGACGGTCAAGGCCAGGATTCAACTCCCAAGTCATCTTATAGATGTGAGTGTCAATCCGGATGGCACCTTGCTGGCATTGGCAAATTCCGAAAGCGTCATTGTGCAGGATATGGATGGACGGATTATAGTTTCGCTGCCCTTTACGGCGTTTTCGGCGGTTGCTGTTGGCATGACAAATACGGATGTCCCCTACCTGGTGGTTACCGCTGACTTGCATGGAGACATTCACTTGTGGAACCTGGAAACCGGGGCAATCATACGTACCATCACGGGGGACATGGGGAAAATTATCAGTCTTGCCATCAGCCCTGACCGGCAAACACTGGCAGGCATCAACTATGAAGGCCGGTTGACTTTGTGGCAGTTGTCAGACGGGCATGAAACCTATACATTTCGCATTGCTCCGGACAAAGCAGGACGCATCCGTTTCACCTGTGATGGTACCCAAATTGTAATGGTGAATGGCGATGGGGATATTTTTGCCCTGCAATTATCTACGGGTAAGGTCGTATCCCTCGGAGCAGTAGATTCAATGGTATCCTATGCAATGGCCATTCCGTGGCGATTTGATGACGGGGGTGCCTGTCGGATCAGTACATGGCATTACGAGGGAAATACTGTCCAAATCCAAAACATATTGACGGAAGAGACGCTCACCTTGCCATACAATGCACAATGGGACGAAACATTTATTGAGGCAATCGCGGTAAACACCGCGAGAGACCTCATCGCTATCGGGGCACCGCGGGGCGGGGAAATATGGAGTCTGGATACCCGTCAGGTGTTGGCGCAGTTTGATGGGCATGAGATGCGCGGTGGAGATGGCTGGCTTGGAACGATAGATTACCTTCGCTTTAGCCCTCATAGTGATTTGCTGCTCTCGGTGGGATACGATTCCACCACCCGTCTGTGGAATGCACGCACCGGACAGGCCTTGCGTGTTTTGCAGGTATGTTGTTTTGCCGCATTTACGCCCGATGGCCGGTATCTGGTCACTGCCGGTGATGGCGTTATCCGTCTGTGGGGCGTAATGCCATAGCCGCCCCCATGAAAAAAAGCAGGTATTCACGCCTAATTGCAATGCAGGAGGTTGGTATGCACCGCAACGGTATCCTGATGTTTCTTTTCGGCCTGTGCGTTCTCCTCATCGCCGGCTGCCGCGCGCCGTTGGCCGCCTTCCCCGCCGCGCCGACGGTGCAGGTGACTCGCACCGTCTCCGCCGATGTGGAGCCGACTCCCACCCCCATCGTGTGCCGGGAGGACGCTGCCGTTACCCTGACCGTGACACTGCTCCCTAAAGGCCGCATCCGCCTGAAGGCCGAGGGCCTGCCGCCCGACACGGACCTCCTGACGGTGTACACCACATCCGTGGAGACGGCTTCGGGCGGGCATTCCATGCGCCTGGAAAGTCCGGGACGCTCGGATGGGGAGGGCAGGTACAGCGAAGAATTGGGCGGGTTCGCGTATCAGGAGTACGAAGGCACACCGATGAACACCTGGCAGGCCGCCCTCGTGTACGGAGATACCGCCGTCTGCACGCAGTTTACCGTCCC
>DAOTWV010000096.1:0-6352 GCA_034435695.1 Anaerolineales bacterium | reverse complement strand
ACCAGCCGCAGGAAGGGCATCCGAGACAGGTCGGCATCGCCCAGGGCGCGCTCGGCGGGACCCCACACCACCCAGCGCACGTGGAACTCGTCCAGCAGGGCGCGGCGCACACTGTCGGGCGTGTCGGCGGCGTAGAAGGCGGCCACGCGCGGCCGTAACGCTGCCAGGTTGACGCTTTCCGGCCCGTGGCCGATGACCACGTACACCGGCGCCCAGGCCGGCAGCACGTTGCCGCTCTCGAACGCGCTCAAGGCCACATCGGAAGGCGCGGCGTGCTCGGCCAGGGCTTCGTACACTGCGGCTTCCTCCGTCGACACGAAGAGCGGCGCGGCGGGATGTGTCACGCTCAGCAGGCCGCCGAAGAGCAGCAGCACCGTGGAGGGCAGCGCCAGCACCGTCAGCGGACGGAAAACGCGCCAGGCAAAGCCCTCTTGTGCCCCCAGGCAGGCCGCCAGCACCACCGCCACCCAGATGCCCTCCGGCAGGCGGCGCTGCAGGTTGTAGGGCGCGTAGGCCAGCAAGGGGAACAGTGCCAGCCAGCCGAAGAGCAGCGCCTCTTGCGGGGTGCGCGCCCGCCACGGCCTGCGCATAGCCATCCAGCGCAGGAGGAAGGGCAGCGGCAAGGCGTAGGCCAGCAGGTACTGCACCGGTGGTGGCGAGGCGATGATGTTCTGGGCTGCCCAGGTGCGCAGGGTGGGGTCGCGGCCGAAGGCCAGGGCGGTGTACAGTACCAGGGGTGCGGAGAGCAAAACGGGCAGCGCAGCCCGCCCCAGGGCGTCGCGTGCCTGCTCCCAGGGGAACGGCGTCCCTCTCTGGCGCGGCAGCATCCCCAAAACCTGCATCCCGAAGAAGGCTGCCGCAATCGCCCAGGCGGTGATAATGGCGAGCGGCTGGAAAAAGCCCATCAGCAGCCACAGCAGGCCGGCACGTCCGGGGCGGTCCTGCAAAACAGCCAGCAACCCCCACAGCAGCAGGGCGCGTGCTACCGCCAGGTGCGGCAAACCGTAGAGCGCCAGAAAGCCGAAACTCTCCGGCGAGTAGAATTCCAGCGGCAGGTTGTACCAGCCCGGCGCAGGGCCTCCCGTGAGTACGACAAGCCATCCCAGCCCGCCGCCCAACGTGACGAGCACCAGCGCCCAGCGCCGCAAGTTGCGCTCCGATAGAAAGTACGCCAGAAAATCAGCCGTTGCCCAGGTTGCCAGGATGCCGGCTGCGAAGCGGTACAGATGGTAGAGCGCCAGCAGTTGTTCGTGTTGGCCGGGCGGGGCGGTGAGTTTTCCCAGCAGCAGGTAAGGCAGGTAGGCCAGCGCGCCGCGTTGCGGGTAGGCGGTGTATGGCGTGCGGAAGAGAAAATCCCCGGCTGCACCGCGCAGCATCTTGGCGATGTAGGAGTTGCCATCCTCCACGCCGAAAACGAAGCCGCTGAAACGCCACGCCTCACCTTGCATGGCGAAGCCCAGCACGTAGGGCAGGCTGGTGAGGGTCATCACCAGCAGCGCAAATGTCAGGGTAAAACGGCGGTCGCGGTTCATGGTGGGAGGGTGTCAGGTGTCACGTATCATGTGCCAGGTGTCATGTGCCAGGTGTCATGTGCCAAGTGTCATGTGCCAAGTGTCATGTGCCATGTGCGAAGTGCGGGGTGCGAGGCCGTGGTCTGTCGTCTGTCGTCCGTGGTCTGTCGTCTGTCGTCCGTGGTCCGTCGTCAGCGATACACAAACACCACCTCGTGCCTGCCGGCGGGCAGCAGGACACCCCGCAGCACGCCGGCGGGGGTCAGCAAGGGGGCGGGGAGGCCGTCCACGCGCACCTGCCAGCCGGGATACGCCACCTCCGAGAGCACCAGCAGCCCCGGCCCTTCGGCCTGCACCGTGATGCGGTTGGGGGTCCACTGCACGGCTGCTTCGGGCAGGGGGATGGCGTCCTTGCCGGGCGGCGCGTCGGGCGGCTGTACCCAGGCCAGCGCGAGAACGCAGGTGTTGCGGTACAGTCGCGTCTCGCCAAAGCGCCGCACCGCTTCCAGGTGAGGGGCATGCAGGTCGAATTCGGAAGCCACGAAACGCACGTTCAACAGGCCGAGTTTGCAGGCATCGGGGGTGAAAGCGGCGTTATCGTGCGCCGGGTCGCCGCTGGCAAAGGGCGGCAGCGTGACGCTGTAGCCGGTGAGAGGCACGCCGCTGGCCTGTGCCATGAATTGCGCATAGCCAGAAATCTGCAGCGGGTTGACCCCGTCGGCCAGTTCCAGGCCGTAGAAGGCCGCCGTTTGCTGTGGCAGACTGTAGGAGGGGGAATACACCCGGAAGCGCCCCGGCTGCGCGGCCAGGTAAGCCGCCAGGTCGCCCTGTTCCTGTAGCACCGCTCCTGCGGGACGGAATTCTACCTGCCGCAAGATGTACCCGCCCCCATCGAGCAGCAGCGCCCCCAGGAGGAAGACGAACGTCGTTTGGGGCGGCCAGCGCCCCCGCAGGGCGAATCCCAGCCCCAGGGCGACCGCCGTCCACAGCGCGGCGCTCCACAGGGGCGCGGATTCCCAGTGACCGGTCAACGCTCCTCCGCCCAGCGTGAGCAACACGGCGGCCGCGGCCAGCGCCGTCACCCCCAGCGAGACGGCGCGCACGCGCCCGGCTGGCACTTCGCCATGCAGCAGAGCATCCAGCCCGTGGGCAGCCAGCACGATGAGCGCCATCCCGAACAGGAAGAGCGCCCGCGATGGCACGCGCAGCAGGCTCAACCCCGGCAGGCGCACCAGCAGCGGCGCGAAGAAGGGCAGCGCGCTCCCCAGGGCGTAGGCCAGCGCCAGCCCTGCCGTGACCTGCCAGAAGCGTGCCCGGCGGTCGGCAAGCAACGCCAGCGCCAGCACCGCAGCCGTGGGGTACAGCACGTACTCCTGCGAACCGCCCAGCGGCAGCAGCAAACCGAACAGGCGCGTTGGCGGCAGGGAAAACGTGAGTGCATCGGCGGCCGTCAGCGCGGCGCGGGTAGCGTGATGGGCAAACTCCCACAACAGCCAGCCGTAGGGCAGCGCCAACGCGAGCAAAGCCAGGGGGAGCACGTAGTACGTCGTACGCCGTACGTCGTACGTCGTACGTAGTACGTTGTACGCCGTACGTGACACCCACAACACCCCCGCGAACACCCCCCAGCGCGGGTCGGCCAGGAAGGCGAGCAGCACAGCGGGAAGGCCGGAAAGGGAGGAGAGACGGCGGCCTGTCGTACGTGGTACGTGGTACGCTGTACATGGTACCTGGTACGTGGTACCTGGTACGTGGTACGTGGTACGTGGTACCTGGTACCTGGTACGTGGTACGTGGTACGCTGTACGTGGTACCTGGTACGTGGTACGTCCTCCAATCACCACCCACGGCGTCCAGGCCACGGCATACCACAGCGTGAGATGCCCGGCGGCGTAATGCGCCCACAACTTGGGAAGCAACTGAAAGGCCAGCGCGCCGAACAGGGCGGCGCGTGCATCCACTTCCTCCTCGCGCAGCAGGCGGAACATCCCCAGGCCGGCAATCCACAGGTGCAGCGCGGCCACCAGATTCAGTCCGAAGGGCAGCGGGAAGAGCAGCGCCAGGTAGTGCGGCGGATACCACGCGTTGCTCAGCGGGTCGGCGGCAAAGGGCGCGCCGCTCAAAATCAGTGGTGACCACCAGGGGAAAGTGTGCCACTGCGTCAGGGCGCGTTGCAGGTACAGCGCGTTGGGGTAGTGCGAAATGGCGAAATCGGAGAAAGCCGCTCCCGGCAGGTAGGGGAAGCCGTTGCCGGCGAACAACAAAAACGCGCCCGGCAGGATGAGCAACGCCAGCGTACTGCGCCTCATGCCCCGGTCTGCTCCTGCTGCTGATACAGTTGGGCGATGACTTCCTCCAGCGGCGGGTCGGTGATGGTGATGTCCACCACCTGCCCCCAGGCGCTCAGGCGTCCCAGCACGCTATCCACCGGGGTCTGGCGGCTGTCGAAGCGCAGTTTGACGCCGTAGCGTCCGGTTTTGAGTGTCTCCACACCCTCCAGGCGGAAGGCGCCGCGGATTTCCTCGGCAAAGCGCACGCCGACTTCCTTGCGCGTCAGGTAGCGGCGCTTGAGCGTTGAAACTTTGTCATCGTACACGATTTGCCCGTGGTTGATGATGATGACGCGCTTGCACAAGGCTTCCAGGTCGCCGGCATCGTGCGAAGTCAGCAGCACGCCCACGCCTTCGCGCTGGTTCATTTCCCGGATGGCGTCCCGCATACGCTGCTTGGCAACCACGTCCAGCCCGATGGAGGGTTCGTCCAGCAGCAGGAGTTGCGGACGGTGCAGCAGGGAGGCGGCCACCTCGCAGCGCATGCGCTGTCCCAGGGAAAGTTTGCGCACCGGCGTTTCCAGCAGGTCGCCAATCTCGAAAATTTCGGCCAGTTCGGCGATGCGGTGGCGTACCTGGGCATCGGGCAACTCGTAGATTTTGCCGAACAGGTAGAAGGTGTCGATGGGCGGCAGGTGATACCACAATTGCGGACGCTGCCCGAAGACCGTCCCGACGCGATAGGCCAGTTGGCGGCGCTCCTGCCAGGGAACCAGCCCCAGCACCTGCGCCTGTCCTGAGGTGGGGTGCAGGATTCCGGTCAGCATCTTGATGGTGGTGGATTTTCCGGCCCCATTGGGGCCGATGAAGCCCAGCATTTCCCCCGGCGGCATTTCGAAGGTGATGCCGCGCACGGCCTCGACGGTGTGGTATTTCGGTTTCCACAGGGCGCGCAGACTTCCCCGCAAGCCCTGGGCCTTGTGCTTACTCTGGAAAACCTTGCGCAACTGGTGTACGCGTATCATGGCTTGATTTTACCGCAGAGTGAGGTTTCCCTGGGCGGCGAACAAAAAGTAATTGGTTGAACTGCCCGGTGGTTGGCCCCCTTGCGGGGATGCGAGGCGAAAACCGCAGCAACAAGTGCAAAACCTGCTTTCGCAGGTTAGCGTGGAGGCGCCACTCAAGTCAGTGCAAACTTCGGGCGGCTTTGCAAGTGTTTCTGCGCCTTGCGTTGCCGGGTTGAACTGCGGAACGGCGCGTGCTCTTCAACCCGTTTTTCGTACTTCCCCCTGGCAAGGAGAGAACGCAGGCAGGCATTGGAAAGGCTAGCGTGTTGCCCCGCGGTACTGTTGCACCAGTGCTCTGTCTTCCAGGGTATGCCCCATCTTGCGTCCCAGGAAGTAGTATCCGGAAGCGGCATCCATAGCGCCTGGGCGATGTGCCAGCCAGGGGTCGAGGTATTTGAGCGGAAAGGATGTCAAACGCGCAAACAGGCGTGCAAAAGCCCGTCCAGTGCGTGTGGTGGGAAAACTGAGCAAAAAATACTGGTAAGCCCAGGCCAGCGCCATACCTGGTCCGCAAATCACGCCGCTATCTACTTCATCGAAGCGGCGGAAAAGACGCCGGTGTCCCAGGTGGGTAAAACGGGTGAAATCGTAAGGGCCTGCGTGTACCTGCTGCATGAACGGCGTTTCGGCGTATACCACGCCCTGGTACTTGAGCACCCTGTGTATTTCCTCGCTGCAGCGGTATGGGTCAACCACATGCTCCATGACAGCCTGTGCCACCACACCATCGAAGCACGCATCTGCAAACGGGAGGTCGTGGGCGTCGCATATCAACGCGGTGCGCGGGCCGATAGCAATATCGGTTTCTACCAGTTCGATATCAGGGCATTGGGTGAGCACCTGCATACCATGTCCCAAAATACGCCCGCCAATAACCAGGACGTATTTTGTGCCATGACCGCATAGCATATCGCGTAGTTGCAGAAAGTGTTCCCGAGGGTGAATGTTTTTCCCCAGGGTTGGCAGCCAATCATACAGGTGCTGGGTCCAACGGCTTTTCGTGCCATCGCCAAAGAAAGGGGCTTTTTGTGGTGAGAGCACGTCTGCAGAGCGAAACAGGCTGTTTTGTTCATTGAGCAAAACAGGGATGCCGCGAAAAACGGGGTAGCGGGCATCACATTCCGGGTTGAGGCAGTGCAATGCGTTGTCTGAATCTTCCAGTGCAGAGTGGCACACAGGGCAACGCAGTATGTCACGTACGAAAGGAGAAATGCGCAATTGCATGATTTTGGCTCCTGAATGGGATAGGGAATTGGAGGCACTTTCCATTTTGGAGATATTTTCTTTGCATTTCCCTCACAAATTTGCAATGCGAATTTCGCGCCATTGCCTGCACTGGTTGCTGGGGCTGAGGTAACAACTCAGCCACCCACGCCCAACGATAAATCGCCGGGCTGAGCGGCCAAAGCCGGATCAATCCGGCTGGCGCCATGCAGTCGGGTTTACCCGACTTTGGTGTCCTCAGCCGGGGAATTGATTCCCCGGCGGGTGGGCTGAGCAGTTA
>DAOTWV010000095.1:0-6875 GCA_034435695.1 Anaerolineales bacterium | reverse complement strand
CCCCAGCACCACCCCCACGCCCCTGCCGCCGCCCACCCTCACCCCGGAGCGCCCGGACGCCGACGACAGCCACTACACCCTGGCCGACTGGCAGCCCGAAGACCTGCAGCGCGCCATTCCGCTGCTGCGCACCTACGTCCAAAACCTGCCAGCCAGAAAACGCACCGCCGCCAACCGACAGGCCGCCCGCCGCGCCGCCGCCCTGCTGGAAGCCGAAGCCCTGCTGCGCTTCCCCGACGTCCCCACGCTGCCCTGGCAGTTGGGCTACGCCGCCGACCTCAGCGCGGCATCCGATTCCGGCGCGGCTGCCGCCTACGCCGCGACGCTCAACACCGCCCTGCAAAACCCCACCATCTCGCTCGAAAGCCTGCCGGACTGGTTCGCAGAGCAAACCGGCGGGCAGGCGGTGCGCTACGACCAGGCAGATTACACCGTCTTCGCCCTGCGCACGGCCGCCGGCAACGTGTACCTGCTGGCAAAGCAGGGCATCATCTACCCTCTGACAACCCATTATGACTCTGCAAACCAGGGGCAGAGCCGCATCACCTTTGGCGACCTGACCGGCGACGGCCGGCCGGAAATCGTCCTGTGGCAGGATACACCGGATGCCAATGCCTTCCCGCTCCCCGAAGTGTTCGACGCCGCGCAGACTCCCCCCCAGCGGCTGCCGTTTGCCCAACAGGATTCCTTCACCCCAGGCATGGCCTACCAGGCCCAATGGCAGGCCGCGGAACGAACCCTGACCTTCGAGAGCACCCTCTTCGAGGCCTGTCCGACGCGCATCCGCCGCCTCTACCGCTGGGATGGAACCTACCTGCGCCTGCAAGAAGCCCTGTACCAGCCGCAGCCAGCCCCCAACCTGACCGGCTACTGCGCCCTGATTGCCGACCACGCCGCCCATTTCTGGGGACCGCAGGCCGCCGTACAGGTCATGCAGGCGCTGCTGCCCCAATGGCCGCCGGAGACCCTGGCCGACGGCAAGCCCCCTGCCGCCGATGCCCTTGACGAATGGCGTTACCGCATCGGCCTGTACGCCCTGCTCTCCGGCGATGAGGATACGGCGCGCACCTACCTCACTCAGGCCGCTTCGCAGCCCACCACGCCCCTCAGCCGCTGGATAACGCCAGCCAGTCATCTGCTGGAAGCATACCGCCAACCGGAAGACCTGTACCGTCTGTGCCTGCAGGTGCCGTTTTGCGAAGCGCACCCGGCCTTGCGCCAACTGGTGGCCGCGTTGGGCGCGCCGGCTATACAAACCCCGCTGGTCACGCTGGCCGGGCAGGGCGTGAACATCCCGTCCACGGGGCGGCACGATTTCGATGGCGACGGCATCCCGGAACGCTGGGTGACGGTGCGGCACCACCCTGGGGATGCGCTGGAATTCTGGATTCTGGCACCCGCCCCAGGGGGCGCGGCGGCGCTCTTCGCCGGGGTGGTGGAGCGCACCATCCCCGCGCTGTCCACCTTTGGCTATCTCCCCCCTGCGCCCGTCACCTGGGTGGACAAGGTTTCGGTTTTCAGCCTGCGGCATACCCCCGAAGATGAGCCGTACCTGTACTTCGAGACGCCGCGCTACTACGACGACCTGTACACCGAGTTCGTCACTGCCCAGACTGCCGAGGGATTATTTGGCGGCGATTTGCCCCCCGCCGAAGCCGAGGCACGGTTGCAGGCCCTGGTGAACGGGGAACACTTCACCTGCATCACCAACCCGCAGAGTTGCCCGCGCGCCTACGCCTTGCTGGGGCTGGCTGCCGGCCTGAACGGCGATACCACACAGGCCGTCAGCGCCTACTTGCACATCTGGCGCAAGAACCCGTCCAGCCCGTATGCCATCCTGGCGCGCCTGCGTCTGAAACGTAATCCGGCCATCCCTACCGATACCCCCACGCCGACGGCCACCTTCACCATCACGCCAACGCCGACCATCACCCTGACGCCGACGATTACGCCTACGCCCACCATCACCAACACGCCCGACCCCAACGCCAGCCCGACCCCTTCACCGACCACAACCCCCACGGCCACGCCAACACCGTCGCCGACGACCAACCCTTACCCCTGAGCCTATGCCGACCAAGCCGTTTACCCCTCCCTGGCGATTGATTGTGAGCGCGCCGGCCCCCGGTGCGTGGAACATGGCCGTAGATGAAGCCATCCTGGAGGCCGCCGGGCGCGGCGAAGTGCCGCCCACCCTGCGGTTGTACGCCTGGAACCCGCCCTGCCTTTCACTTGGCTATGCGCAATCCTTCGAGGACGTAGACCTGCCCGCCCTGCAGCAGCGCGGCTGGGATGTGGTGCGCCGCCCCACCGGCGGGCGCGCCATCCTGCACGCCGATGAATTGACCTACGCCGTGTGCGGCCCGCACGATACCCCCCTGCTGCGCGGCAGCGTCCTGGAAAGTTACCGGCGCATCTCTGCGGTGTTGTTGCGCGCCCTGAAACACCTCGACATCCCTGCGCAGGCGCTGCCCGAACCCCAAATTTCCTCTACGGGCAGCCTGCAAAAAGGCCCTGTGTGTTTCGAGGTGCCTTCCAATTACGAAATCACCGCCGGGGGGAAAAAACTCCTCGGCAGTGCGCAGGCTCGCAGGCAGGTCGGGGTACTGCAGCATGGGTCGTTACCCCTCTACGGAGATTTACGACGCATCACCCAGGTGCTACGCTTTCCTGACGAGGTTTCCCGGCAGCACGCGGCAGAACGCCTGCTGGGGCGCGCCACCACTGTGGAAGCCGTGCTGGGAAGACGCATTCCCTGGGAGGCCGCAGCCGAGGCCATGCAACGCGCTTTCGTGGAGATAACCGGCTTACGCCTGGTTGCAGGAGAACTCACCCCTGCAGAGCAGGCGCGTGCCAGGGTATTGCTGCAGACAAAACATACCCATCCCGATTGGCTGCAACACAAAAAGCGCCCATTGGTGTAACGAATGCCCTGGAAAGATACCGTTCATCATGGGGATGCGTTCTCGAAAATGACATCCGGGTACCCCAGAGAGCGAAACAGGCGCTCCAGGTAGTTTTCCGCGTTTTGTTGTGCGGTATCCAGAATGCCATCTTCGAGAGCAGCCTCGCGAATGGCTTTTTCGGCCTCTCGGCGCGCTGCCGTCTCCAGGTTGACATCGCCTTTGGTGAGCAGCCCGGTATCCCGGTCATACACATAGGATTTTTCGTTATCCAGCGTGGCAATGAAAACTTCGGCGGGTGGCAGGGTGACGTAAAGCACGCCGTTGTCCACGCGCAAATCGTCGGGACCCAATTTGCGCAAATCTACACCGGCAACAACGACGCCATGGGCGACAAAGAGCAATTTATCCCCAAACAGGGAACCCAGCGCACCCTGCCCGCTTTCCGCGGTGACGACTTTCTCGATGGTGTACTGCACCGTTTCCAGGCGCGCCAGGCTGCGCACGTCGTGGATGACGGTCACCGGGTCGGGTAACACGGTAGGGGTAGGGTTGAGCACCTGGGCTACCTGTGTCCCCAGGCCACCCGTGACCTGATTGACAGGTTGGAGGGCCTGGGAGGTGGTTTCCTGGACAGTCCGAATGACGGCGGAGGCCGCCCAGTAGAGCAGCCCCAGGACTGCCAGGGCAAACGCAATCGTCCAAAACGGGCGTAATTTCATCGCTGGGTTTCCTTTCACAACAAGACTGTATCACACTTCGGCACCTGGGAAACACCCACAGGCTTTGCAAAGCCCGGTTTCCAGGGAGCGTGAACCGTGTCAGGAATTATAACCGCGACCCTGATTTTGCATCTCTACCTGCCCGGCTGTGCGTCATTGAAGGAAAAGCGCAGACGGTTGAAGCCCTTGCTCATTCGATTGCATCGCGAATTCAATGTTTCGACGGCAGAACTGGGCTACAACGATGTGTGGCAGTCCGCATTGGTGGGATGTGCCATGCTTGGAAATGATGCAGCCCACCTGCAACGGGCGTTACAAACCATTGGGGAATGGGTAGAGGCCCGCTGGCCAGACGTTGTGGTAACGGATGAATACATCCGTTTAAGTTGAAAAAGTTGCTCTTCCAATGCGCTCAGGAAATTTTTTATGCAATTTTTATTTGCTTTCGGGGGATATTTTCGCATAATGAAACCGAAAAGTGTGTAACCGTTTTCAACCAAAGGTGTTTTAAGGTGCAGACTACGCCAGGATTCAGTCTGCCAAATACATGTCCTTGCAATTGTTTTCTCGCCCACAGTGGTTCCCTATGCTGACGGTGTGGCACATAGCGGTTGCCAAACCAATGGGAGAGAAATGCGCTGAAATCCCTGAGGCCGCGCTAACGGCTTTCGGGGATTTTTTCGTCTGCGGACCAATGCGAGGCAAAGCAATCAAGGAGGTGTAACAGGGAACAAATCGAAGACAAATTTCTCTTTCCACAGCGTACAAAGGTTTTGCAACTATCGAAAGGAGGAGATAGGACACCTGTCATGCTGATGACAAAGGCCCTATCAACACAAAAGGAGGCTGAGAAATGGCTTTCTGGGTTTTGTTGATTACCATTGTGGTGGTGTTCTTCGGGTACCGCTTCTACACCAGCCGGGTAGACCGGGAAATCATCGAAGCCGACCCGAAACGCGCCACCCCCGCCAAACTGTACAATGACGGGGTAGATTTCATGCCCGCCAGTGGCAGTGTGCTGTTTGGCTATCAGTTCAAGTCCATTGCCGCCCTGGGGCCGATTGTCGGACCCATTACGGCAGTGCAATGGGGCTGGCTGCCAGCGGTGCTGTGGCTCGTGCTGGGCGTGTTCTTCATCGGCTGGGTACAGGATTACGCCAGCGCGATGATGGCGATGCGTAACGACGGCATGACGATGGGCGGCCTGGCATACAAGTACATTTCACCGCGGGCACGCGGGATTCTGCTCTCGTTCCTGTACTTCTACCTGCTGCTCATCATGGGCGCATTCGGCGCGGTCGTGGCCGGCCTGCTGGCCAACCCGGTGGTGCCCATCGGGTTCATCATCCTGACCCTGGCGGGTGTACTGGCCGGGCAGATGACCTACCGCTGGCGCATGGACCTGGTGATGACCACCGTGATTACCGTCCTGATTGCCCTGATTGGCATCTGGCTGGGTACGATGCCGTGGGCGCAAAACATCGTCAAGGGCATCAACGGACTGGCAGGCGATGCCAACGGCGTGCTGTACAGCACCCCCTATGGGCCAATGAAGTGGTCGGTGTGGTTCTGGGGCATCGTGGCGCTGGCCTTCTGTTACCTGGGGTCGGTGCTGCCTATCTGGCGCTTTGCGCAGCCCGTGAACTACGTTTCGTTCTGGTTCGTCATGCTGGGTATCGTTGGTTCGCTCTTCGGGGTAGCCATTGCTTCGTTCACTGGCGTAACCAACGCAGCGTTTGAAATTCCAGCCTACATCAAATTTACCAATCACCTGGGGCCGCTGTGGCCGATTTTGTTCGTCACCATTTCGTGCGGCGCGGTCTCCGGATGGCATTCGCTGGTATCCACTTCGGGGACGGCGCGCCAACTGGAAAAGGAAACCGACGCCAAGCCGGTGACGGCAGGCGCCATGTACACCGAAGCCGTGTTGGCGGTGCTGGCCGTCGTCTTCGCGGCCACTGCACTGACCAAAGCCGATGGTTCTGTGCTCTACGATGCGGCGAACGGCTACAAATTGAGCGTGGGTGCCGGCGGCATCTGGATTTACGGCATGTCCCGCTTCCTCAGTGTGGTGGGTATCCCCGCCGACCTGGGCGGTGCGATTGGCGGTATCTTCCTGACCGTCATGGCGCTTACGGTGATGCAGTTGGTACTGCGCTTCATGCGGGTTGCTTCGGCTGAATTGCTGGGCGACAAAATCATCGCCTTCAAGAACCCGCATGTGGGCAGCCTGGTCGCCATTGCCTTCACCTTACTGATTTTGTGGACGGCCTTCTGGCAGCGCATCTGGGTGCTGTTCGGCGGCGCCAACCAGTTATTCGCCGGGCTGGCCCTGCTGCTGGTGACCATCTGGCTGGCCAACCAGGGCAAGAAGTACTCCTGGGCTTTCTGGCCAGGGATGTTCATGTACATCACCACAGTAGCCGCCTTGCTCTACACTGCCTGGAAGTCCTTCTTTGGCCCCAACGGTGCGCTGGCAGGCGGAGATACCGCAGCAGCCTTCCGCATCGGGAACGGCATCGCCGGGCTGATTGGCCTCTTCCTGGCCATTGCGGCCATCGTGCTGGCTATGGACGGGTTGAAATCGCTCAACACAGCGCGCTCGCAAGTGGCGCCGGCCTCGTCAGGCGATTAAACCCGCCAGAATGCCCCTTCTTCAACCGTTACGGGGTGGACGAGGGACATGCTCTCGCCCACCCCATGACACATTAGGGAGAAGGCCCCCCTTCTCCCGCTCCTGTTTCTTAGCGGTGATATCATGCAATCGGTTTCTCTTCTCAAAATCGAAGTCGTTACCCACGTATTGGGGAGTTTAAACCATTGTTCTCATTGTCAGGTTTTTCTTGATGGTGCTGGCATTGGCCCTGAAATCCACCAACGTGACCTGGATTCATACCCTCCGGAATGGAAGGCAGAGTGGCAGCAATTTTCCGATTTGATTTACTCCCTGACAGAACGATACGACGGGCAACTACAAATTTTGATTACTGACGCCCGCAGTCCACGCGGCCTGTGGCTGACCCTCCGCGGCAAGGCCCGGCATTACCCGGCCTTTCTGGTCGGTGAACAAGTTTGCTACGGATTGGACGAGGCAGCCTTATGTGACGCCATCGATGCCCAACTCGCCGCGCTGCATTGACAGGCGTTCCCCAAAACAAAGTAACTGCTCAGCCCACCCGCCGGGGAATCAATTCCCCGGCTGAGGACACCAAAGTCGGGTAAACCCGACTGCCTGGCGCTAGCCGGATTG
>DAOTWV010000094.1:0-3234 GCA_034435695.1 Anaerolineales bacterium | reverse complement strand
GATGGTGATATTTTTGTCCATGAGAGGTTTTAAACCGGTTTAATGAAACCGGTTTAAAGATAGCACGTTTTCGGGGGCGTGTCAATATCCTTTTGAGCGCAAAGTCTTACACGGAGACACTGAGCGCACAAAGTCCTTTATGCATTTTTCTCCGTGTGCTCCGTGGCTTTGTGTGAGAATCATCCGACTCACCATGGAGTTCTCAAAGCCGGTTTCTGAGACTTGCACCACTTTAAGAAAGCCCTGGAGAATACCTCAGATGTGTAAACATGAAGATGCTTTTTTTGCACCACAAAAACTCGAAGGCACGAAGAATCGCAAGGGTTTTTATGCCGTTTCATGTCCTGGTGGCGACGAAACGCTACTCCGCAAAGGCAGGCTTTGCACCTGTTGCCGGGGTTTCCAACCGCAGGGCAGTGCAACCAACAACCTTTTATTGCCCCTCCTCATCTCTTATTTTTGACGGTCCAGAGCAAAAAAGAGTATAATGGATGCAAGTCAGGTCAAGGCGGGCATAGCACTGAGAGCGCACCAAAACGAAAATGTCCTGCAAAAATTGTTACGCCGCCAGGTTAACCGGTGAACCATTTCATCTTTGCGTTGCTTCGTGGCATGGAATCTACCGACTCTTTTCAGGGTGGAATAATCAGTCCCATCTGCAGGACTGTCTATCGCGAGGGAGAGGCCTTCGGCGTTACATATTGCCTGTTGGATCGTAGCCACGGGGGCAAGTGGCTTTCCGTTTTTCCCTTTCATGCGTTTCATAAGGAGTGTTTACTATGAAAATTCGGCGCGTCATTTTTCCTTTGGCCTTGCTCCTCGTGGTTGCCATGACGTGGCTGTGGCCTTATCACCAGCCGGACGCCGTCCAGGCCTCTCCGGCCGCGCTCTCTCCCGCCTGGACGCAGGAGGCAATTGTGGCTGACCGGAATTTGCAAGACCCTGGGCCTCACTACCTGGCGCGGGATGCCGATGACCACTTGCACCTGGCCCTGACGGGTCGTGCTTTGTACCACGTCTGGTGGGACGGCGCGGGGTGGCAGGAAGAAATCGTTGATCAAGATTTTGATTCTGGTTCACCAACCGCCATTGCCCTGGATATTTCCGGGTATCCGCACATTGCGTACATCAATTTCGCAGGCAAATTGAAGTATGCCTACAAAACAGCCGGCGGCTGGATGATTGAAACCGTTTTTAACCCAGGAGTAGCTGCCGGCGTCTCCTCCGTTGATCTCAAGTTAACCTTCACCGGGCTGCCAGAGATTGCCTTCATTGACTATTATGATTTCATGGGGAGGCACTACAGAGTTCGTCACGCGAAAAAACTCTCTGACGGCTCGTGGAACATTGAAACCATCACCGCCTCAGATAATCTTGATACTCAGACTGGCATCTCACTGGGATATACCAGCGGTGCATTCTGGGGCCAGTTTTATCCTCATGTGGTGTATTGCGAGGGAGATAAAGTCAAGCACGCCGACCGCACCAGTGGGGCCTGGCAAACCGAACAAATCGCCAACGAGGGCTGTAACTCGACTCCTCTGCTGGCTACGGACAGCCAGAATCGCCTTCACGTGGGCTTCAATGCAGGCTCCTCCCTCACCACCTTTAACGTGCGTCATGCGGTTAAGGACAATGGCGCCTGGACGCTGGAGACAGTCGATTCCGGTGCAGACCTTTACGGCCTGGCAATGGTGCGCAATGCCTCCGATGAAATCAGTTTCAGTTATAAAAAATCAGGCGCCCTGGTTCTGGCACAAAAGACTTTGTTTCCGGTTCCCCTCTGGCTGGTGACCACGCTGGACGACCAGGCAGATGCAGGGAACTATGCAGGCATGATCATCGATTCGAATGGGAATCCGCTCATCGTTCATTTCCGGGCAGAAGATAGAAAATGGAACGTCGTTTCCTGGAACGGCAGCGAATGGATTCACCAGACGATCTTCGAGGACTGGAGTCTCCTCAAGGAATCATCGCTGGCTTTTGATGGCGGCGGGGCTCCGCATATTGCGTTTCGGTCGTATGCCTATCCGGCGATTCAGTATGCCCGCAAGGTAAACGGGGCCTGGGAACACGAGATTGTGGACACCGGCTCTTACTTGTATCTTTGGGAGCGAGCCCTGGCCATCGATTCGCAAGGGAACCCTCACCTGGTGTATGATAACCGGGCCGATAGCGATGGAGAGATCATCTATGCCTGGCGCGGGCCATCAGGATGGGTGACCGAGACCGTGCAAACCAGCGGAGAATATCCCTCCCTGGCGCTGGACAGCCAGGACAGGCCATGGATAGCGTTTAATGAAGAATCTGGCCCCTTGAAAGTGCTCCACTGGAACGGGACGACCTGGGCATCTGAGACTATCACTTCCTATGGCCTTTATCCTAAATTGTTGCTGGATTCTGATGATGTGCCTCATCTGACATATGCGATGTTTGTTCAGGCTGTGCCTCGTTATGCTACAAAGGTAGGAGGGACCTGGGTCAGCCAGGACATTGACCCTACTGCCGAGACCATCTGTGTCTCCCTGGCGTTGAATTCTGCCGGCCAGCCGGCGGTAGCGTATTTCGATTTCGCCGCTAACCAGCACGTCTACGCATTCCTCGGAAGCGGAGGCTGGAACCGGGAAACGGTTTATTCAACGCTGGGCGCACCAGCGGACGTGGAGTGCTCCGTGCTGGCCTTCGACCGCGTAGATCGCCCGCACATCATCTTTTTTGAGTATGGCACCCAAGCCCTCTACCATGCCTTCAAATCCGATACGGGCTGGCTGGTCGAGGTGATCAACGATGAGGGCATGAGTTATGCTGACTTCCCATCCGCAGCCATGGATGGGCGCGGCCGGCTGGGCGTCAGCAGCCTTGGCTGGGATGGCCTGCAGTACTACGCGCAAATCGGTTACGATATCTTCCTGCCGCTGCTCATCCGTTGAACCTGCCTGCCGGGGAGGCCATTCCCTGGCTGAGAACTATGGCAGTGTGGGTGGCTGACCGGTATTTTGGCATGTCCATTGCGATTTCCCTGGGTTGTTGCCCGAAGAAAAACGGCGCTCCTCGCGAGGGGAGCGCCGTACGTTGCATGGCCGTGGGATAACTTGATTAACTGCAGCCGCAACTGCCGCTGCCGCAGCCGGCGCCAGAGCCGCCGCCTTGCGAGGTGCTGAAGGAACTGCCGCACCCACAAGAGGAAACAGCATTGGGGTTGTCAATCTTGAAGCCGCTGCCCATCAGGTTATC
>DAOTWV010000093.1:0-1826 GCA_034435695.1 Anaerolineales bacterium | reverse complement strand
GGTGTTCGGCATACGGCGCGGCCACGATGAGCGCATCCAGCCGCCGGGAGAGGGGCAACTGCCGTCCCAGCGCGTCCGAGAGCAGCGAGGGACGTTCCCCGCCGCCCAGCAGGACGGTGTGTCCGCCGGGGGTGCGCAGCAGCAGCGCTTCGCCATGCCCCACATCCAGCAGAGTCAGGTGCAGACGCCCGTCGGGGGCCGCCCAGACGGCGCGCCACACCAGAGCGTTGAGCGCCACCAGCAGGGTCAGCAACGCCATCGGGCGCGGCGCGGGGAGCGGAATCCGCCGGGAGGCCAGGCGTTCCCTCAGCCAGCGGAAACCGCCAAAAGTCCAGGCAAAGAGCACTCCGTAAAAGGCGAAAACCCACAGGGCCGGGATTTCCCCAAAAAACCACTGTCCCCCCGGCAATGCGGCGAAAAATTCCACCGCCCGAATGGTGAACAACACGAAAGGCCACACCAGCGGCGCGGTCAGGCGTCCCAGCGGCAGCCAGAGCGTCCCCAGGAGCATCGCCAGCCCGCCGAGGGTCATGATGGGCGGCTGGACGGGCAAAATCACCGGGTTGGTGAAGAAGGCCACCCACGAGAGCGCGCCGAAGTGGTAGGCCATCACCGGGAAGGTGGTGATTTGCGCCGCCAGGGTCATCAGGACGTACTCCCCCACCCAGTTGCTGAGTGGTGCAACGCGGGTTTCGGGCAGGATGCGGCCTGCGGCGCGCTCGAAGGTGCGCGTCAGCGGGTCGGCGAAGAGCACCAGGCCGAGGGTAGCCGCGAAGGAAAGTTGGAAGCCGATATCCCAGGGCGTGAACGGGTCGAGGGCGGTCATCAGCGCGGCGGTGAGCGCCAGGGTATTGAGGGCGCTCTGGCGTCTGCCCACCAGCCGGGCGAAGAGGGTGAAGGTGCCCATGATGGCGGCGCGCACCACAGCCGCATCCGCCCCCACCAGCAGGGTGTAGACGGCCACGCCCAGCACGGCCAGCAACGCGCCGCGTTGCGCCCCCCACCAGCGCCCGAAGAAGGTCACGAACAACCCGGCCACGATGGTGATGTTGAAGCCGGAGATGGCAATCACGTGCGAGGTGCCGGTCTCTTTGAAGGCGGCCTGCACCGGCGCGGGGATGCCGCTTTCCACCCCCAGCAGGATGCCCGCCAGCAGCGAGGCTTCCGGGTCGGGCCACAGGCGATAGACGGTTGCCAGGGCGCGTGCCTTGAAGGCGAAGAGTTGGCGGAAGAGCGCGCTGCCCCCCGCCCCCGCAAGGCGATGGGCTTCCTCGGCAGACAGGATGCTGTGGATGCCCTGGCGGGCGAGGTAGGCGCGGTAGGAGAAGGATTCGCCCTCCGGCGGGGTTTCGGGACTCCCTTCCAGGCGAATTCGGTCACCGTAGTGCCAGTCTTCCCCCAGGGGGAGCCGCGCCAGCAGCAGGCCGTCCACGGGGGTGAAGGTCAGGTCGCCGGCAGGGCGCAGCCGCTCGACACGCACGCGCAGCCGGATGCCGCTATCGCGCACGTCGGGCGGGGCGGCCACCCAGCCTTCGATGACGAAGTTTTGGGCGGTGTCGTTGTACCAGGCGATGAATTGTGGTGTGATTTCGGGCTGAACGAGAGCGTATCGTAATCCCCCCAGGGTGAACAAAAGCAGGAGCGCCGGAGCGCGCGGGCGGCGCATCAGCAGCAGCACCGTAGCCGCCAGCGCACACGCCAGCGCCCAGCCCGCGGCCGTCAGCGGCAGGGCTGCGGCCAGCAGCACCCCGCCAACGAAGGCCAGGGACGGGACAAGGAGGGGCGGAAAGTTGAAGGTTTGCACGTGGCAGGTGAGCAAGCAGACA
>DAOTWV010000092.1:0-1890 GCA_034435695.1 Anaerolineales bacterium | reverse complement strand
GGCGGTCAGCACGGCTTCCAGCACGCCGCCGCCGACGGCCAGGGCCTTGTCGGAAATGAGGGCGGCGTAACGCGGGTCGTTGCGCGGGTCTACGTCGCCGATTTTCAGGCCGCGGGTGACGCGCACCCCATCGTGTACCATGCCGCGCAGAATGCCGTCGAAGGGGGCGCACACGGGATGCCCGTCCACCTCGGCGAGCACCTGTCCGGCGGTGACGCGCGCCCCCAGGGGGACGCGCTCGCGCAGCACCCCATCCGCCGGAGCACGCAAAACGCGGTCGGCCTGGTGTTTCAGGACGGCTTCCGGGATGCCGGTATCCGGCTCGGCGCTGCCCCGCCAGTAGACGCGCCCCAGGCAGTGGCCGCGGTTGGTCTCCACGACGGCGTGGCAGTTCTCCCCCGCCACGAAGCCCGGTCCCAGGCCAATGACCAGCCCGGCGATGGTGCGCGGGTATGCGGGCGGGCGCTTGGTCATGCGGGCATCCACCAGGACAGGGACATCCAGCCAGCCCCAGGCACGCAGGCGGCTGAGGTCGGGGTCTACCAGGACGGGGATTTCCCGCCGTCGAAGGGCGTCCTGCGCCTGTTGGGGGTCTTCGACGCGGCAGGCGGTAATACCTTCGACGGTGTGCCGGCCGGTGTAGACGGCTTCGGCAAAGGAAACCAGCCGCCGGAGCGCCAGCGGCTGTGCACATTCGGTGATGAGGAGGGGGTAACCGGCTTTATGCAGGCGGTAGGCCACGCCAGAGGCCAGGTCGCCGCCGCCGAGGAGGAGGAAAGGTTTCATGGGGGTGCGAAGTGCGAAGTACGACGTACGGGGTGCGAAGTACGACGTACGGGGTACGAAGTACGGGGTACGGGGTACGAAGTACGGGGTACGGGGTACGAAGTACGACGTACGGGGTACGGGGTACGAAGTACGGGGTACGAAGTACGACGTACGGGGTACAGGGTACGAAGTACGACGTACGGGGTGCGAAGTGCGGGGTACGGAGTACGAAGTACGACGTACGGGGTACGGGGGTCACTGCGGTCTGTCGTCTGTCGTCCGTGGTCTGTCGTCCGTCGTCCGTGGTCTGTCGTCCGTCGTCCGTCATCCACCCGCGAGAAAGTTCGCCAGGATGGGGTTGACGGCATCGGGGCGCTCGTAGTGCGGGATGTGGCCGCTGTGCGGGATGAGGTGAAACTGCGCCTGGGGGATGGCGTCCCGCAGAATCTGGCTATGCGCAAGGGGGACGGTGGTATCGTGTTCGCCCCACAGCAGCAGTACGGGCAGCCCCAACGCGCCGACCCGCCGGTAAGTTGCGGAGAAATCGCCCAGCATGCCCTCCCGCATGGTGGACAGGATGGCGCGCACGAAGCCGCGGTAGTGCAACTGCACGCGGTACTTCTCGATGAAGGCCGCCACCAGCGCCGGGTCGAAGAAGTCGCTGGCGATGCTCTGCACCAGACGCTCCTCCCCCACCAGGGTGAACAGGCGCTCGCCAAGACCGGGCGCGGCGCTCAACAGGCGCAGGAACCAGGGGAAGGCAATCACCGCGCCGCCGGCGGGGTCAACCAGCCCCAGGCGGGCGACGCGCTGCGGGTGACGCGCCGTGAAGGTCGCGGTAATCGGGCCGCCCATCGAAAGCCCCAGCAGGCTGACGGGCGCGTCCATCCCCAGCGCATCCAGCAGACTTTCCAGTTGCGCCACGAACAGGTCTATGCCGTAACGCAGGGGCGGGCGCTCGGAGAAGCCGCGTCCCAACAGGTCGTAGCGCAGCACCCGAAAACCGGCCTGCACCAGAAACTCGAAGGTGGGGTCCCAGATGAAGTAGGGCACCGAGAAGCCGTGTACCAGCACGACAAGCGGGGCGCTTTCCGGGCCAGCGAGTTGGTAGTGGGTCACGCC
>DAOTWV010000091.1:0-14546 GCA_034435695.1 Anaerolineales bacterium | reverse complement strand
CATCCGGTTTCTTGCCCCAATGCTTGAGGCGCACGATGCCCAGGTGCGGCTTGGAGCGCGAGGGGCGCATCTCCAACACTTCCGTTTCGGCGTACACGGTATCGCCATGAAAAAGGGGGTTGGGATGCACGACGCGCTCGTACCCCAGATTCGCCACGATGGTGCCCTCGGTCAATTCAGGCACGGTGAGACCAACCACCAGCCCCAGGGTGAAGATGCCGTTGACGATGCGCTGCCCAAACTGGGTTTGGGCGGCAAAATCGGCGTTGAGATGCAGGGGTTGGGTGTTCATCGTCAGGGCGCAAAACAGGGTATTGTCCATTTCGGTGATGGTGCGTCCAGTGGCATGACGGATTTTCATACCCACTTCCAGGTCATCGTAGTACTTTCCGGTCACGATGGCTCCTCCAGTTGAATCAGCAATTGGTCTCGTTCGACAGTATCTCCCTGTGCAACGTGCACCGCAGCGACACGGGCTGCGCGCGGCGCCTGGATACGGATTTCCATTTTCATGGCTTCCAGCAGCAGCAGGGTGTGCCCACTTTCGACCTGCTGGCCAGGCTCCACCTGAACGGCACGCACCTGCGCCGGCATGGGGGCGCGCAATTCGTTTTGGGCAGCGGAATCGCTGCGGCGGGCGCGAGGGGAGGGTTTTTCCAGGGTGTAGGTACACCCATCCAGGGCAATCCACCGGCGGGCGCCGTCGCTGGCCCAGTAAAAGGTGTGGATGCGCTCTCCAAAGCGCAGAGTCAACTCCCCAGGACGGCTATCCACTATTTCGCATTCCAGGGATTCCCCATCTATGAAGGCTATCCAGTGGTCGCCACGGGGTTCCAACATGAGTGTGTGGATTTGTGCGCCAGTCTGCCAGGTGAATTTCATGCTGCGCCTCCAATGCGAAAGGCAGTGGCCTGCTTCCAGGGAGAATAGGGGTCGGGCTGTTCGCTGGCGGAGGAAGCCGCCGAGGGGGTGTTCTGCATTTCGGTGAGTGCGGCCGCCACAAGGATTTCCGGGCTGACATCGCATTGCGGAGGCTGCCATGCCCCAAAGGTACGCTCGACCCAGGTGGTGGATACCGGGCCAGCCTGTACGGCAGGGTGTGAAAGCACTTCGACCAGGAAATCCCGGTTGGTGGTCAAACCAAGCAGCACGCTCTCACGCAACGCAGCAAGCGCTTTGCGCAAGGCGGCGGGGCGGTCTTCGGCATACACGATGAGTTTGGCAATCAAGGGGTCATAGTGCAGGGTGACTTCATCGCCGGGAGTGATACCGGTATCCAGGCGCACCCCAGGCGCGCCCGGAAAGACCACCTGATGCAACTGCCCCACTGCAGGGAGGAAATCGTTGGCAGGGTCTTCGGCATACAGGCGGCATTCGATGGCATGCCCGCGCTGGGTAAGGTCATCCTGCTGGAAAGGCAGCCGCTCCCCACTGGCTATGCGCAACTGCCAGGAGACCAGGTCTATGCCTGTGACCAGTTCCGTGATGGGATGCTCCACCTGCAGGCGGGTGTTCATTTCCAAAAAGTAGAATGTGTCGTTGCGGGCATCGAAGATGAATTCTACGGTTCCAGCGTTGACATAGCCAACAGCGCGCGCTGCCTGTACCGCAGCCATCCCCATGCGCTGACGCACTTCCGCTGAAAGCAGGGGGGAGGGTGTCTCCTCGATGATTTTTTGATGGCGGCGCTGGATGGAACATTCGCGCTCGAAGAGGTGCAGGGTGTTACCGTGGGTATCGGCCAACACCTGAAATTCGATGTGATGGGCGTCGGGAATGTAACGCTCCAGCAGCAGGCGGGAATCCCCAAAGGCATGCCGGGCTTCGCGGCGCGCCGCCGCGATGGCGGCGGGAAGTTCATCCGGGGAAGCCGCAATGCGCATGCCTTTCCCCCCTCCACCGGCGGCAGCCTTGACCAGCAAGGGATAGCCAATATCCTGTGCCGCGGCCAGCAGACTGGCGTCATCGTCCGCTCCCTGATAGCCGGGCACCACCGGCACACCTGCAGCCTGCATGCGGGCACGCGCCTGGGCTTTATCCCCCATTGCTTCGATGGCTTCTGGGGGCGGCCCGATGAAGGTCAATCCCGCGGTTTCGACGGCGCGCGCAAAGGCGGCGTTTTCGGCCAGAAAGCCGTAGCCGGGATGCACAGCCTGTGCGCCAGTGCGCAATGCGGCCTCGATGATGCGCTCCCCACGCAGGTATGATTCCGCGGGAGGCGGCGGCCCTATTTCTACGGCTTCGTCGGCCATGCGTACATGCAATGCACGGCTATCGGCCTGTGAATACACCGCGACAGTGCGTACACCCAATTCGCGACAGGCGCGAATGACGCGCACAGCAATTTCTCCTCGATTGGCTATCAGAATTTTGGAAAACATAAGAAGGTGGGCGATGTGAATTGGAATGGAAACGGTTACAGCGCCCATTGTACCCGCTACCCAAAGCATCCGCAAGGAGAAGTCAGCCACGCGTGCAATTCCAAGTGGGGGCCAATTCATCCGCAGATGTCGCAGATTACGCCGATAGTACAGGAAAAAAAATCCGTGCAAAGAGGTAACAACTCAGGCACCCACGCCCGACGATAAATCGTCGGGCTGCTCGGCCAAAGTCGAATCAATCCGGCTGGCGCCATGCAGGCGGGTTTACCCGACTTTGGTGTCTTCAGCCGGGGAATTGATTCCACGGCGGGTGGGCTGAGCAGTTGCGCAAAGAGAAAAATTTGCGTTCATCCACCTTCATCCGTGGTTAGCAGTCAAATGGCTGGTTTCGTGGTTAAAAACGTGCCGCCCAACCCGCTTTCTGGTACAATTTTCCATAATCGCAGTTGCGAAAAAATCACCACGCGTCAATTATCGTTGCGCTCCCCATGCATAGTGCCCCGAAAAATTCCGATTTCCCATCCCCCAAAAGCCATGCACACACAGAAATTCCTTCCTCTCTGGTCAATGGTATGTCTGTTGCTCATTGGGCTGGCAGGCTGCCAATTTCAGGCAGCGACGCCCGCGCCTGAAGTCATTCCTACTTTCACCCCTCCGCAACACAATACTCCGGTAGTGCTTACCCTTGGCTCATGGCGACCAGAGGATGTGGTAGAAATGAACGTCATTCTCGATGCATTTCATCAGGTTTATCCCGGCATCATTATCGAACATGACCCTACCTCTGCCCCGGATTACAACGAAGCCCTGGAAACGCAACTGCAATTTGGCACTGCTCCCGACTTGTTTTACCTGCGCTCTTTTTCCATTTCCCGGCATCTCTTCGAAAACGGGTACATAGATGCGCTCGATGACTTGTATGGCTTGAAAGAGAATTTCACCCCCGAAATGTTGAGCGCATGGAGCACAAAGGACGGACGCGTGTACGGTGTTCCGTTCATCGCTACAGCCCATGGCGTCTACTACAACCAGGATATTTTCGCCTCCCTGGGGCTGGAGGTTCCTCGTACCTGGGAAGAGTTGTTACGCAGCGCAAAACGCATTCAGGATGCGGGGTACATTCCCTTCGCCAACACTACAGGCGACCCCTGGACGGCTGCGGAATTGCTCTTCATGAATCTTGCACCTAACTACGTAGGAGGGCGCGAGGGGCGCATGGCTTATCTGAACGGTCAACGGTGCTTCAACGATGCGCACATCGTGGCCACTTTTCAGGCGCTGGCCGATATTGCCCCCTACCTGCCGCCGGTACATGCCCAACTCTCTTACGAAGACAGCCGACAACTTTTCTTGCAGGGAAAAGCCGCCATGTTCTTTGGTGGGTCATGGGATATTGCCTACTTCGAGCGTGCGCAGCCGGGTTTCCAATGGTCTGTCTTCGCTCCCCCTCCTCCAGCCGGGCAGCCGGGGTACATGACCTTTCATCTGGATGCAGGTATCGGCTTGAACGCCGCATCACGCCACAAAGAAGAAGCACGCATTTTTCTGCAATGGTTAACCACTACAAACGCGGGTACACTATTGGGCAATCAACTGCCAGGGTTCTTTCCCATGCACAAGGATGCCATAACCCTCCAAAATCCACACGCTGCGGCTTTTCTCACCCTGGCCCAAACACTTCCCACCGATGTCCGCTTCACCTGGGAAGACCTGATGGACGGCACCCCCAGCGGATATGCGCTGGTACGCGATGCTTCGGTTGCGGTGTTACGAGGAGGTATGACTCCTCAGGAAGCCGCCGATATCCTGCAAAAGGGGCTGGAAACCTGGTTCCTCCCCGCACAAACCTGTCCACCCTGAAATGTTGGCTTTCATCCGCAAACACATTGCCGGGAAAATCCTGGCTGGATACGCCAGTGCCTTGCTGTTGGTGTTGGTGCTGAATATTGGGGTATGGCTGTATACCACCAACATCAATAAACGCGCCCTGGCACAACTGGAAACGGTCAACACACAGGCAGAATTGTGGCACACCATAAACGATGCCTTCGCCGAAGCCCGCCAGGCAGCCACACGCTATGAATTCACCGGGCAGCAAGACGTACTGGATGATTTCTACCAGTCCCTTGCCACCCTGCAAACCGCGCTGGCTACACTGAACCAAATGCAGACCTCTGCACCTTACACACTCCAGGTTACAAAACTGGAGCAAAGCGTCACCCGCTACCAGGAAGATTATACGCAACTGGTGACGCTCATCCAGGAAAGAGAACGCATTCAGCGTGAGGTGCTGAACATCCAATACCAGGTATTGAGTAACGCCATTGCTGCCCTGCGCGTCCACCTCAACACCACCCCATACAGTGACCAGCGGCTTTTTCTGAGTTTGAACAATGCACAAAACGCCTACCAGGAAATGCACCTGTACACCAATCAGTACACCGACCGCCATGACGAGCGGTACACAGTATTGGTGCATAACCGCGGGAGGGATGCACGTCAGTACCTTGAATCTCTGCGCCTTTTGCTCACCGAGAGCGAACAACGCCATAACGTGCAGCAGGCAGAACAGGCGCTTGCCCTGTATCTGCAAGGCTTCACAAGTATCCAGCAAAGTTTACGTGCCCAACGCGAACTCCAGCGCTCCCAGTTGAACGCAGATATCACTGCAATTACCAGCGCCTCCAACGCTCTGGAAGAGATAATCCACGATTACGGGGAGACACTCCAAAACAACGTACAACAACAGGTGCTCCAGGCACAAATATTGCAGATAGGTATCTCGCTGCTTGCCGCTTTCATCGGGCTGCTTTTGGCTTTCCAGATAGCGCGTCAGATTACGCGCCCGCTAGAAGAAGCCGCAAAAACAGCCCGCCACCTGGCCAATGAAGATTTGCATACGCTGCAAACCCACCTGGACGCGCTTTCTCGAGGCCAGATTCCTCCCCCGTGGAAAGCCGTTTCCCATCCCATTGCCGTAGACGGTGAGGATGAAATCGCCAGTTTGATTACGGCCTTCAACAGCATCATCGCCGCCTTTTTGCGCACAGAACTGGCTTTCCAGCGTATGGCATCCTACCTGCAGGAAATGGCGGAAGTAGCAGCGAACATAGCCACAGGGAAACTGGATACCAGAGTCACGCCCCGCTCTCCCCAGGACTTGCTGGGCAATGCCATTGCAGCCATGCTCACCAGTCTGCAGGGTGCCAATCAGCGCATCCGCCGACAGGTACGTCGCCTGCAAACCCTGCATGCCATCGAACAATTGATGCTCACCAGCAACGACATCGAATCTATTCTGACAACTTTTGCTCAAGAGGCGGGCAACTATCTGGATATCGCGCGCATCAACGTGTGGAGTTGCACTCCCGGAGGAAGCCTGCGTCTCACAGCCACTTTCGAGCGAGGTAACGCTCCTCTGTACGAAGAAGAGGTACATGCGCTCCTGCACCAGGCACTGAACCTGAAGGAGCCTTTCTTCGTTGAGGCCAGTGCGAACAGCAAGTACCCTTTGCCGCCCCACTGTGAGGAAATCTTTCTGTTCCCGCTCATCCTGAGCAATGAGGAGGTCAGCGGTCTGCTGGAGGTGCGCACAGCCAGTAAACCGGCCTTGCCCGATGAGTGGTACGATTTCCTAAGCGCCCTGCCAGGCGAAATCGCCATCGCACTGGAGCGCAAGGCTTTGATAGAAAACCTGGAGGCGCACGTTGTCGAGCGTACCATCGAACTGGAAATCGCACGGCGCAAAGAACGCGAACAACGCCTGCTAGCGGAAGCCGGACGGGAAATCATCCTGGCCAGCAACAAACACTTGCCAGCCGAGACGCTCTATCGCACCATTTTGCAACAGACCATGCACATCACCAACGGGCAGGCGGCTGCCTTGCTCTTGCTGGACGAGGAAAACATGGTTTCCGTGGCTGCGGCATTACCTCCTGAATACACCTCCCCTATCACGCAATTTACGCTTCCCGCCCCTTTTCCTCTGCAGGATGCGCCACACTTACAGAAAGTATGGAAAACGCTCTCCGCCTGTACGCTGGATACTTATCCTGTTCCCTCGACAGTGCGCCCCCAAACACCCCCCGACCAGAATCCGCAATTTCTGGTAGCACCGCTGACAGAGCAGGAAAACGTCCTGGGCTTTCTGGTCGTGGCGCTGGCAAACGAGAAAAACGGCACAACGGTGCTGCAATTTCTGAACACCCTGGCCACCCATGCGGCCAGTGCTATTGTCGCCCATCACCTCCATGAGCGCTTGCAGGCGCTGGCACTCACCGACGGCCTGACAGGCATCTTCAACCGTCGTTCCCTGATGCGCATTGGCGCAAACGAAATCCGCACAGCCTCGCAACGCCGCGCCTTCAGTCTGTTGATGCTGGATATTGACCATTTCAAACGCATCAACGACACTTACGGCCATCTGGCAGGCGACCGGGTACTGCAGGAATTGACCAAAGCCTGCATCCACCTGCTGCGGGATGAAGATGTCATTGGGCGCTATGGCGGGGAGGAGTTCGTCATCGTATTGCCTGGGACGCCGCTGAATGGAGCGCTGCACGTGGCCCAGCGCATCCAGGAACAACTGAAATCCATGACTATTCCCACCGAAGACGGCAGACACATCCACATTACCGTCAGCATTGGAGTGGCTACCTGGGATACGGATGTCACCACTTTTGAGGCGCTCATCAACCGCGCCGATGAAGCCCTTTACCAGGCAAAAGCCAATGGGCGCAATCGCATAGAAATCTGGTCAGGAAAACCAACAGAGGCCTGATTACGCCAGCGAATCAGTACGCTCTACAGGCAGGGAAAAGCAAATTCGCGCCCCCTCGCGATAGCGAGTATCTACCCAGATACGTCCGTTATGTGCTTCGATGATAGCGCGCGAGAGGTAAAGTCCCAGGCCAGCCCCTTTGGTGTGGCGACTGGCCTCATCGGCGCGATAAAAACGGTCGAAAATGTGCGGCGCGTCCCCAGGGGCGATACCAGGACCCTGGTCGGTAACGCACACCACCACGTTTTCTCCCACCACCTGCCCCCGGATGTGTATCTCCCCATCAGGAGCATATTTGATGGCGTTGCCAATCAGGTTCGAGAACACCTGGGTAAGGCGCTCTTCATCTCCCATGACGGTCGGAAAATCTGCGGGGAAATCCACCGTAAAGGCATGTTGCTGCGTTTGGGTGCCAAAACGCTCCACTATGCGCTGCGCCAGGCGGGACAGGGAAACAGGGGCAAAGTGCAATTTCAAGCCGCCTGCCTGCAGACGCGAGGCTTCCAGCAGATTTTCGATGAGTTCGGTCAGGCGGTCGGCCTCTTCTTCAATCACCTGTAAACTGTCGCGCACGATATCGGAATCCCACACCACATCGTCTCGCCGCAAAGTGGCAACGTATCCCTTGATGAGCGCCACCGGGGTTTTGAGTTCATGGCTGACAACCGAGATGAAGGTGCTCTTGAGTTCTTCTGCCTGGCGGAAGTGCGTGATATCGCGCACCGTGGCAATCACATTCAAGAGGTGATTCTCTGCCGACATCAGAGGGGCATACGTAATTCCCACAGGGAGCACGCTGCCATCAAAACGGCGAATATCCCCCTCGACGTAGAGCGTAGCCTGGGGGTTTAGCGGCCACCCTCCAGCCTCGGCTTGCTCCAGCGTCATGCCGTGACGGCGACGCACCCAGGAAACAATTTCGCGGTGCGGTTTGTGGAGCACTTGTTGCTCAGTTGCCATCAACATCCGTAGCAGGGCCGGATTGACGCGCTCCACGCGGTATTCTGGCGTGAGAATGAGGATACCATCCGCTACGGTATCCAGCAGTGCGTCAGTACGCTGTTTTTCCCGGCTGACCTGGGTGTACAACTGGGCGTTGTGGACCGCAATGGCCGCCTGATTGGCAAAACTTTGCAATAACGCACGGTCGTTAGCCGAAAAGCGCCCCGCATACCCCCGAAAGATGAAAATAACCCCAATGACGCGCTGAAAAGCCACCAGTGGCAGTCCTACGCTGGTCAGCAAACCCAGCGAGGCTGTGCGCGTCACACTTTGCAACAACTCACTGATGGCCTCCAGTTCCTGTGCGCTGTCCTCTTCGGAATATACCGCGATATGCGCCAGGTGTGTATTGAGATAACGCACAAAGCCGGCCGGAATGCCGTGCACCGTGGAAACACGCCACTGTCCGTCCGCATCCCGCAGGGCAATCAGACCAGCCTGTCCGGCCAGCATCTCTACGGCAATGCGCACAATGCGCGTCAGCAACGTCTCCAGGTCGAGTTCGCTCGTCAGCGCCTGGGCAATTTCCAGCAGGTAATCTCTTTGGCGGATTCGGAAATCGGGAAGCATGGGCAGGAGTAGGCTCCCGTTCTCCCACCAGTGGCGGGAGAACGGGAGAGGGGAAATCAGGCTGGTTGCAGCAGTTCTTGCTCAGCCAGGGTGATAGCGTGCTCGAAAATCGCCAGGCCTTCGCGCAGTTCCGCCTCGCTGATGCTGAGCGGCGGCGAGATGCGAATGGTGCTGGTGCCACACCCCAGGGTGAGCAGGCCGTATTCAAAGGCCAGATGCTCGATACGGTTCCGTAATTCTACCGCAGGTTGACGGGTCTCGCGGTCTGTGACGAATTCCACACCAATCATCAGCCCAATGCCGCGCACCTCCCCGATGCTGGGGTGGCGTGTTTGCATATCGCGCAGCATCTCCAGCGCCAGGGCGCCCATGCGGGCAGCGTTCTCCAGGTAGGCGCTCTCCAACAAGTCAATGGTCGCCAGCGAGGCGGCACATGCCAGCGGATTGCCGCCATAGGTGTTGCCATGCGAACCATGCGGCCAGGTCATCACACTCTTGCGAGCAATCATCGCACCCAGCGGCACACCAGAGGCAATGCCTTTGGCCGAACACACGATATCCGGCTCCACGCCGAAGTTCTCGATTGCCCACCATTTACCAGTGCGCCCCATGCCTGATTGCACTTCATCAGCAATCAACAGAATACCGTGGCGGTCACACAATTGACGCAGGGCAGGGAAGAAATCTGCCGGTGGTACGACGTACCCCCCCTCGCCCTGGATGGGTTCAATCAGAATGCCGGCTACCTCATCGGGAGGCAGCAGATGCCCCAGGATATTCTCTTCGATGTAGCGCACTACGGCCTCACCGTAGCCTTCACCGGGACGTGTGGCCAGCACCGGGTGGTATGCATTAGGGAACGGCACATGCACCACATTGCCCATCAGGGGCATGAAGCCGCGGCGGTACTTCGGCTTGCTGGCCGTCATCGCCAGAGACCCCATCGTGCGCCCGTGGAAACTATCCAGGAAGGCAATGAAATAACTGCGTTTGGTGTGATACCGCGCCAGTTTGATGGCTGCCTCTACCGCCTCCGTACCCGAATTGGTGAGAAACACCATGGCATCTTCCTCGAAGGGCGCCAGGCTGGTCAATTTCTCAGCCAATTGCACCCACACGGGGTGGTAGTAGTCCGAGGAAATATGGATGAATTCTTCGGCCTGCTTTTGAATGGCCTCCACCACTTTGGGGTGGCTGTGCCCGGTGGAAACCACCGCAATGCCAGCGGAAAAATCAAGGAAGCGGTTGCCATCCACGTCCCACACTTCCACACCTTTGCCGCGCCCCATCACAAAGGGGTAGCCGCGTGGATAAGAAGGGGAGACCACTTTCCGGTCACGGGCAATGACTTCACGGGCTTTTGGGCCAGGCAGATTAGGGATTTTCTTCATGGGTCAGTTGCACTCCTGAACATGGCATCCTCATCGGGATGCAGATTGAAAACGGTTTCCTGATAACGTGGGATTATATCACCGTTAGCAGAGGCGGACAGGAATGCCTGGCCTACGGCCTACGGGAGCACTAAAGTCAGTAGAACGCTGATACCGCTGATGCCGCTGCTTTACGCTGGTTATGTTGGTTTTCGCCGCTTTGCTGGCGGATTTTTTCTGTTCTCTCGGCGCAATCTGCGCCCTCTGTGGATGAACTGGCCCATCTCAGGAATTGCCACCTACCGGGAGGAAGGGCTTTCCCGCCTGGCTGCAGGGAGAGTTTTTTCGCAGGGTTTGCTTGCAACCTCCCGCCGGGGTATAATGCCCCCATGACAACCGCACCTTTCCAATTCGACCTGTTGGCGCGTGACGGGCGGGCACGCGCCGGCGTCTTCCACACCCCGCATGGCGACCTGCCCACCCCCATCTTTGCCCCCGTAGGCACCCAGGCCACCGTAAAGGCCGTTACACCAGCCCAACTACAGGAACTCAACGCTCACCTGGTACTGGCAAACACCTATCACCTGTACCTGCGTCCCGGTGATGACCTGGTAGCCGAAATGGGCGGATTGCACCAGTTCATGCAATGGCATGGCCCCATTTTGACGGATTCCGGTGGCTTTCAGGTTTTTTCGCTGGCACAAATTCGGGAAATTGATGCCGATGGAGTGACATTCAAAAGCCACATTGATGGTTCCACCCATCGCTTCACGCCTGAAAAATCCATCGCCATCCAGGAAAACCTGGGCGCCGACATCATCATGGCCTTCGACGAGTGCCCGCACCCCTACGGGCACGAACAGGTAGCCGCGGCGGTAGAACGCACCCACCGCTGGGCGGAACGCTGCCTGAAAGCCAAAACGCGCCCCGACCAGGCGCTCTTTGGCATCGTGCAGGGCGGCATCTACCCCGACCTGCGCACACAGTCGGCAGAATTTCTCACCAGCCTCGACTTCCCAGGCTATGCCATCGGTGGCCTGGCGGTAGGCGAAACCAAGCCCGAAATGCACGCCACGCTGGAACTGGTAAACGACATCTTGCCACAAAACAAGCCGCGCTACCTCATGGGAGTCGGCACTCCAGAAGACCTGGTGGAAGGCGTCGCACGGGGTGTAGACATTTTCGATTGCGTCGCCCCCACGCGCATGGCGCGTCATAAAGCCGCCTTCCTGCGGCATGGCCGCCTGAACGTGGCAAAACTGGAACACGCCCGCGACCCGCGCCCGATTGATGAGACCTGTACCTGTTACACCTGTCAGCATTTCAGCCGCGCCTACCTGCGCCATCTGATTCAGGCCAGAGAAATGCTGGCTGCCACGCTGCTTTCCATTCACAACATCCACACTCTGCTGAATCTGGTACGCGAAATGCGGGAAGCCATCCTGCAAGGCCGCTTCGCCGACTTCTACGCCGCTTACCACGCCGAAGTAAGCGCTCAGGCGTAATTCAGCATTCAGGCATCAGGCGTCAGCGGTCAGCATTCCGCATTCTCCATTCCGCCTTCTGCATTCTTCATTCTCCATTCCGCATTCCCCATTCCCATGTCCGCCTCCCTGGAAAACCGCCTGCACGGCTCCGTGCAAACCCGTTTTTGGACTGAGTTGTTCCGCAACACAGGCCAGTTTCCCCTGGCGATTCTCATCCTCGAATTCCTGCTCGAAGGCCCAAAGTACCTGCGCATGCCGGACATGTACATTCTCATCCCGGCCACGCTGCTGCAGGCCTACCTGTTGGTGCGCTGGGAAGAGAGCGGCAGGCCGCGCCGCCTGATAGGAAACCTGATTGCCCCGCTGGTCTACACCATTGGCGAATCGCTCTTCGAGGGACTGGCTTTCTTCCAGGGGTTACACCATGTCGGCTACTGGGTTTTCGCCCTGGCCATCGGGGTGATGCAGGCTACGGCCAGCGCGGCTGCCAATCCATGGGTGGCAGACACCTTGCAAATACTCGAAGACCTGGTGCGCGCCGAAATCCTGTTCTTCACCTACGTGGTTTTCGAAATCCGCACCAACGCCGCGCAAACCACCAACATGGGCGCTTTCTTCAGCGACCCAACCCACGAGTACATCGCCCTGGCTACTTTCTTGTTGGGGCTTACCATCGCCCTGGCCAACTTCACCGCCCGGCGCTACCTGAAAATCGTCCAGGATACTGCCGAGACCCTGCGCCACTACTCCGAATGGCTGCTGGGACGCGACCTGCTGGGACGTGCCATCACCGACCCGGACAGCCTGGCGCTGGCACGCCGGGAACGCACCATCCTCTTCATGGATATCCGCGGCTTCACCCATTGGAGCGAAAGCCGCCCTCCAGAAGCCGTGGTCAATCTGCTGGACAGGTACTACGCCCTGGCCGAACAAGCCCTGGGCGCACACAGGGCTATCAAGTGGAAATTCACCGCCGATGAAGTCATGGCCGTCTTCGTGCGCCCAGAGGATGCGGTGCAGGCCGCGCTGGCGCTGCAAAAACACATCTCCCCAGAACTCGAGTTGCATCGGCTGGGCGCGGGTATCGGCCTGCACACCGGCCCCGTCATCGAAGGGCTGCTCGGCAGCGCACAGGTCAAGTTCTACGATGTGATTGGCGACACCGCCAACACCGCCAGCCGCATCGAAAATGCAGCCGCAGGCGGCGAAATCCTCATCAGCACAGAAACCTACCAGGCGCTGGAGCCGCCCCCACCGGTCAGCGAGACCAGGCAACTGGCGCTCAAGGGCAAACGCGAGCCTATCACCGTCTACCCCCTCACAATAACCGACTAACAGCCACGGAATGACACGGAAAGCACGGAAATTCCCAGACCAATCGACCAGGCGACTAACAGACTAACAGACTACCCGACCAACAGCCACGGAATAACACAGAAAGCACGGAAATACCCAGACCAATCGACCAGGCGACTAACAGACTAACCGACCAACCGACCAACAGACTAACCGACCAACCCCATGACCCTCATCCAAACCATCATCCTCGGCATCATCCAGGGACTGACCGAATTCCTGCCCATCTCCAGTTCCGGGCATCTGGTCATCCTGCCGCACCTGCTGGGCTGGGAACTGCCCGCGCAGGATGCCTTCATCTTCGATGTCCTCGTCCAGGTTGCCACGCTGCTGGCTGTGATTGCCTACTTCTGGAACGACCTGTGGCGCATCGCGCTGGCCTTCGTGCGCGGCCTCATCCAACGCAAACCCTTCGAGGAAGCCGATTCCCGCATGGGCTGGTACCTCATCCTGGCGACCATCCCGGCCGGCGCGGTGGGACTGCTCATCAAAGACCAGGTGGAAGCCGCCTTTGCCAGTCCACGCGCCGCGGCGGGCTTTCTACTGGTCACTGCCGCGCTGCTGGTGGTTGCCGAGCGCATCGGAAAGCGCAGCCGCGGCCTGCAAACCTTCACCTGGCTGGACGCGCTGGCGATGGGTGCGGCACAGATTTTGGCGATTTTCCCCGGCGTGTCGCGCTCCGGCAGTACCATCGTCGGCGGGATGCTGCGCGACCTGGACCGTCCGACGGCGGCGCGCTTCTCGTTTTTGATGTCCGTGCCGGTCATGCTGGCCGCCGGCACGCTGGCGCTCAAAGACCTGCTCGCCCTGCCCCACCTCGCCCAGGTGCTGCCGCCCTTCCTGGCCGGCTTTGCGGCCGCCGCTGTCGTGGGCTACCTCTCCATCCGCTGGCTGCTGGGCTACCTGACGCATCACTCGCTGTACGTCTTTGCGGCCTACTGCGCCGCGCTGGGGCTGCTGGTGCTGGTGCTGGGGTGAAATGGACGGGAGACCGTGCGAGGTACGATGTGCGGGGTGCGCCCCCTCAATGCGCCGATGAACCAATGAAGCAACGCCACGCGCCAGTCATTCTTTGGCTATGCGCAATGCTGGCGGCGGGATGCGCCGCGCCCCCTGCGCCATCGCCGCCCGACTTGCCCACTCCCCAAACGCTGCACATCCAGTTTGCGCCGGCCATGCGCCCCCTGCTGCCCGCCCTGCGCGCCTGCCTGGCCGAGTACCCGCAACTCGCCCCCTTCATGGATGAACGTCCTCCCACCCGTCTGGAGCCGCAATCTGCCGATTTGACTCTGTGGTGGGGAGACACGCCCCCGGAAAGCGGATTCGCCTTTTTGCTGGGCTACGACTCCCTGCGGGTAGCGGCATCCCCCGGAAGCGAGGCGGCGAATCTGACTCCCCCTCAGGTGGCTGCCCTCTACCGGGGCGGCGCGCCCCCCGCGGGCGAGTCCGAATCCCTGTCCCCCATCCAGGTGTGGACGTATCCCCAGGGGCATCCTTTCCGCGCACAGTTCGAGCGCGATGTGCTCTCCGGCACATCCACCACCACGCTGGCACGGCTGGCGCCGCATCCCCAGGCCATGCAAGAAGCCATTGCCAACAG
>DAOTWV010000090.1:0-7669 GCA_034435695.1 Anaerolineales bacterium | reverse complement strand
TTTTTCTGGTAACGGGCCTAAGCCGCCGGTATCAATCAGGGCGGCAAGGGCCTCGTCTTCTTCCGGTTCTTCTTCGGGAGGGGCTACCGCTTCAGCCGGGGCGATTTCCTGCAACCACTCAGGTAACTCGGTGGCCACGACGGGCTCGGCTTCTTCTTCAGGGGGTTCTTCATCCAGGCTGACCGCGGATTCATCGAATTCTCCGCTGCTGGGTCCCCATCCAGCGGCTTTCATCCAGTCGGGGATGGCATCCTCTTCGCTGGTTGGGGCTGCTTCTCCCTGAGGGGCTGCTTCAGTTTCGGCGACGTTCTCATCCATGCCGGTAAGCCAATCGGGCAGCGCTTCTTCTTCCTCATCAGCCAGGGCAAGGGCGGATTCCGATTCGCCGATGGAAGTGAGCCAGGTACCCTCCTCCTGGGTGGCAACCAGCGCACCGGGTTGGTAAGCCAACTTTTCCAGTTGTACTGCCTCGTTGGGGATGTCATCAAGGGTTGGCGCTTTGGGATTGATATAAGCGTAGTAGGGGTCTAAGGCTTGCAAGCGTGTTTTGTATACCTGGGCGTCTTCGGCGCGACTTGACCGTTCCAGCACTTTTGCCAGAATACGATTGGCCTCCAGACAATAGGGGAGTTTCTTGAGCAATAAACTGCAAACCTCAGCCGCCTGTACATCGTACCCTGAGCGTTCATACATTTGAGCGAGGAGGACTTGAATATCCAGGCGTTGCGGGTCCTCTGCGAGAATCTGGCGAATTTCTGCGATGGCTTGTTCATAGAGATTGCCCTTGGCATACATACGTGCCAGGGCACCGCGTGTCAATCGTGCCTTGACTGGGGCGGCGCCGTCCCGGCGTTCATACAGGCGGCGCAACTCGCTTTGAATGGCGCTGTTATAGGGTTGCAACTCGAAGGCGCGCTCCATATGCCAGATGGCCGCGTTGAGATTGCCCTCATCCTCGCGAATAATGCTCATACCCAGGTGGGCAATAAAATCGTCAGGTACAGCCGAGAGCAAACGCTGGAAAATATCCAGAGCGTCGGTGTGACGTTTGCTTTCCAGGTAGGCTTTACCCAAAAGGCGGTACGTGGGTACGTGCTTGGGGAAGATGGACAGGATATGCCGGCAATGCGCCACGGCCTCGTCGAAGTTTTCCTGGGTGATAAGGGCTTCAATTTCGTTGTTGTAGGCACGGAGCGAGATTCGGGCCATGATGGATTCTCCCTTGGTGAGTATGGAGCGTCTGAAGTGCTCCTTCAGGTGTATCTAAGAAAATACAAGGCAGGTACAAAAATCCCACTTTAGTATGCCTCATTCTACACAAAGATGCAAGTGTTTTCTGATGTCACTTGCGTGACATTCTTTCTATTTGGCTGATTTTTTCACAGGAGGATGCAGCCATGCAAAATATGGGCGGTATTTGGGGATATCCCGAGGGGGCACTGCTGTTATGGAGCGATTCCTGCCCGTAGTTTCTTCTTTGAAAAAGACACACGGCGGACAGGAGCCTGTCCGCCGTGTGAGGAGCAAAGGAGCGAGATGTCAGTCGCTGGCCGGACTGGGAGCAGCCTCAGCCGTTACGCTGGGCGCGGGTTTCTTGCTTTGCAAGATGGCCCACACAAGCAAGCCGACCAATACGATGATGGCAACCCAGGCACCGATGTTCAGGGATTTGTAGGTTACGATGATGGGGGCGATGATAACCGACACCAGGTTCACGACCTTAATCATGGGATTGAGCGCTGGGCCAGCGGTATCCTTGAAGGGGTCGCCGACGGTATCGCCCACGACAGCGGCCTTATGGCGGTCGGAGCCTTTGCCCAGGTTGTTGGCCGGGTCTTTCGGTTCGTCTTCAATCATCTTCTTGGCATTGTCCCAGGCGCCACCTGCGTTGTTCAGGTACACGGCCAGGAGTTGCCCGGAAAGAATCAGGCCGGCCAGCATACCACCCAAAGCCTCCACTTGCAGTACCAAACCCACGATGATGGGGGTAACCACACCCAACAGGGCCAGAGGTACGAGTTCTTTTTGGGCAGCAGTCGTGGAGATGGTCACAGCCTGGCGATAATCAGGTTTGGCCTTGCCTTCAAGAACTCCCAGCCGGAATTGACGGCGGACTTCCTGAATGATGAGAGAGGCGGCACGGCTGACGGCCTGAATGGCAAAGGAGGAGAACAGCCACGGGATAGCGCCACCAATCAGCATACCTACAAAGACTTGCGGCATGGAAATGCGGATGCCATTAGCCAACGCCGTGGGGTCAACACGGCTCACATCGGTGATGAAGGAGCCAAACAGAGAGACGGCTGCGATGACGGCAGAGCCAATGGCGATACCTTTGGTGATGGCCTTGGTGGTGTTGCCTACCGCATCCAGGTCGGCCATGATTTGCTGGGCCTGACGTGTTTCCTCGTCATCGCGTTCAGCCCAGGACATTTCGCCGATGCCAGCGGCGTTGTCTGCAATGGGGCCAAAGGAGTCCATGGCTACGTTGTTGCCGGTGAGGGTCAACATACCGATACCGGTGAGGGCCACACCGTAGAGCACGTAGGTGAATTGTTCCATAGGGGCGCTGGAAACGCCGCTGTAGATGACGATGGAGGCAAACAACGTAGCGGCAATCACCAGGATAGCCCACACGGAAGATTCAAACCCAACCGAGGTGCCGGAGAGAATGAGGGTAGCCGAGCCTGTATCGGCGGATTTCTTGATTTCGTGTACCGGCTTCCCGTGCGTACCGGTGAAGTAGTCGGTCAGGCGGTCAATGGCAATGGCCAGCACAACACCTACCGAGGTTGCCAGGAAGGGGCGCCACCAGCCGCCAGGGACGTTTTTCATGTACGTAAAGGCCACGATGCCAAACAAGGCAGTGGAGATGGCCGCGGAGGTCAGGAACCCTTTGAAGATGGCCTGCATGGCATTTTGCCCGCCTTGGGAGTCTGCACCGCCCTTCACCAGGTAGGTACCAATGATGGACGAGAGCACACCAATGCCGCGTACCAGCAGGGGGTAGATAATCCATTCCATGTGGCCGGTGAGTGCCGTTAAGGCAACACCGAGGATAAGGCTGGAAACGATGGTGACTTCATACGACTCGAAGATGTCGGCAGCCATACCGGCGCAATCGCCTACGTTGTCACCTACCAGGTCAGCAACAACCGCCGGGTTGCGGGGGTCATCTTCAGGGATACCTGCCTCGACTTTGCCGACCAGGTCAGCGCCTACGTCAGCAGCCTTGGTGTAGATGCCGCCGCCCACGCGCATGAACAGCGCCAGCAGCGTTCCACCAAAACCGAAACCGAGCAGAGCGTCGGGGGCTGCAATACCGAAAATCATGAAAATGATAGTGCCGCCAAAAAGCCCGAGCCCATCTGTGAGCATCCCCGTGATGGTGCCAGCGCGGTAAGCGATGCGCAACGAGTCGCTAAAAGAACGCCGAGAGGCTGCAGCCACACGCACGTTTCCCTGGACGGCCATGCGCATACCAATCTGCCCAACCAGCAAGGAGAAGGTGGCACCCATTACGAAAGCAATCGCACGCCCCAGGCCAATCAACAAACGCACGGTTTGTTGGTCGGCTGCCGGCAGCGATTCCGCACATTGACGAGCGGCTTCCCCGATGGCTGCACCCTTGAAAGCCAGACAATACCACTCAGAAGATTCAGGGGTTGGCTTGACGATGAAGACCGAAGCAAACAATGCGACAGTCAGAACAGCAATCAGGGGAAGGATGGTGCGCAGTTGTTGCCGCAGGTAGGCATCGGCACCATCACGGATGGCACCCCACACTTCCTGCATTTTTTCGTCACCCTTGCTTTCCCCTAGAATCTGCTTGCGCAGGAACAGGGCGTACAGCAATCCCAGGATTGCCACGACCAGGACAGCCCACATGGCCGTCTGTTCAAAAGGGGTTAAACCGAACATGTAAAATGCTCCTCCTCACGTTAAAATTCTGGTGTTTCCTCGTGGACAGGAAACGGTTTCACGAACCGAAAAAAAGAATGTGCGGCTGGTGGTTTGCCCCACAATTCGTCCGAATGACTGAGTCATCCGATTAATCGGTTGAATACGAGCATTTTACAGGCGTGTGGGGAATGTGTCAAGCATCACAAAGGAAATCGGGCATAAAAAGTAGATAAATGACGCAGTGTGCCATGTTGGCAGGTGTTGTTGGGATGATTTTCGCGTGTATCGCTTGTGGAGACAGGTATACTCTCAAAAAAAACGCGGCCCTTGTTTCAGGCCGCGTTTGGCAACGTGATGTAGAGAAACTTATGAAGCAATGGTCATGGGGGGCAGGAGGGAACGTAGCAGATGTCTACAATGCTGCACCTCGTCGGTGTTGATGATATGTCCCATGTGGGGGTAAGTGCGCATAGTCACTTGTGCGCCCAGGTGCTGCAGGATGTGGCTGGTAGTGCGCATGCGATGCAGGGGGGTGTGAAAATCGCTTTCACCAAAGCCAATGAAGGTGCGCAACCCTTCCAGCGAGGTGGCATGGCGGTGAATCTCTTCCTCACTCCCCATTATCCCGCCGCTAAGCAATATCAAGCCCTGGCAGGCTCCCGTAAAACGCAACGCGTATTCACAAACCAGCGAGGCTCCTTGGCCAAACCCTCCCAATAAAATGGGGGGCAATGCGGTTTTCCTCTTTTGCTGCACGCGCTTCAGCAAACGGGTAATGACCTCCAATGCAAAATCCGTGTAGGGCTGGTTGCTTTTCAATGGGGCGAGTGTGTTGTATGGCAACCATATTCCGCTTTCGGCCTGGGGAGCAAGATGCGCGATTTGCTGGTGTGGCAACATCCTGGCTAGTTGCAAAATAGCGGAAGCCGTGCTGTGGGCATCATGCAGCCAGATAGCAATGACCTGCGCATCTTCCAGCGGTGCCCCGTTATGGTAAATGGGCTGGTTGATATGGGGGTTTTCCGTGCGCGTTGTATCTGGGGGGGAGTTCATGTCTTCAGTGTATAGCACATTGCCTTTGCTTGTATTTCAATCTCGCGACAGATGTATGACCTGCAGGTTGCACACGGCTTGCCGCGTGGACTCTGTGACATTCGTAATGGGTCAATGTGACGGAATTCATCCACCTGCCGATTGATAAAGACGTGATGTGCTGATATAATGCCAGTAATTGAGAATGATTTGCAATTGCAACAAGGAGATACTCCGTGGATACCCAAGATATTGCCACCAAATTGAGAGATGCTGGATTACGCGCCACGCCCCAGCGCATTGCTGTTTTGCAGGTGTTGGAGCAGGCGCAGGCACACCTGGATGCTGACGCTATCTGTCAGCAGGCAAAATTGCTCGATGATAGTATCAGCCTGGCAACTGTGTATCGTACCTTGAACAGATTTAAGGAAGTGGGACTGGTGCAGCAGCGCTATTTGACGCGTGACCATACCCGCGAGTATTACGAACGCGCTGACAAAGAAGAGCACTACCATTTCCACTGCCGGGAATGCGGCCGTGTGATGGAGGTGCAAACCAACCGCATCGCTCAGGCGCGACGTGAACTGAGTGACACCCTGGGACTGGTTTTCTCCAGCGCGTGCATCTGCTTTGAAGGATACTGTCCGGACTGTGCTTCCAGGGTACAGGATGTGGCTGAATCGACCGGAGTTTCCGAATAAGACCTGGCAACTTGTCCACGGATTTTCGTTTCCTGCTCACCACCTTTTCTTAAAAAACGCTCATGGCTCAGGTAGACAGAATGTGCACGGGCAACGCGGAAGCATGGCCTTCGCCTGTCCGGCAACATGTTTCCTGACGACGAGCCAACACTTTTTCTCAGGAGGTCCTCTATCCCATGTTAGCATCACTGCTGTTGTCGTTGCGAGAAGGGTTGGAAGCAGCCCTGATTATCGGCATTCTTTTAGGCGCGCTGAAGAAAATCCAACGTAAAGACCTCGCTTCCACCGTATGGTGGGGGGCTGCCAGTGCGGCGGCGCTCAGTCTGTTGGTTGCCGTGGTTTTGACATCCGCTGGGGCGGCATTTACAGGAAAAGCCGAAGCAATCTTCGAAGGCGTAACCATGTTGCTGGCTGCTGGCGTGCTTACCTGGATGATTTTTTGGATGGCGCGTCAGGCGCGTAACCTGCAAGGCGAACTTGAAGCCGATGTACGCGTAGCAGCCTCCCAAACCAGCCGCATGCCGTTGTTTGGGATTGCTTTTCTGGCTGTAGTGCGCGAAGGCATCGAACTGGCCCTTTTCCTGACAGCAGCCACTTTTGCCAGTGATGCAATGCAAACCCTGTCTGGGGCTGTTCTTGGCCTGGGAATCGCCGCGTTTTTAGGGTGGGGGCTTTTTACGGCTACCGTGCGGTTGGATTTACGCCGGTTTTTCCAGGTGACAGGTCTCTTGCTCCTGGTCTTTGCGGCTGGTCTGGTGGCACACGGCGTTCATGAATTCAATGAAGTTGGCTGGATACCCGCCATCATCGAACACGTGTGGGATATCAACCACATCTTGAACGAAAAATCCACCCTGGGAGAAATTTTGAAAGCCTTGTTTGGCTACAATGGTAATCCTTCTCTCACTGAGGTGCTGGCGTACCTGGGGTATTTCCTTGCCATTGGCCTGGGGTTACGCACCCAAAAGCGCAAAAGTGTGGTGGCCACCACCTGAATCTGTGCCTGCATCCTGTCTTACAGAGCAAGTCAATCGACTTGCTCTTTTTTTTTACGGATGAGAAGCATGCCCATACACTCCCAGCACGCGCAGCATGGTGGCATACTCGCTGAGATGTTCCAGGGCGCGGCTGCCGGGGGAGTGCCGCGCGTCCCCCAGAAAGTCAACGTAGAACAGGTATTCCCACGGACGGCCCGCCAGGGGGCGGGATTCAATCTTCGTCAGGTCGATATCGCGCAGCGCAAAGACGCTCAGCGCCTTGAAGAGCGCCCCCGGCTGGTTTTGCAGCGTGAACACAATGGACGTTTTGGCGTCTTCCCCTGGTTCGCCGGGCTGCCGGGAAATCTCCAGGAAGCGGGTGTAGTTCTGGCGGTTGTCCTCGATGCCCTCCCGCAGGATGCGCATGCCGTACAGTTGCGCGGCGCGTTTGGACGCGATGGCCGCCGTGGTGCGCCAGTCGTTTTCCTTCACCATCTTGACGCTGCCGGCCGTGTCGTAGACCGCCTCCGTGCGCACCTGGAGCCCTTCCAGCGTGCCGGCGCACTGCCCAAGCGCCTGCGGATGGCTGATGACGCGCTCGATTTCTTCCAGTGTCACCCCCGGCAGGGCAATCAGGCAGTGCCGCACGCGCAAAAAGTACTCGCCCACGATGTGCAGGTTATGACGCAGCAGCAGGTCATAATTCTGATGGATGCTACCGGCCAGCGAATTTTCAATCGGAATCAGGCCGCGTTCGCAGGCCCCGGAAACGACAGCCTTGAAAACCGCCGGGAAGGACTCGCACGGCAGGGTTTCCACTGCCCCGAAATGCCCGAAGATGGCCTCCTCGCTGTACGCCCCCGGCTCTCCTTGAAATGCAACGCGCATACGACCTCCAATCCTTTCAGCGGGTAGACGAGGGCAATGCCCCCGTCTACCCCTGCTGCCCTCGTCTACCCCTTTGCCCTGGCCTGCCAGCGCGGCAACGATGGCCGCCGCCTGACACCGTGCTCCGTGTTTCCGCGGGATACTTTCTGATGCCCGTCACGCGGCCGC
>DAOTWV010000089.1:0-5701 GCA_034435695.1 Anaerolineales bacterium | reverse complement strand
CCCGAAATCCGGCGTGCACTGGAACGTTTGGGGCGCGCCGGGGGGCTGCTTGGCACCAAAGCCCTGGAACCCACCTCGTACACCGCCATAGAAGCCATTGTCCTGGCTGCTGGCCGGCTGGCGCGCCTCAAACACGGGGCATTGATTGTCTTACAGCGCAACGACTCCCTCGAAGAGTACATCGAAACCGGCGTGTACATCAACGCCGCCCTGACCCCGGAATTGTTGCTGCAAATCTTCTATCCCAACACCCCGCTGCACGATGGCGGCGTCATCATTCAGGGTAGCCGCGTGGTGGCAGCCTCCTGCGTAATGCCGCTCTCCACCAGCGGCGTACTCAGCGCCCCTACAGAACACAAAATGGGATTGCGTCACCGGGCGGGGTTGGGCACATCCGAAAACAGCGATGCCATCGTCATCGTAGTCTCCGAAGAAACTGGCGGCATTACCCTTATGCACCGTGGACGCATGATTCGCAACCTGGATACCACCCGCTTGCAGAACATCCTGACCACGTTCTTCCCCGAAGAAGCGCCTCCCACTTCCCTGCGAGGCTGGATAGCCCACCTGTGGAAAACGCTCATCACCTCCCGGCAGCAGGAGCACACCTCATGAGCAACACATCTCCCCTGCGCTGGCTTGGGCGCAACATCGGTAACCTCTTCATCTCCTTCCTGCTGGCGTTGTTGGTGTGGATATCCGCGGTTACTGCCACCAACCCCAACGAGGAACGCACCTTCGAAAACATTCCTCTCGAAGTGGTTGGCAAAGATGCCACCACGCTGGTGGTCAACACCCTGCCCAAGAGCGTGTCCATCACCCTGTTTGCCCCGCGTCTCACCCTGGAACGCTACCTTAGCCAGCCAGCCTTACTCACCGCCGAGGTGGACTTGAGCGGCCTGAGCACCGGAACGCATGTCGTGCCAGTCCAGGTGCAATATGCCCTGGAGCCAGCGCGCGTCCTTTCCGTCGCCCCGGCCGATGTCCAGGTCGTGCTCGACAAACGCACTTCACAAATCAAACCCATTCGCCTGGAAATCACCGGCGAGCCGGCCCGCGGCTACCGCGCTGAACCGGCGCTGGTCAGCACAGCCCGCGTCACGGTCACCGGCGCAGCCGGAGATGTGGCACGCGTGGCCGAAGTACACGCCGCCCTGAACATCGAAGGATTGGCGCAGACAACCGTACGGCAGGTACCTCTGCAGGCACTCGATTCCGCTGGCAACCGCGTCACCGGCGTGCAACTGGACCCTGAAAGCATTCAAATTACCCAGCCCATCACCTTGCTGGGTGGATATCGCAACGTCGTGGTCAAAGTGGTCACCGAAGGGCAGGTACAGGATGGCTACCGCCTGACCAATATCCTGGTCACCCCGCCCAATGTCACCGTCTTTGCCAGCGACCCCCAACTGGTCAACGACCTGCCCGGCTACGTGGAAACCCAGCCGCTCAATCTGACCGGACGCGAAGACGACTTCGACGTACGCCTCCCTCTGGCGCTCCCGGAAGGCATTCAAGTGGTCGGTGAACAAAGCGTGCTGATACGCGTCAGCATTGCAGCCATCGAAGGCAGCCTGGACCTTTCCCTGCCAGTGGAAATCATCGGCGTTGGCGAGGGCCTGGAAGCATCCGTCTCCCCTTCCAGCGTGGACGTCATCCTGACCGGGCCGCTCACCGTACTGGATGCCCTGCTCCCTGAAGAATTACGCATCTTCATTGATGTCACCGACCTCCCCCCTGGGGTGTACCAGTTATCCCCAGAAGTAGACCTGATTCCCGAAAACGTGCGCGTGCAATCCATCCTGCCCGGTACGTTGGAGGTGGAAATTCGCCCGGCGGAAATCAGTACCCCTACCGTCACACCGGAAATTACCCCCACCCTCACGATTACCCCTACGCTCACAACCACACCGTGAGCGTTATCCTGCTGGACTTTGGCATTTTGGCAAGCGCCATCTCGACGTGTCGCTTGTGAAGCGCCCTTCGGCACGCTCAGCACAGGCGACACGTCGCCGCACACCAAAATTCAGATTTTATCCTCCGATGGAGATTTTCCCATGAGAAAACCCCTGGTTGCCCTGGTTGGCCGTCCCAACGTGGGCAAAAGCACCTTCTTCAACCGTCTGGCCGGCAAACGGCTGGCTGTGGTGGATGACACCCCTGGCACCACGCGCGACCGCCTGCTGGCCGAGGCCGAATGGACGGGGCATGTATTCGACATCATGGATACCGGCGGCATAGACCCCACCCACGCGGCCGCCAACGCACGCCAGCAGCCACTTTCCATTGGTTCGGCACCGTTCATCCAGCAAATCCGCGAACAGGCGCAAATTGCCATTCAGGAAGCCGATGCCGTGCTCTTCCTGGTAGATGCCCAGAGCAGTGTCACCCCCGCCGACCATGAGATTGCCCGCCTGTTGCGCAGTTTGCAAAAAGAGCGCGATGGCGAACCCTGGCCGCCCATTTTCCTGGTGGTCAACAAGTGCGATAACCAGCAACTCGAAAACGAAGTGTACGCCTTCTACGAATTGGGGCTGGGGACGCCTTACCCCATCTCTGCCGCCCATGGCCGCGGGACGGGAGACTTGCTGGATGCCCTGGTCGCCACCTTTCCTGAACCTGCAGAAAGCCAGGAGGACGAATCAGTCAAAATCGCCCTGGTGGGCAAACCAAACGCCGGGAAATCCACCCTGCTCAACCGCCTCCTGGGACAGGAACGCGCCCTGGTCAGCGACATCCCCGGCACCACCAGGGATGCCGTGGATACGTACCTGACGTACGACGGCACCCCCATCACCTTGATTGACACTGCCGGCATCCGCCGCCGCGGGCGTATCGAAAAGGGTGTGGAAAAATACAGTGTCATGCGCTCCCTGAACGCCATCCGACGCTCCGATGTCGCACTGCTTCTGGTGGATGCAGCCCAGGGCATCACAGCCCAGGATGCCCACATCGCAGGCTACATTCAGGATGCCTGGAAAAGCGCGGTCATCGTAGTCAACAAGTGGGATTCCATTCCCAAAGACACCTACACCATGCAGGCGTACACGGAAAAGATACGCCACGAACTGCGCTTCATCGATTACGCCCCCATCCTGTTCATTTCGGCCAAAACCGGCCAGCGCGTCAACCGGGTACTGCCAACAGCCTTGCAGGTACACCAGGAACGGCTCATTCGGTTGAGCACCTCCAAAATCAACCGTATCCTGCAGGATGCTATGGAACGACACGCCCCGCCTTCCCAAAAAGGGCGCCAGTTGAAAATTTACTACGGCACCCAGGTACGCAGCGACCCGCCTACCTTCCTGATTTACGTCAACGACCCTGCGCTGGTACACTTTTCTTACGTACGTTTTCTGGAAAACCGCTTTCGGGAAGCCTACGGCTATCTGGGCACCCCCATTCGCCTGGTGTTGCGTCCGCGACGCTAGGGCAGTATAATGGACGCACTATGCACGACTTCCGCGCCATCCCCATCCCCAGTGAAAGCGACCCGCCTCGTTCCGAGGCCATGCAATTCCTGTGGGACACCCTGGAAACCCTGCTTATCTCGGTCATCCTGTTCCTCTCCATCAACGCGGTGTCTGCGCGCATCCGCGTGGAGGGGTACAGCATGATGCCCACGCTGGAAAACGGGGAATTTCTGGTCATCAGCCGTTTGAGTTACCGTTTTGGCTCACCGCAGCGCGGCGACATCATCGTCTTCCACTATCCTCGCAACCCCACAGAAGAGTACATCAAACGCGTCATTGGTCTGCCGGGAGACAGGGTACGCGTCCATAATGGGGTGGTGTACGTCAACGATTATCCCCTCGAAGAGCCATACATTGCCGCTCCGCCCGCATACGAAACCGAAATGCAGGTGCCCGAAGGCACGCTCTTCGTGTTGGGAGACAACCGCAACAATTCATCGGATTCCCACAGTTGGGGCACCGTCCCGCTGGACTATGTGGTGGGGAAAGCCGTTTTTGTGTACTGGCCGCTTACCCGCTTTGGCCCCGTGCAACAAGAGGGCACCGCGCGGGCAGCCCCTTCACCGTGAATCCTGCCCTGGAGGCTTTTGTGAACCACATCCAAGATTTGCTTGCTCTTGCTGAAGAATACAACCAACAACTCCCCCCCATGCCGTTTACCCCGCGCCTCCCCGCGGCGGACGAGGTGCCCGCGTGGATTGACCACACGCTGCTCAAACCCCAGGCCACAGCCCAAGACGTCACCCGCCTGTGCGACGAAGCCAGGGAATACGGCTTCGCCTCCGTATGCGTCAACCCGGCCTGGGTTCCGCTGGCCTCCAGCATCCTCGCAGCAGAAACCCCTGCGGTATGCACGGTCATCGGTTTTCCGCTTGGCGCGACTCTCCCTACCGTCAAAGCCTTTGAGACCCTGGCCGCGTTGCAGGCGGGTGCGACCGAGGTGGACATGGTATTGAACATCGGTGCGCTCAAAAGCGGCCAACACGCCCTGGTACACACCGACATTGCCGGCGTGGTGCAGGTAGCCCATGCTCACGGGGCGCTCGTCAAAGTCATCCTCGAAACCGCCCTCCTCGAACGCGAGGAGAAAATCATCGCCTGTCTGCTCTCCAAATCCGCCGGGGCGGATTTCGTCAAGACATCCACCGGCTTCGGCCCTGGTGGCGCGACGGCAGAGGACATCGAACTCATGCGCCGGGTAGTCGGTGCAGAAATGGGTGTCAAGGCTTCTGGCGGCGTCCGCACCTGGGAAGATATGCAACGCATGGTTTTGGCAGGCGCAACGCGCATCGGTGCCAGCGCCGGCCTCAAAATTGCACAACAAGCCCATGGATAACCCTGAATCGTCACCGCGAGAACAACCTTGTCCCGCCTGCCAGGGTGGTGTACTGCGCCTGCAGTATCAGACGCATTTCGTCTGGTTACGCACGGAAATGATAACCGTCCCCGATTTCCCCGTGTGGGTGTGCGATTTGTGCCACTACCGGCAAAACGATGTACGTGCCCTGCGCTGGCTGGGCATGCTGCTCAGCCCTCATCTGGGAAAACGGGTAACCAAACGTCCTCAGGGACGTGCGGCGCGCACCAGAAGAGCACAACAAAGAAGCCAAAATCCCTGAAATTGCCCTCGCAAATGCTTGACCGAGAGGTAGGTCAATGGTAAAATCCTGACCGCTCTCGCCCCCATCGTCTAGGGGACCAGGACGTAGCCCTTTCAAGGCTAAGACCGGAGTTCGAATCTCCGTGGGGGCACCAGCAAACGTCTCACGCATCGTGAGGCGTTTTTTTTATTCCCGCCTTCCCCTGGGAACCTGTCGGGGCTGCGTGCGTTTCGCGTGCGCCCCAAAACAAATCCTTTCCTTTGTGTTTTTCCTCTCCACAATCCGGGTAGGCTGTGGATTGCACTGCAAGCGCTGCACAAACTATCCGGGGCCAGAAAGAGGTATCGCAATCTGCCGGAGGCGGCCTTGGGGGTTCAATACGCGCATTCCAGGTCCCCGCGTCCCCCCGCCTGCACTTCGCGTCGCTGGCTGCTTTTCTTCGTAAATCCTGTCGAGTCCCTTGCAGGCACAAAAATTGCACCCTACACGAAAAATTCGTCGCAGGCCATTCCTCTGAACATCCTTTCCGAAAAAACGGGTAACTGCTCAGCCCACCCGCCGGGGAATCAATTCCCCGGCTGAGGACACCAAAGTCGGGTAAACCCGACTGCATGGCGCCAGCCGGAT
>DAOTWV010000088.1:0-8715 GCA_034435695.1 Anaerolineales bacterium | reverse complement strand
CGATGGACGCTATTCGCGCCCTGTCTCTCCAGCAAGATGGTGCGCCAACGCATCTTGCATGCTCCTAACCCGCACCAGATTTACCGAAGTCGCAACTGATGCTGTATAATCTCTGCATACCTCGTTCCTTTTCGCACCCTGTTTTCTCCCCATACTTCTCATGGATATTCCAACCTTTGCCAGTCGTCTCACCGCCAATATCGAAACCGTCATCATCGGCAAGCGCGCGGCCATCGAAAAATTGCTGGTTGCTTTGCTGTGTCAGGGACATGTCTTGCTGGAGGATGTGCCCGGTGTGGGCAAAACCATGCTGGCACGCGCCCTTGCTATCAGCATGGGCGGCGAGTTCAAGCGTCTCCAATGCACGCCCGACCTGCTTCCCAATGACGTGACCGGGGTCTCCGTGTATGACCAGCATAGCGGAGAGTTCGTTTTTCGTCCCGGTCCGGTTTTCGTCAACGTGCTGCTGGCCGATGAAATCAACCGTGCCACCCCGCGCACGCAGGCTGCGCTACTGGAAGCCATGCAGGAGCGGCAGGTTAGCGTGGACGGCGTTACCCATCCCCTGCCGCGCCCCTTTCTGGTACTGGCCACGCAAAACCCGGTGGAATACGAGGGGACGTTCCCCTTGCCAGAAGCCCAACTCGACCGTTTTCTGTTGCGCCTTTCTTTGGGATATCCATCGCCGGAGGAGGAACGCCGGCTGCTGACCCATTTGCGGCGCGTCCACCCCATTGAGACCCTGCGCCCCGTGACGGATACCGATACCCTGGCTGCCATGCAGCCGCAGGTGTGGGATGTGCACGTAGATGAGACATTGCAGGACTATATCGTGGCGCTTGCCGGTGCTACCCGCGAGCACCCCGACCTGGCGCTGGGGGCCAGTCCGCGCGCCTCACTGGCGCTGTTTCGTGCATCACAGGCGCTGGCAGCCTTGCGCGGAAGAGGGCACGTTCTGCCAGAAGATGTGCAAACCCTGGCCCCCGATGTGCTCACACATCGCCTGTTGCTCAAACCCGAAGCCGCGTTACGCGGTCGCACGCCGCAAGGTGTGATGCGCGATATCCTTTCCGAGACGCCTTTGCCCATAACATGAGTGGCGCTTTTGCTTTCCTGCTGGCTGCTGCGCTGTTGGTGGCCGTGCAGTTCCGGGATTCATTCGCCTTCACTCTGCTGTACTTTTTTGGCGGGGTGTACTTCTTCAGCCGTGTCTGGAGCGCTTACAGCCTGCGTAAAGTGGTGTTTCGGCGCGAATACCCCCCACATGTTTTTCCAGGGGAATCCGTCCAGGTGCATTTACACCTGCAAAATACCGGCTGGCTGGGTGTTCCCTGGTTGCACTTGCAGGATGGCTTGCCAGTGGAAATCGCCGCCGAGGGGTCCTTCCACCGGGTGGTCACACTGGGAGCGCGCCAGCATCTTACGTTGACCTATGATTTGCAACCGCGTAAGCGTGGACTATACCCCATTGGCCCGCTGCGACTGGTCGGCGGCGACCTGTTTGGCCTGACTCCTATGCAGCGCCGCGAGGGAGGTTCCGATTATCTGCTGGTATACCCACGTTTGATGCCACTGCCACAGGCACATCTGCCATCGCGCGCCCCCTTGGGAACCCTGCCGCACCACCTGCCCATTTTCGAAGACCCGACCCGCCCTATTGGGAAACGCCTTTACCAGAGCGGCGACTCCCTGCGCCAGGTGGATTGGAAGACATCGGCAGCACAAGGACGCTTGCACGTGCGTCAATATGAGCCGGCCATCGCGCTGGGACTGATGCTGGCCCTGAATCTGGAAACCCGCGATTATCCTCTGCGCTCCCGCCGGGATGCTTCTGAACTTGGTATCATGGCTGCGGCTTCGCTGGCACACTGGAGCATAGAGCATGGGCAGGCTGCCGGCCTCTGGCTGCATGGCAGGGATGCCCTGAGCGAGCACCAGGCGCTGCTGCCGGTACATAAGGGGCGTGCCCATTTGATGCAGATGCTGGCTGCGCTGGCACGCGTGCAAACGGCGGAAATGCCGGATACGTTTGTATCTGCACTGTTGAAAAACAGCGCACGCCTTCCCTGGGGAACAACACTGGCCATCATCACGCCCCAGGCAGGACAAACGCTTTTCGATGCCCTGTTTGCCATCCGCCGCCGCGGTGTCCAGGTGATGCTGTTGTTGTGTGGTGATGTGCCTGAGGTGGCCGCCACACGGCAACGCGCGGCGCGCTTTGGTATTCCTTTTCAGCACCTGGCTGATGAACGGCATCTGGTGCGTGACTTGAGCCAGAATCTATGAGACGTTCAAGCCTGTCCCTTACCCTGAGTGTTGCGGCGCTGTTGACATCCTTTGCCGTGGTCGCAGTGCAGTTTTTGGCGCGATTGTGGCCTGAGGTAGATTTCCGTCCGCTTTTGGCAAGCAGCCTGCTAATCGCACTGGAATCCCAGGCCGCATGGCGTTATTTGCATGGCGAGCATCTGGGGTGGTTTGAATGGCAGGGGCTGCGTTACATTTTCGCAGAATGGGGAATGCTGGCATTGCTCATCAAAGCCACAATGTACCTGCCCGGAGGGCTGGCTGCCCTGCAACAGGATGCCACCGCATGGCAAGCGCATTTTTCCGCGTTTTTTGAACCTGCGTACCTGGGAGCATTGTCTTTTGGGTTCGTAATCTGGGTATTGGCGCGTCAGTGTGCCGCAGACCTGGAACGATTGCGCATTCACGAGAGTGACCGTCTGTGGGAGGAACTGGCTAAGTTGGAGGAAGACCGCCATGTCGCGCGTCAACGTCTGGGTGCCCGTCTTTTGGGTATGGGAACCTTGCTGGTGGTGCTCACCGGCCTGACGCGCCTGGATGCCGGGCAATTCTTTCAAAGTAGCGCCGCTGCCAGCGGCTCTCTGCGCGCCCTGGTGGTTTATTTCGCATTTGCTCTGGTTTTGTTGGGGCAATCATGGCTCACGTTGTTGCAGGGACGCTGGTGGTGGCAGGGTATTCCCGTACAGGAGGGAATCATACGCCGCTGGCTGTTCTCTGCGCTGGGGGTATTGTGTGCAGCGGGATTACTGGCGCTTGTCCTGCCGGCACGCTATACCATGGGCTTGCTGGACGTACTCTGGTTGTTGTTCGATTTTGTGGCACAACTGGCTTCGTATCTATTCTTTGTGCTGCTTTTGCTGGTTTCTCTGGTTACCACGCCCTTTTTCTGGCTGTTGCGGCTTCTTTCCGGTACATCCTCCGGAGGGGAGACAGACCTTCCAAAGTTCACGCCGCCTTCTCCACCGCCGCTGCCGGAGCCGGCGACAGTTTCTTCCGGTCTGCCCTGGTGGGAGACATTACGCGCCGTGCTATTCTGGGTACTGTTCCTGGGAGCGCTGGTGTGGGTGCTGACGCAGTATCTGCGCCAAAATCGCGCCTGGTGGGAACAGATGCAACAATGGCCTGTGTTGAGGCAGGCGCACACCCTCTGGGAGTGGCTGCGAGGTTTTTTGCGGGGTGCCGGAGAACAAGTGGGTTCCGTAGCCGCCGCGGGACGGGAATATCTGGCTCGTTTGCGTCGGGGTGGGGGAGCCATCTCGAAAGTGCGGATTCACCGCACAGCCCGTACACCTCGAGAGCGCGTCTTTTTCTACTATCGCACCATGTTGCAACGGGGCGCGCAGGCCGGAATTCCCCGCAAACCTGCGGAAACGCCGCGGCAATACGCGTTGCGGTTGCGCACAATCCTGGATGAAGACCTGCACCCCCAGGTGGACAGGCTGACGCACACTTTCGAAACAGCCCGCTATCGCCCTGTCTCGGCGGCTTCTCCTGGCCTGGCAGAGCAAGCCCGGCGTGCGTGGCACGCACTGCGCCGACAGTTGCGCCGGGCAAGACAAATTTGATAGGAGGGTGCATGCAAGAGATGGTATATTTTTATCCAAATGGGCATCAGGCGCATGCTGTCCCCGGTCATCCAGAGCGCCCGGAACGCGTGGAGGCCATACGCCAGGCACTGGAATCTCACGGTTTATGGTCGGCACCCCTTGCGCCGTTGGATGTGCCCGCCGATGTGCTGCACGCGGTGCATGACCAAACGTATCTGGAGCGCCTGCAAGGCTTGTGCGCCGAGGGCGCCTGGTATGACGGTGATACCTACCTGCAACCTGCTTCCTGGACTCTGGCGCTGCAATCCGCTGGCGGTGCCATGCGCGTTGCGCAGGCGGTCTGGCGGGGTGAGGCGCAGTACGGGTTTGCTTTATGCCGCCCTCCTGGACATCACGCCACACCCCGCCGGGCAATGGGGTTTTGCCTGCTGAACAATGTGGCATTGGCAGCGGAGTATCTGCTACAATGTGAAGGGGCGCAGCAACTGGCTATCGTTGACCTGGACGTACACCACGGGAACGGCACGCAGGATATCTTTTGGCAGCGCTCCGATGTGTTGTACGTTTCCATGCACCAGGTTCCGCTGTATCCCGGTACGGGTAGCCTGTATGAGCGCGGTCAGGGAACGGGCGCCGGGTACACGCTCAATTGTCCGCTGCCGCCCGGAACCGGCAATGCCGGCGCACTGGCATGGATGCAAACGGTGATTTTGCCTGTGTTGGAACGATATGCCCCTCAAATGGTACTTGTCAGCCTGGGTTTCGATGCCCATTGGCGAGACCCCCTGGCGCAATTGCGATTCTCTGCGCAGGGGTATAGCGCACTGGTTTCGGCTTTAGCAGGGTTTGCCGCGGAAAAGTGTGCCGGGCGTATGGCTCTGGTATTGGAAGGCGGTTATGATTTGCATGCTGGCGCAGTCGGCGCCACCGGCGTGGTCTCCGCATTGGTGGGTGCTCCCTGGAGTGATTCGCTGGGGGATGCACCTGGAAGGGATGCCAGAGAATGGGAGCCCGTGCTCCGGGAAGCCAGAAGTATCTGGAGAGTGTAACGTTGTCTGTTGAGCCGTTGAAGTATATTCGTCACCCAGGACATGGTACGGGGACTTCCCCATTGCGTGCCGCGCGCCTGCCGTTGCTGGTTTTGCTGCACCCTGCAGGCAGTACGGAGCGTGATTTTTTGCCCATTGCGGATGGGCTGGAAGGGGAATGGCTGGTAGCCAGTGTACGCGCTCCAATTGAAAAATCGAAAGAGGGGTTCGCCTGGTACCGATTTTCTCCGTTCGATATCGCCCAGCCCAATATGCAAGATATCCGCCATGGGACAGAGCGCCTGGAGCGCACCATTGGAGACATCATTACGCAGAGCAACGCTGACCCGGACCAGGTGTATTTGCTGGGAATAGACCAGGGAGCAACGATGGCGCTAAGCATCTTGCTCTCGTACCCCAGGCTGGTCAATGGCGTGCTGGCTTTTGGGGGAACCAGGTGGGAGGATATGCGCTACAGCGTGGTAGACCGCGATGCCTTGCGCGGTAAGGGGCTTTTTTTAGGGTATGGAATGTACGACAAGGTGCTCCCCCTCGCTGTGGCGCGGCAAGTGCGGAGTATCTGCACCGAATTCGATGTAGACCTGACCTATCGGGAATACAGCAATGTGGGGCATACCCCAAATCGCCGGGTGATTTCAGATATGCTTTCATGGCTATCAGAGCATGCAGCACGCGCCAGCCGCCGTATGGGACACATCGAAACGCGCGCCCGGATGGGGTATGTGGTCTTACGTGTGCGCAATTTGCAACGGGCAGTGGTGTTTTATCAGCGCTACCTGGAGTTGCGGCTGGTAGAAAGAGTGGGGGCGCGGTACGCCTTTCTTTCTGGCAGCGCTCGCCACCATGATTTGACTTTGTTCCAGGTAGGAACAGACGCACTGGACCACCCCCCTGGAACCGTAGGGGTGGAACGCATTGCCTTCGAAGTACCTAACCAGCGTGCTTTTGCTCAGATATACACACGCCTCAAGAAGGACAAAATCCCGCTGAAAGCCGTCAATCGCCTGATTGCCTGGGAGTTGGAATTCAAGGACCCGGATGGGAATTCCGTCGTGGTGTATTGTGATACACGCGACCTCCCCGGTGCGGCGGATTTGTGGCAGGGGCGGGATTTGCCATTACCAGAGGATGAGATTTTACGCGTTCAAGAATCTTCCTGATAACGCTGTTGCCATTCGTATAGTTTGTTGAGCGCCTCAATGGGGGTGAGCGAGTTGATATCCAGCGATTGCAATTCGTCTAGCAAGGGGTTGGTCTCTGGGAAGAGCGCCAATTGCTGAGGTATTTGCGGGGATACGCGTACTGCTCTCCCGGAGGAAGATTCCAGTTCCTGAAGGATTTCCTCTGCCCGTTGGATGACCGGTCGAGGCAGGCCAGCCAGTTGAGCAACGTGAATGCCATACGAGCGGTCTGCCCCCCCAGGCACGATTTTGTGCAAAAACACTACTTTCCCGTCCGCTTCACTGACAGCCACATTGTAGTTGCGTACCCCGGGGAGAAAATCGGCCAATTGGGTGAGTTCATGGTAGTGCGTGGCAAATAAGGTTTTGGCACGCAGGCGGGGGTGATTGTGGATGTACTCAACAACCGCCCAGGCAATCGAAAGGCCATCGTACGTGCTGGTGCCGCGTCCCACTTCGTCCAGCACAAGCAGACTGCGGTTCGTGGCATGGTGCAGGATGTTGGCCACTTCCACCATTTCGACCATGAAGGTGGACTGGCCTGCGTGGATTTCATCCTGCGCTCCAATGCGGGTGAAAATTCGGTCTACCAGGCCGATACGCGCCGATGTCGCAGGGACGAAACTCCCCATTTGCGCCATCAGGATGATGAGCGCTGCCTGTCTCAAAAAGGTGCTCTTGCCCGACATGTTCGGCCCGGTGATGATGCGTACACGCTCACCCTCCTCGAAGCAGATGTCGTTGGGCACAAAGCGCTCTCCCTGAAGCGCACGTTCCACCACGGGGTGACGGCCATCACGGATATCCAGCAGGTCTTCTTCTACCACTTCAGGGCAGATGTACCCTTGCAGGGCGGCAGTTTCCGCCAGTGAGAGAAGGACGTCCAGTTCGGCAATCCGCCGGGAGGCATGCAGCAAGGCACTTCCCCATGTGCTCAACTGTGTGCATATTTCCTTAAACAAGCGCACTTCGAGGTCGTGCATCCGTTCTTCGGCATTGAGTACCAGCGTTTCGTATTCCTTCATTTCAGGAGTGATGTACCGCTCTGCATTGACCAGCGTCTGCTTGCGGATGTAGTGTTCTGGCACCAGGTGCGTATTGGCTTTGGTGACCTCGATGTAATATCCAAAGACTTTGTTGTGCCCAACTTTGAGATTTTTGATGCCGGTACGCTGGCGTTCCACGCTCTCCAGGCTGGCAATCCACTCGCGGGCATGACGGGAATTTTCTACAATGGAATCCAGTTCGGTGGAGTACCCCCGGCGAATGATGCCGATGTTTTGCAAAGTGGCAGGCGGGTCATCAGCCAACGCACTTTCGAGCAGCGCGAGAGCCTGCTGACACGGGGCGAAAGTTGCCAGCAGAGGGCTGATGGCTTCTGCCTCTGGGGGCAGAAGCGCCAACAAGGGGGGCAGCGCCCGAAGGGTTTCTCTCAGGGCCTGTAAATCTCTGGGTTGGGCTGTTCCTCCAAGAATCCGGTTGGTGAGTCGCTCCAGGTCATTCAACGGCTTGAGCGCCTGGCGCATTTCTGCACGCAGCAAGCCATCTTCGAAGAAAAAGCGTACGCCAGCCTGACGTTCACGGATGTGGTCCACGTTCAGGAGAGGCTTGTTGACCCATTGGCGAATCAGGCGCTTGCCCATCGGGGTGATGGTTTTGTCCAATACAGAGAGGAGAGAACCGGTGCGCTCACCTCGCAGGGTTTCGGTCAGTTCCAGATTGCGGCGGGTGGCAGCATCCAGGTTCATGAATTCCTGCACGCTATAGGTGTTCAAGCCGGTGAGCAATGTCAGGGCTGCGGGTTGTGTATCTTTGAGGTATTGCAACAGCGCGCCGGCTGCACGCTCAGCAAGGGGCATACCGCGCAGACCAAAACCGTCCAGGGAGGCAGCCTGGAAGTGGGAGAGCAGGGTTTCCCTGCAACGCCCCGGCTCGAAACGCCAGTCTGCCCAGGCTGTGCGATGTCCCGGCAGTCCGTTTTCAGGCAAGCGTAAACTTTCGGGATGCAGGATTTCAGCGGGATGCAGACGAATCAGTTCTGCCCGTAACGACTCAAGAGGCGCACCCTCCAGTTGGGTGGCTGCAAATTCCCCAGTAGTGATGTCCGCGTAGGCTATACCAGCCTTGTTGTCTTCCAGTACCACGCTGGCGAGGTAGTTGTTGGAATCTTCGGGCAGCAAACCGGGCTCGATGACCGTGCCCGGTGTTACCACGCGCACCACTTTTCGCGGCATGATACCTTTGACAGGTTGCTCACCAATTTGCTCACAAATGGCGACGTGGTAGCCTTTCTCAATCAGACGCGCCAGGTAATTTTCCACCGCATGATAAGGAATGCCGGCCAGAGGCGCGCGAATCCCTTTGCCTACGGGACGGGAGGTCAGCACGATATCCAGTTCGCGCGAGACGATTTCAGCGTCCTCATCGAAGGTCTCGTAAAAATCCCCCAAACGAAAGAAGAGAATGGTGTCGGGGTACTGGCTTTTGATTTCCAGGTATTGCTTGCGTACGGGGGTCACAGAACTTTTTGCCATGCCTGAAATTGTACCCGGTTTTTGAGTGATAGGGGAGAGAAGCCCCATACCGGGAGCACGAAAACGTTGTTGGTGAATCGCGGTATGGCCTGGCACAACG
>DAOTWV010000087.1:0-19213 GCA_034435695.1 Anaerolineales bacterium | reverse complement strand
GCCGAGCAAACCCCAGGTGAGAAAGAAGCCCCATCAACAGCGCAAGTATCCTGAAATTGAGGCAGCAATTCCAAATTTGCCGCATAGTATCTGCAGATTACGCAGATTGAACGGATTTTTTCTTCTTTCCTCTGCGTAACCTGCGCCATCTGCGGATGAATCTACGCACATTTGGAATTTCTGCTTTCCAGCCACGGGTCCAGGAAAAACGCGGTACAATACGCATATCTATGCCTCAGACGGCATTCCCCCTGGAGGTAACCCCTATGAACCTTGGACCTACCGAACTCATTATCATTCTGCTTATCATCCTGCTCTTGTTTGGTGTGGGACGCATCAGCCGCATTGCCGGCGAACTTGGCAGCGGTATTCGCGCCTTCCGCGAGGGCCTGCAAGGCGAGGATGAGGACACAAAAGAAGAATGATACCCCTCATTTCCTTCAGAAAAGCGGGATGGAGTGATTTCCATCCCGCTTTTTGGTTTAAAAACACGGATATTTGTCACTACCGCCGCATTGTGAAATAAGGTACAAATAAGCCGCCGGGAAAGTCCCTGGTATCAGGATACAGGAGGCTGCAGTGGACACAACACTCAGTAGCGAACAAATCGTGGGGGCAGTGCACACAGCCATCGAGGCACATGGAACCACTCGCGGAGAACTCATCCCCATATTGCTGGATGTCAACCGCACACTGGGCTACGTCCCCACCCTGGCCATGGCAGAAATCTCCCGCCAGATGCGCATCCCCATCAGCGAAATTTTCTCCGTGGCCACGTTTTACACCATGATTGCCACAGAAGCGCGGGGCAAACACGTCATTCAGTTCTGCGAAAACGCGCCCTGTCATGTTTCGGGCGGCAGAGAAACCTGGCAGGCCCTGTTGGATACCCTTGGCATCGCCCCCGGAGAGACCTCTCCCGATGGCAAGTGGACGCTGCTTACCACCAGTTGCACAGGTAGTTGTGCTGTTGGACCGGTAATGCTGGTGGACGACGACCTGCACGGCAACCTGACACCTGACAAGGTAGCCGAAATTCTGGCGCAGTACGATTAGGAGCACTCTATGGCATCTGTCCGCAACATGGTTTTGATTTCCAGCGACCCATTCAGCATGAGCCGCGGTGCACAGGCTGTGTACGAGCGCTTTCAGGAGGAAATTCAACGCCATGGGTTGAGCCAACAGGTGGCCGTGTACACCATCAGCGATGTGGGCAGGCACAGCGTAGCCCCGCTGGTCATTGTGTACCCTGAGGCGGCCATCTACGGCCCTGTACAACCCGAAAACGTGCCGCAACTGGTGAAAGAGCATCTGGTTGCCGGGCGCATCGTTCCAGCCTTGCAAGCCCCCCGGCAGGCACTTTCTGGTAGCGTCGCCTGGCTGCGCACCCGCAAAGGCGCCCTGCCTGCCGAGCAACACATTGTGCTCAAACGCGTGGGGCACATAGACCCCAACAGTATCGAAGAATACATCGAACACGGAGGCTACACCGCCCTGCGGCAAGCACTCACACAGATGACACCGCAGGAAATCATCGATATGGTGTACAAATCGGGACTGCAAGGACGCGGTGGGGCTGGCTTCCTGGCCGGGCTGAAATGGCGGTTTGTGGCTTCAGCGCAGGGAGAACACAAATACGTCATTTGCAATGCCGACGAAAGCGAACCAGGCACATTCAAAGACCGCGTCATCATGGAGGGAGACCCGCACAGCGTGCTGGAAGGCATTTTGATTGCCGCCTATGCAGTCGGCGCACGCGAGGGGTACATTTACGTCCGCGGAGAATACCCGCTGGCACAAGAACGCCTGCGTAGAGCCATTCAGCAGGCACGAGCACACCACCTGTTGGGAGAGGACATCCTGGGAACGGGTTTCTCCTTCGACCTGCAGGTACACAGTGGCGCGGGAGCCTACATTTGCGGTGAGGAAACCGCTCTGCTGGAATCCCTCGAGGGCCGGCGAGGGGAACCTCGCTCCCGTCCGCCCTACCCCACCACCCGCGGCCTGTGGGGGCACCCCACCCTGGTCAACAATGTAGAAACCCTGGCCAACATTCCTCCCATCCTGAAAAACGGCTGGGAATGGTATCGCCAGTTTGGCACGCCCTCCAGCCCAGGCACCAAAGTGTACAGCATCCTGGGGAACGTCAACCACACCGGCGTCATCGAAGTGCCGATGGGCATTACCCTGCGCGAAGTCATCACGATTTACGGCGGGGGTATGAAAGACGGCAAGCGCTTCAAACTGGCACAAACCGGCGGTTCCAGCGGCTCGATTGTGCCCTCCAGTTTGCAAGATACGCCCATGGACTTCGACTCCTACCGCAAGGCAGGGGTTTCCCTCGGCTCCGGCGCATTGCTCATTTGCAACGAGGATACCTGCGTGGTTGACCTGGCCTGTGCCCTGCTCAACTTCTTCCGCAGAGAGAGTTGCGGCAAATGTACCCCCTGTCGGGTAGGGACAAAGCGCGCCTGGCGGCTGTTGACGCGCTTGAGCCGCGGACAGGGCAGCCTGAATGACCTCGAAGAACTGCGCTACATAGCCGATACCATGGCGCAACTTTCCAATTGTGGGCTGGGCAGCACCGCCGCCGTTCCCCTCAAAGGCATCCTGGAACATTACCGCGCCGAAGTGGAAGCCCATGCCCGCCTGAAAGTGTGCCCCACTGGCATTTGCAACATACAGCCCTGAAACACAATTCCACGGATAAGCACCTATGCCACAAATTACGATTGATGGTCAGCCTCTGGAAGTGCCGGAAGGAATCACCGTGCTGCGGGCAGCCGAAATGCACGGGATTTCCATTCCCAAACTATGCGATTTCGCGCACCTGACGCCTTACGGCGGCTGCCGCCTGTGCGTCGTGGAGGTCGAAGGGACGCGCATGCTGCAAACATCCTGCACCCTGCCCGTCTTCGAGGGCATGCAGGTACGCACCGACACGCCGCGGGTACACGAAGCCCGCCGCATGGTCTTGGGGATGCTCTTCAGTGAGCGCAACCATTTCTGCATGTACTGTCAGGTGAGCGGCGCAGACTGCGACCTGCAAAACGCTGCCTTGCGCGAGGAAATGACCCACTGGCCAATGCAACCCGCGTGGAAATCTTTCCCCGTGGATGCCTCGCACCCCTACTTCGTGCTGGATAACAATCGCTGCATCCTGTGCCGCCGGTGTGTGCGCGCCTGCGGCGAACTGGTCGGCAACCACACCCTGGGCATCCAGAACCGCGGCGCAGATGCCTTGCTGGTAGCCGATGCAGGCCTCCCCCTGGGAGAGAGCACCTGCATTCGCTGCGGCACTTGCCTGCAGGTATGCCCTACCGGTGCGTTGATGGACCGTTACAGCACCTACCGCGGGCTGCAACCGCAAACCGAGGCGGTGCAGAGCATTTGTCTCGGATGCAGTGTAGGGTGCGGGGTGCTGCTACGGACACGCGACAATCATCTGCTGCGTATCGAAAGCAACTGGGAAGCGCCAGTAAACAGCGGCCTGCTGTGTGAGGACGGGCGCTTCAAGCCGCTCTACCGGCAGGAAAAACGCCTGCACACGCCTCTCTTGCGCCGTAATGGCACCCAAAAGCCAGCCACCTGGGAAGAGGCCCTGCACGTCATCACCGGACGCATGGCTTCAAGCGTCCCACTGGCAGCCCTGATTTCCACCCGTCAACCCAATGAAAGCATGGCGGCTTTCATCCGTCTGTTCCGGGATACGCTGCAGGCCGATGTGGTGACCAGCATCGAAGAGGGCTACGTCACCCACCCCCGCCTGGAGGCCTCGCTGGCCACCCGCCGCCGCGCCACCCTGAAAGATTTGCAGGACGCCGATTGCGTCCTGGTGCTGGGCGCAGACCTGAGCCGCAAGCATCAGGTGGCAGGGTTCCTGATACGCCGTCGTGTGCCAGAACACCTGTCTCTCATCACCTGCACGCGGGAGGAAAGTCCGCTGGACGCCCAGGCGGATGTCATCCTGCGGGACGAATCCGACCTGAGGGTGCTGCGCGCCCTCATGGGGGAGGCCGAATCTCCCCCCCAGGCGGCCGCGGCAGCCCGTTTACTGGAATCCGCCCAAAAGGCCGTCATCATCGTGGGGCGCGGCTTCACATCCCACGCCACCATCGAAAGTGTGGAAGCCCTGCTGGAACTCGCCAGGCGCTTCGATGCCCGTCTGCTGCCGCTATACGGCAAGGCAAATAGCCGGGCAGCCATTGACTATGGCCTGCAGACTCCCTTCGATGGGCACGGCATGCAGGCGGCTTGCATCTTCCTGGGGGACGATTCCCCCCACCCTGCACTGCTGCAACGGCTGGAAGGCGTGCCTTTCGTGCTGGTGCAGGCGGCCTACGAATCGGAACTGACCAGGCGTGCCGATGTGGTGTTGCCTGCAGCCACCTGGGAAGAACAGAGCGGGCACTACATCAACCTGCAGGGGAACCTGCAAAAAGCGCAGGCCGCCATTCGCCCTCCGGCGGGCATTCCCACCGTACTGGAGACGTTACAACGTTTGCATGCCGCAATGCGAGGCTAAAACCATGAGCAAACCCAAAATTTCTTCCGACTGGCTGGGCGCATGCGCCGGATGCCACATGTCGCTGCTGGATATCGATGAGCGCATCGCCGAAATCGCCGAACTGGCCGATATCCGCGCCACCCCCATCACCGACCTGAAAGCGCCGGATGCCGAAGGGGTGGAGGTGGGCATTTTGAGCGGTGCGGTCAACCTGAGCACGCACCACGAAGTCACCGAACGCATGCGGGAACGCGCCCGCCTCCTGGTGGCTTTTGGGGATTGCGCTGTTTTTGGCGGGGTGATAGCCCAACGCAACCTGTGCGGCACGCTGGCTGCGCTGCGCCGCGCCTACATCGAGGCCGAGAGCAACGACGAGAGCGCACAAATTCCGCAACACCCCGACCTGGGCGTCCCCGAAGACGTCAAAGCGCTCCATGAAATTGCGCCGGTAGACGTGTTCATCCCCGGTTGCCCGCCGCACCCGGATGTGATTTACTACGCGCTGAAGGAACTGGCACAGGGGCGCATTCCCCAAATCAAGGATGACAAACTGCACTGGGAGTAACACGCACATGAAGAAAATCACCATCGAACCAGTCACGCGCATCGAGGGGCACGCGAAAATCACCATTTACCTGAACGAAGAAGGCGACGTGGAGCGCGCTTACCTGCACATCAACGAGTTCCGCGGCTTCGAAAAGTTTTGTGAGGGGCGCATGTTCTTCGAGATGCCGGCGATTACGCCACGCATCTGTGGCATCTGCCCGGTGAGTCACCATCTGGCAGCCGCCAAAGCCGGCGACCAGATTGTCGGCGCCGAGCCGCCTCGTCCAGCGCACCTGCTGCGCGAGTTGATGCACATGGGGCAGGTCATTCAGAGCCACGGGATGCACTTCTTTGAATTGGCCGGGCCAGATTTGCTGCTGGGGTTCGATGCCGCGCCTGCCAAACGCAACGTCGTGGGGCTTATCCAGGCAGACCGGGAACTGGCGTTGCGTGCTGTGCGCCTGCGCAAATTCGGGCAGGAAATCATCCGCATGCTGGGAGGCCGCAAGGTGCACCCCAATTTCGCCGTACCTGGCGGCGTGAACAAGGCGCTTACCCCTGCCGAGCGCGACCAGATTTTGGAAGGTTACTCCGAAGCGCTGGAAACCACCCGTACCGGTATCGGCATCATGCGCCAATGGGCAGAAGAGCACCAGGAGGACATTGCGCGCTTTGCGGTTTTCCCCAGCGGCTACATGGGGCTGGTCACACCACGCGGGGGCCTGGAACTCTACGATGGCGATATCCGCCTGATAGACCAGCACGGCCAGCAATGGGCGCGCTTTCAGGGCAAAGACTATCTGGAATACATCGCCGAGCGCGTCGAGCCGTGGAGTTATCTGAAATTCCCTTACTACCGGGCAAAAGGGTACCCGGATGGCGTGTACCGCGTGGGCGCGCTGGGACGCCTGAACGTTGCCACCCACATAGACACGCCGTTGGCCAACGCCGAATTGCAGGCTTTCAAGGCGCTCAACCCCGGTGGACCGGTGGAAAACACCCTGTACTACCACTACGCCCGCCTCATCGAAGTCCTGTTTTGCATCGAGCGCGTCCACATTTTGTTGGATGACCCCGACATCCTGAGCACAGACATCATCAACACCCGCCGGGAGATGCACCCCCGCGGGGTGGGCATTCTGGAGGCACCGCGCGGCACCCTCATTCACGATTATCACGTCACCCCTGAGGGCCAACTGGAACGCGTCAATCTGATTGTGGCCACCGGGCACAACAATTGGGCCATGAGCACCGCTGTTGAGAACGTTGCCAAAACGTATATCCACGGCGGAGATGTGCGCGAGGGCCTGCTCAATCGCGTGGAGGCCGCCGTGCGTGCTTATGACCCCTGCCTCTCTTGCTCCACCCACGCCATCGGGCAAATGCCCATGCAGGTGCAGGTCTTCGCACCCGATGGTTCACTTCAGGCAGAAATCACCCGTTAGCCATGTGTGAGACGCTCATCATCGGCATTGGCAACCCTATCCGCGGCGATGACGCCCTGGGATGGGCTTCCGTTGAAGCCCTCAATGCCCACGACTTGCCGCCCGATACCCGCACGCTCTGCGTCCAGCAGTTGACGATGGACCTGGTGGAGGAGGTTGCCGCTGCCCGACGGGTGTTTTTCATCGATGCCCGCGCGGCAGAACCACCTGGTGCGCTGCACGTTGAACACATCACCCCGGATACCTGCCTGGAAACACACCTCACCCACTTTTTCGACCCGCGTACCCTGCTGGCTGCGGTACAGGCACTCTCCGGCCATCATCCCCCGGCAACGCTGTTTTCTATCAACACTACCGCCTTTGCATACGGTGCACCCATCTCGCCCCCGGTACAACGCGCGCTCCCCGAATTGCTGTGCAGGGTACGTCATGCCCTGCGCAGCAAAACACCCCAGGAAGCGCAATCCGGCCATTGAATCTACACCTTGCGACCGGGCGCTTTGCACCCTGAGGGGCACTCTTTGTGCTGTTTTATCCGTCGCAACTGGCGAGCAGTTGCGCTACGGGCAGTTGCCGGGGCTGAAATGCCCAAGGCAGCAGGGGGAAATTCGTGACAATGGAGGCGTTTTTTTATGACGCCTGACGCTGGCAGCCTGTGCAAAACTATGATAAAAAAGGGGGGATAATTCGCAATCCCACCCAACACAAGCCCCACAAAAGGAGAGACTATTCATGCCCCTGTTCCTTGTGCGTTTCATGCAAGACCCGCTGGCCAACAGCATCGCCGTCATCGTCCTGCTGGCTTTGCTTTATGGACTGGGACATGCCATGCGCCTGTACTACCACGGGGAAGCCCCTGATTACCATTTTTCCCCCTGGTGGGTGGCTTTGCTTGCCATAGCAGGCATTGGCGTGGCTTACTACATGACCTATGTGGAAGTCAACCACGTCGAGGCCATTTGCGGGCCGTTGGGCAACTGCAACACCGTACAACAAAGCCGTTACGCCACGTTGCTGGGCGGCATCCCCGTGGGAGTGTTTGGGTTGGTGGGCTATAGCGCGGTGCTACTGGCCTTCCTGGTGCAACAACGCGGGCCGGCAGGGATGCGCTCCACGGCGGCCTTGTTGCTGTGGGCCATGCTGCTCTTCGGCAACCTCTTCAGCGCCTACCTGACTTTCCTGGAGCCGTTTGTCATCGGCGCGACGTGTGTGTGGTGCATCACTTCCGCCCTGCTGATGTTTGCGCTGCTCCGCCTGGAAACCCCGCTGATGCTCGAAATCACCCAGCAAGAAGCAGCATGACCCCGTAAGCGGTATGCACGAACTGGCCGTCACCGAACACCTGCTGGCGCTCACACTCAAACACGCCGAAGCCCACAACGCCAGCCGCGTCACCGACCTGTACATCGTGGTTGGGGAAATGGCATCCATCGTGGATGACTCTGTCCAATTCTACTGGGACTTCCTCAGCCGCGGCACCCTCGCCGAAGGAGCGCGCTTGCACTTCAAACGTATTCCGGCACGCATGACCTGTCAGGATTGCGGCCACACTTTTTCTCCCTCCGAAGCCCTGCCCTGCCCGCGCTGCAACAGTGTACGCCTGCAACTCACGCAGGGCAACGAATTCTACCTGGAATCCCTGGAAGCCGACACCCCCTGAACCATGACCAAAATCTCCGTCCAAGAAGAAATCTTCAACGCCAACGACCAGGTAGCCGCCCAAAACCGGGCTTTACTCGATGCGCACGGCATTTTTGCCATCAACGTGATGGCCTCCCCCGGTGCAGGCAAGACCTCCCTCATCGAGCGCACACTGCAAACTCTGGGGAAAACATACCGCGTGCTGGTCATCGATGGCGATATCGCTCCCATAGACGTGGAACGCGCCGCGGCTGCTGGCGCCCATGCCGTACAAATCAACACGGGGGGAAACTGTCATCTGGACGCCCCAATGCTCCACGAAGCATTGCGCGGCATTTCTCTGGAGGCATTCGACCTGCTGATTGTGGAAAACGTGGGCAATCTGATTTGCCCCGCAGAATTTGCACTCGGCACCCATCGCAACGTATTGGTCGCATCCGTCCCCGAAGGTGATGACAAACCCTACAAATACCCCGCCATGTACCGCGGGGTGCACGCCCTGGTGCTCAACAAAATCGACCTCCTGCCCTACATCCCCTTCCGCATGGAATACTTTCAGCGCGGCGTCCAGGCGCTCAACCCCGGCCTGCATACCTTCCCGCTCTCCTGCCAGACCGGCGAGGGGCTAAGCGCCTGGCTCGATTGGCTCCACGCCGGCATCGCATCCATCAAAGCCCCATGAAAGACCTGAAAAGCCTCCACATCCACATCGATGGCATCGTCCAGGGCGTCGGGTTTCGTCCTTTTGTACACACCCTGGCCACGCGCCTGCGCCTGAACGGCTGGGTACGGAACACCTCGCAGGGCGTGGATATCACCGTCGAAGGGCAGGAAGACACTCTGGAGGCCTTCCTGCGCGCCCTCAGGGAGGAAGCCCCTCCCCTGGCGCACATAGACGCCCTTCAAGTGGAGTCTGCCCCCTTGCATGGGTACACCCGTTTCGAAATCGCGCCCTCCCACCCCCTCCCCAATGCCTTTCAGCCGGTCTCTCCCGATGTAAGCATCTGCCCCGATTGCCTGCGCGAGTTATTCGACCCCGCCGACCGGCGTTACCGCTACCCTTTCATCAACTGCACCAATTGCGGGCCGCGGTTCACCATCATCCGCGATATCCCCTACGACCGGCCATACACCACCATGGCTCCCTTCCGCATGTGTGCGGCCTGTGCGCAGGAATATCACGACCCCGCCGACCGCCGTTTCCACGCTCAGCCAGTGGCCTGCCCGGAGTGCGGACCGCACATCTGGCTGGAGCCGGGCGAAGCCCACGGGGAAGCCGCCCTGCAAGCCGCACGCCGCATCCTGGCGGAGGGCGGTATCGTAGCCATCAAGGGGCTGGGCGGTTTTCATCTGGCCTGCGATGCTTCCAATCCCGCGGCCGTTGCCACGCTGCGCCGCCGTAAGGGGCGCGCCGACAAACCCTTTGCCGTCATGATGGCAGACCTGGAAACTGCACAGCGGTATTGTGTGCTTGGGCAGGCGGCACGCGAGTTGCTCACCTCCCCCGAACACCCTATCGTCATTCTCGAACAGCACCCCAAGGCACCCATCGCTCCCCAGGTAGCCCCAGGCCAGAACACTCTCGGCGTAATGCTGCCCTACACGCCGTTGCATTACCTGCTACTGGAGCCGGGGGAAAACATGCCCGATACCCTGGTGATGACCAGCGGCAATCTGAGCGAAGAACCGCTGGTGTGCGACAACGAAGAAGCCCGCAAACGGCTGGCCTCCCTGGCAGATGCCTTCCTGATGCACAACCGCGCTATCCATGTGCGCTGTGACGATTCGGTCGTGCGCGTCTTCCAGGGGCACCCCTACCCCATACGCCGCGCCCGCGGCTACGCCCCGCGTCCCCTCACCCTGCCACACAAAAGCCCGCCGCTCCTGGCTACCGGCAGCGAATTGAAGAACACCTTTTGCCTCACCAACGGGCATTACGCCTTTCCCAGCCAGCACATTGGCGATATGGGCAATTACGAAACGCTGCGCGCCTTCGAGCAGGCCGTGATGCACATGGAACACCTTTTCCGTGTCCGCCCGCAGGCGCTGGCCTGCGACATGCATCCTGATTACCTGAGCACCCGCTACGCCCAACAACGGGCAGCGAAAGAATCCTTGCCCCTGGTGCAGGTGCAACATCATCACGCCCACATTGCCGCCTGCATGGCCGAACACCAACTGGATGACGCGGAACCCGTCATCGGCGTATCTTTCGACGGCACCGGTTACGGCACGGATGGGCACATCTGGGGCGGCGAGTTCCTGCTCAGCACATACCGGGATTTCGAGCGCCTCTACCACCTGGATTACATCCCCCTGGCTGGCGGCGACCTGGCCGTACGCAACCCCTGGCGGCTGGCGCTTGCCTGGCTGGAACGCGCCGAGATTCCCTGGACTCAAGACCTTCCCCCGGTACATTACGCGCTGGAACAACAACGCCTCCAGCCACACCTGCTGGAAGGCCTGCAAAAACAACTGGAAAGCGGTTTGAATGCGCCATTGACCTCCAGCATGGGGCGGTTATTCGATGCCGTTGCTTCTCTCACGGGGGTGCGTCACGCTATCACCTACGAGGGACAGGCTGCCATCGAACTGGAAGCCGGTGTGGCCGATTCGCAATTTGGCATCTACCCCATGTTGATTACCGGGCAGGTCATTGACCCCGTGCTGATGGTACGGCGCATTGTGGATGATTTGCGCGATGGCGTACCGCAACCCGTGATTGCTGCGCGTTTCCACAACAGTATCGCCATGATGGTGCATGAAGTCTGCCGCCGCATTCGGGAAAAGCACGGCGCACGCCGTGTGGCATTGAGCGGCGGCGTATGGCAAAACGTCACCCTGTTGGGGCGTGTGGTGGAAACGTTGCGGCACGATGATTTCGAAGTTTTCATCCATCGCCGTATTCCCCCCAATGATGGTGGTCTGGCCGTAGGTCAGGCTGTTATCGCTATCCACCGCCTGCGCGCGTGAGAGAGAAAGGAGCGTTGGTCATGTGTCTCGGCATTCCTGGTAAGATACTCCACACCTGGGAACAAAACGGCCTCAAGATGGGCAAGGTAGATTTTGGCGGCACACAGCGGGATGTCTGTCTGGCCTACGTGCCGGAAGCCCAGACAGGGGAATATGTGGTTGTCCATGCCGGCTTTGCCATCAGTGTATTGAGCGAAGAGGAAGCGCGCGCAAGTCTGAACGCTTTGCAGGAACTCTTTGACATCCAGGCGGAGTTGGGCGAGGAACCGGAATGAAATACAGTGAATCTTTCCGCGACCCCGCGCTGGCCAAGGCCCTGTTGCGAGAAATAGCCCAAACCGTTACCCGTCCCTGGGTGTTGATGGAAATTTGCGGCGGACAAACGCACGCCATCATGCGCTACGGATTAGACCAGTTGCTGCCCCCGGAAATCGAACTGGTACACGGCCCCGGCTGCCCGGTGTGCGTCACTCCCCTGGAACAGATTGACCGTGCTCTCGCCATTGCGGCACGTCCAGAAGTGATTTTTTGCTCCTATGGCGATATGCTGCGCGTCCCCGGCTCCCGTCGGGATTTGTTCTCCATCCGCGCGGCCGGCGGGGATGTGCGGGTAGTGTATTCTCCGTTGGACGCGGTGCGCCTGGCACAGGAAAATCCCGACCGGCAGGTGGTGTTCTTTGGTATCGGTTTCGAGACGACAGCCCCTCCAAACGCCATGAGCGTTTTGCAGGCCCGCGCCCTGGGGTTGGCGAACTATAGCATGCTGGTCTCACACGTGCGTGTCCCGCCCGCCATGCACGCCATTTTGAGCAGCCCCGGTAACCGCGTGCAGGGCTTTCTACTGGCGGGGCATGTATGCGCCGTCATGGGCTACCACGAATACCCGCCCATCGCAGAACAATACGGCGTGCCCATGGCAGTGACAGGCTTCGAGCCGCTGGATATTTTGCGCGGCGTACTGCGCGTGGTACAGATGCTGGAGGCCGGGGAAGTGGGCGTGGAAAATGCATACCCACGCGCCGTTACGCGTGCGGGGAATCTGCCGGCACAGCAGGTCATCCAGCAGGTTTTCGAGCCGTGCGACCGTCAGTGGCGCGGCATCGGCCGCATCCCCCAAAGCGGCTGGCGCCTGCGGCCAGAATTCGCCGCCTTCGATGCCGCCCTGCGCTTTGCAGTAGCCGACATACAAGCCGAAGAATCGCCCCTGTGTATTGCCGGTGAAATCTTACAGGGACGCAAAAAACCGCATCAGTGCCCCGCTTTTGGGGTACAATGCACCCCCCAATCTCCGCTGGGGGCAACCATGGTCTCCTCAGAAGGCGCGTGCGCCGCTTATTACCGCTATGGACGTGAACGATTACTCCCCCGCAAATGACTCCCTGCCCGCTATGGAAGGCCCGGTCTGCCCTTTGCCGCTGCCCCATGATGAACGCATCGTCCTGGGACATGGCAGCGGTGGACAAATGAGCCACGACCTGATTGCGCGCCTGTTCCGCAAGCATTTCAGCAACCCCATGCTGGATGCCGCGGACGATGCCGCCATCCTGCCATCTATCGAGGGGCACACGCTGGCCTTGAGCACCGATTCGCATGTGGTGTGGCCGTTGTTCTTCCCTGGCGGGGATATTGGCAGGCTGGCCGTTTGCGGCACGGTCAACGACCTGGCGATGATGGGCGCCCGGCCGCGCTACCTGACGGCTGGCTTCATCCTCGAAGAGGGCCTGGCAATCAACACCCTGGAGCGCGTGGTGGAATCCATGCAGGCAGCCGCCCAGGAAGCCGGAGTCACTCTGGTGGCCGGAGATACCAAAGTGGTGCAAAAAGGCAAAGCCGACGGGCTGTACATCACCACGGCAGGCCTCGGCATGCGCCCCGCGGGGCTTCACATTGCCGGGGCACAGGCAAAGCCCGGTGATGTGGTCATGGTATCCGGTACGATTGGCGACCACGGTATTGCCGTACTGAGCGCGCGGGGTGAACTGGGATTCGAGACCGAGGTGGAAAGCGACGTCGCCCCCCTGAATCACCTGGTGCAGGCAATGCTTGCCGTGGACGCACAGGCGGTACATGTGCTGCGTGACCCGACCCGCGGCGGGGTGGCCACCACGCTAAACGAAATCGCCCAACAATCTGGCGTGGGTATCGTGCTGGAGGAGACCGCGCTGCCCATGAGCGAGGCTGTGCGCTCGACCTGTGCATTACTGGGCTTCGACCCGTTGTACATCGCCAATGAAGGCAAGTTGCTTGCCATCGTAGCGCGTGAAGCCGCGGATGCGGTGCTGGCTGCCATGCGCGCCGCACCCTATGGAGAAAATGCGGCCATCATTGGCGAGGTGAGCGCAGAGCCTGCAGGACGGGTGCTACTGCGCACGCCGCTGGGCACAACCCGGCTGGTGGATATGCTGGCCGGAGAGATGTTGCCGCGCATTTGTTGAGTCAGTTTTCGCGGTCCAGCCAGAGTTCCCGGTATTGCCTCTGCCAGTCGGAGGCAAAACGAACCGCAATCAACACGCCATCCAGGGCTGCAAACCACACGACATTTGCGGGGAAATGCAATGCGATGTACACAGGGGCAAGCGCCAGTGCAGCGAAGACGCTGGCGCGCGCGCCGTGCCGCAAGGTCAGCAGAAGGACAATCAAAATTCCCAGCCCTACCGGAAAACTCAAAGGATACAACGCCAGTAGCCCGCCAGCCGTGGTTGCCAGCCCCATGCCGCCCCGAAAACCGGCAAAGAGCGGCCAGATGTGCCCGGCAACCGCGCATACGCCGGTAAGAACAGCCCAATACCAGGGGGCATCCAGGCGTAAAACCAGGTACACGGGCAAAAACCCTTTGGTGATATCCAGCAACAAGACCAACGCCCCCCACCCAAACCCCTGGGTGCGGATGACGTTGGTTGTCGTCGCATGCCCGGAACCAGTCGCACGGATATCCGTTCCGGTGCGCCAGCGGGTAATCCACACGGCAAAAGACAAAGAGCCGCTCAGGTAGCCCAGAAGGAGGAAAAAGAGTATCATGGTTTGCGAATCAGTACCCAGGCATTGAAGTCGTCAGTGAGAATGCTGGCTGTGGCAGGCGGGAAGAGCGCCGCGATGTGCGGAGGCGACAGGAAATGGCTGCGCATGAGCGCCAGTTTCTCGAACACGGCAATGCCTTTGACCAGTGGCCGGCGTACATCCGGCTCTTCGATGACCAGCAAGCCGCCAGGAGCAAGCACCCGCCACAGTTCGCGGGCAGTACGTTGCTGGTCGGCGACGTGATGCAGGGCATCCACCATGAGGATGCGCGGGAAGGTGTCCTTCGGGAAGGGCAGGGATTCGGTGTGCGCGCCCAGGGGGGCGAGGCCGTCTTTTCGGGCGGCCTGCCGCAGCATGGAGAGGGATTCGTCGGCGACAACCACGAGGGGTGCGTGTTCCCTTAGGGCAGCAGCCACCCGCCCCGTGCCGCCGCCTGCATCCAGAATGGGGCCATCCACCGGCAGGGCAAGGTGCCGCACCAGGGCTTCCGCATCCCTCAGGGGTATTAGTTTCTCGTAAAATGGTGCCAACAAGGCAAAATGGTCAGGGAAGGGCATACGGGTTACCGGATGATAAGCGGCAGGTAGATGAAGTGCGAGGGGACGAAGGGCGTGTTCGTGGGGGTACTGGTGGGTGTGGGGGTGGGGAAGGCCGCCGGGTTGGCAGTGAACTGGAAGAGTATCAGGTTTTCACTGCACGAGGGATGCGTATCGAAGGTAAAGGGGGCAGAAAGCGGGTTGAGGTTGGCATCGTAGAGGCGAATTTGCAGCGCCCCGGTGCTTCCCAGCGGCTGATTGGCAAGGGTGATTTCGAAGCCGCCCTCACCGTAATCGGGGGCCATGTTGACACCAGCCAGTTCGTTGATAGGCAGGCCGGCAATGCGTCCACTGACCTCTACCACAAGGAAGTCTGTTACAGGCTTGCCATCCACTCCCAGGACCTGGCCGCCGACTCCCATCCAGTTGCAATCTTTGTTGCCGTGGAAAAGGTTGGGCAGGTAGGTTGGTGAACCTGCCTGTACCTGGTACGGCCACAGGGGGGTGGTAGGGGTAGGCGTGGGAACGGGGGTTTCGGTTGCCATTACCGCTCCGCTGGGCGGGGGCGGGGTGGGCGAGGCAGGGATTGGCGGTACCCCTACTTCAACCTGCGGGGTATCTGTCGGGACGGAAGGGCTACCCGAATTGGTTGGAGAGAGAACAGGCGGGGGAGGCGGGTTGGGGTTTCCACCAAGCAGGCCACAGGCAGAGAGCAGAAACGACAGTGCGACGATGTGGTACAGGCGAAGGGCCTTGGGCATGATTGTCCTCCAGTAGGGTAAATGTGTAGACCACAGACGAAACCACAGACGAAACCACAGATGAAACCACAGATGAAAGGGATGAAAGGGTTGATGAGGAGGAAAGGGATGATGAGGATGCTCTGGTGTCAGGTCATTTGCAGTTGCGAGTGCAAACATTATACCCAACAATGATTGACCCGTGATGCAAAACCGGCTACACTAGAAGTACATCATCCTCCCTGGAGCACCTGACTCAACTGTTACGCATGGGGGCTGCATTCCTGCCGGTAAGCCACGTTTCCGTGTACTGCTGGAGGAGGTTTATCATGTCCACCCGTGCATCCCCTTTTCACATTTTGCTGGCCATTGATGGTTCGGAACATGCGCATGCTGCGTTGCAACTGGTACGCGAGTTGCCGCTGCGGGAAACGGATTCGGTCGAAGTGCTGTCGGTGATGATTCCGCGCCATGCCTCGAATTACTGGGCGATAGAGGCGCTGACAAGGCAAAGCGTAGATGCTTTAGCGGATTCCGAGGCGCTGGTGCGGGCAGAAATTATCACAGGTGACCCGGCAGAGGAGATTTTGCGCCGCGCCTCGAAGGCACACCCCGATTTGATTGTGATGGGAGCCAAAGGGTTGCGCGCCACGTTAGGCTTCCTGCTGGGAGGCGTCGCCCAACAGGTACTGGAACACGCAGAGCAGCCTGTCATGGTGGTACACGCCCCCTATCAGGGTTTACGCCGTGTTCTGGTTGGCGTGGATGAATCGGAGTTTACCGTGCGTTGTCTGGAGTATCTGGGCAATCGCTTCCCCTGCCCTCCGGAGGCATCCTGCACCCTGTTGCACGTTTTGCCTCCTACCCCCTCACCAGAGCGTATGTTGCAGGCCTGGGCATCCTATCCCGGTGAGGATATCTACATTCCACAGATAAGCGAAGAAGAGCGCGCCGCAATGGAAAAACAGGCCGCGGCAGAAGAAGCGCAGGGCGAGGCGTTGCTGCGAGATTTGCGCGCCAGGCTGCAAAAGGACATTTCGACGGAAAGCGTCTTGTTGCGCGGTGATGCCGCTACGGAATTAATCAACTACGCCCGTCGAAACGACAGCGACCTGATTGTAACGGCGCACCGCGGCGAAAGCGGCATAGCCCGCTGGCTGCTGGGAAGTGTAGCGCGGAAAATTGCCTACCACGCCCCGCATGCAGCGCTCATCGTCAAGTAAACACTTTGGCTTTGCAGGCTGCACCGACGCAGGTTACGGAATGGGCAAGCCGCCCTCAATCGCTGCCGCCCCACAAGGCATCGAGCAATGGAGAGCGCGACTGTCCTGAACGGGAACGAGAAATTGAAATGCAAACCACCCTGTCTGTGGCATCACCACCTGGGCATGAAGCGCACATCTCGCCTCTTCTACCTCGTGCGCTTGTGCCCGCTGGCAAGACGATGAAAAGGAGGCTCGCATGCGATTATTTCTCATCCTGGCAGCCACACTGGCGCTCGGCTGGGTATTCCTGGCCGTAGTGTTTGGTCGGCGCGCGGCGAACATCATCATTCTCCTGGGGGGTGGGGTCTCCCTGGTGGTCGCGCTCGGAGATTTGCTGCACTTCAACCTGGCGTGGATACTGTTCACTGCCTGGACGTTATTCGTCGTGGTCATTGGCCTTTCATCTGTGGGCAACCGAAAGGCGTGGCAGACCTTCATGGCCATTCTTGCGCTCACTGGCCTGGGGGGAGTCGGCATTCTGGGTTCCGCGCTAGGCTACTCAGCAGGAAAAATCGCCGCTGGCGAGGGGATGGTTCTGCTGGCATTCATCATAGCAAGCGCAGTGATGGGTTTTCAAGAGCGGAGATAACACCAGCGTACCTGGTTGCGAATACATGGCTTCTTACTCCGCAACCAGGTATGCCCCTTTTATCTCCCGTTTATTCCGCTTCGATTTCGGATTTGAGGCGCTCCAGGCCGGCGCGAATACGTTCCAGTTCTTCCTGGACTTCGTGCAATTTCTCGCGCTCTGCACGCACGAAGCGTGTGTAAGGCGCAATGGCCTCATTGATGCGCTGAATGCTGCGTTGCATCTCCTGGGCAAAGGGAGTGCGTAACGCGGTGAGCAGGTCGGTGCGCATGGCGTCCAGGCGAGAAGCCAGTTCCTTCTGTGCCATCCGTCGGCGAGCGGGAATGATAAACAGCCCCAAAGCCGCCACCGTGCCAGCCAGGAGCAGGCCAGTGACATCTGCGGCCACGGTTGTGGCGATAGCCGTGATAAGCGCTCCCAGCCCCACCGCGCCAACTTCCATGGCAGCCATGGCCGCAACAGCCGTCTGGGATTGTTCGGCAATTTGATTGGCCTCAGCCTGACGGTCGTATTGCTCCACCACGCGTCGGGAGCGCTCGCCCACCCGGTCAATCAGGTGTTCGCGGTCATACTGGAACGTCCCCACATCCCCGACAATGCGCTCGCGATGCTCTCGTCGGCGTTCTGCCAGGTGCTCAGTCACGGCCTGCCATTGACGCAGGTCAGATTCAACCATCCAGTCAATCAGTTCGTTGACCCGGTCACTGACGTGTTGCGGGGCATCGGCCACCACTTTGCGCTCAAATTCGCTGCGGATGCGCTCTTTATCCAGCAAGTCGAAGATGCGCCCCAGGCGCATGGTTTCGGCAAAATACTGGTTTCCGCGGCGCTCCATCTCATAGAGCACGTTTTCGATATCGGCCATGCGGTAGTTGAAATCGCGTTCCATGTCGGCGCGATACACTTCCAGTTGGCGCTCGACATCCTCCAACAAGGAGAAATCATCTCGAAGCAGGTCGAGGCGCTGCTGCACGATATCGCCGTAACGCCGCGTCAGGTGGAGAGCAACCCCCAGAGGGTTGGCAAATTTGAGTTTCAGACGCCCGGTCTCATCCAGTGTCTCCTGGATGTAGGTTTCCAGGGCTTCAAAACGGCTGGCAGGCCATAGTTGCGGTTGCCCCTGACGAGCCTGCAACGCCAGACGGGCACTCACAGGGAAAATTTCCGGGGAAATTCCCAACAGGGTACGCGCGTTCTCAGTGATGAAGGTGCGGATTTGCTCCAGGTCAGCGTCACTGTGGAGGATATCCACTTTGTTGATAACCACCACCACTTTTTTGCCCCAATCGCGGATTTTCTCCAGGAAGGCGCGCTCACTCTCGGTAAACGGACGGTCAGCGGAGGTGATGAAAAGCACCAGGTCGGCGCGGGGCACAAAACGGGAGGTAATGACCTCGTGTTCGCGCACGATGGCATTCGTCCCCGGCGTGTCCACAATGCTCAGTTCCTTGAGGATGGGAAGAGGGGCTGTTATCTCGTGCAGGTGAGCGCTGCGCACTTGCCGGGATACCTCATCGCCATAACGCAATACGTTGACCTGAGTAGTGGTAGGGGTGACTCCCTCCTTCAGTACCTGCTGCCCCAAAAGCGCGTTGATGAAGGCGCTTTTCCCAGCGTTGAACTCGCCCACCACGACCAGAAGAAAGAATTCATCCAGTTGCAGCAACGAATCCTTGAGCGTTTCCAGGTCTTCGGGAGAAGCATCGAAGCGCGTGAGCAGGGTTTGCAAGTCGCTCAACAGATGACGTTCTTCCTTCAGCAGTGCTTCTTGAGAATCGGTAAGTATGCGCATGCGGGTTTCCTCGCCAAATTGTTTCAAGACCTGAATTGCAGCACGCTATCGCTACCTGCCACGGCACAATTTTTGCCATGACACAGCGCCTGGGGAGGCAGGCTCGGTTCGGTGCGCTGCCCACCCAGGAAACGGCTGACAGACGGTCAGGTATCGAATAG